>DATIKH010000046.1:0-3136 GCA_035477775.1 Bacteroidales bacterium | reverse complement strand
TCCGAGAAATCTTCCCTTTTCAGTTTGAACATTTCTACGGCCAGTTTGCAGGCATAAATTTCGCCGCCGCCGGCAATGATCAGCTCGAGAAACTCATCGACCGGCGGAATGTCAAGCTTGTCCATCTGGCTGCGCATCATGGCCGAAACGCCGGCTTCCACCCCCGGCAGTGCGCCAAGCAGGGTTGGGAACGGCATGCCGTTGGGCATGCGCATGCCCGGATTGCCAACAGTGGCCGTATGCAGGTTTTTCATGCGTTTTTTGGTAATGGCATCCAAGCCAAAAAAGGTGAAAAACACCTTGGCCTCAATGCCTTCCATCACCGCCCCATTGGCCATCACCAAGGCTGCATACACATCTTCGAGATTGGCCTTGGCGCAAATTATCATCACTTTTTTTACCGGATGCTCCACGTTCTTTTTCATTTTCTAAGTTTTTTCTGGTTAAACACAACTGCTTGGTTTGGGAATTCCGGCAATCCGGCTGGCTTTTTTCAAAGGTGCGCCCGGAAACAGCTCGTAAAACTGTTTGGCATCAACAATGCCCGATTTGCCGATCGAACGCAACGAAAGTGCTTCTCCCACAGCAGTTTTTTGCCTGATAAAGTAAAGAACTGCAAAATGCTTCTCTGTAAGAACAATGTCTTCTTCCTGCGCTATCGCTACAGCGATTTCATTTGTCCAACTGCCAGCATTGGTAAGGTATCCTTCATCGTTTACATCAACGGCGATACCTGCGTAAGTTTTTTGTGCCATGTGAATATGAGTTTTTTGTTTTTAAAAAGGTTCTTGAAATTCCGATACTTAATTACCACCGGATTTTAGGCTGTTCGCTTTCCAACCATCGACATGCTGGTGCTTATTGGCATGTGCCTGCCTTTGATCAACAGGTTCCAGTAAGCCCACTTAAAGGCCATTTTTCCCCAGTAGTTGAGCCTGTTTACCTTGAGCAGCTTCATGGGGCCAATAACAGGCAGCGGAAAGGTGCCCGGCAGGGGTTCCACATCGTAATTGAAATCAATGAGTGTGCCCTCGCCGATTGCGGTAATGATAAAACAGTTGGCGTGGCCGTCGAACTTCGCCTGCAGGGGTTTTCCCTTAATGGCCGATAAGAAGTTTTCGTAGAGAATTTCGGCGGCAAAATGCACCACCGATCCGGCTTTTGAAGTGGGGATATTGGCAGCATCGCCCAGAACAAAAACATTATCCCATTTTTCCGATTGCAGGGTGTGCTTGTTGGTTGGAACAAAGTTCAGGTCGTCGCCCATGCCGCTCCGGCCAATGTATTCAGCGCCCATGTTTACCGGCACAATGGTGAGCAAATCGAATGGCACTTCGCGGCCATCGTACGAAACAAGCTTTTTTGAATCGTTGTCAACCTCCTCAATGTTAAAATCCGGAATCAAAGTGATGTTCTTTTCCTTCATCAGGTCGCCAAGCATCTTGGTGGCCTTTGGCTTGGTAAATGCCCCCGAGAGCGGGGTTACATAAGAAATATTCACCTGTTCCCTAATGCCTTTCTTTGTGAAATAGGAGTCGGCCAGAAAGGCAAATTCCAAAGGTGCTACCGGACATTTAAAGGGCAACTCAACAAGGCTTACCACAAAGTTGCCACCAGTGAAGCCTTCGATGGCCCTGCTCAATGATTCTGCTCCCTTGAGGGTGTAAAAATCGAAAATGCTTTTGTGCCATTCCTTACCGTCGAGGCCGGGGGTTTCGGAAGGTACTATGTCGGTGCCGGTGGCAATGATCAGGTAGTCGTACTTTAAGTTTACGCCACCGGCCAGAAACACTTCGTTGCTTTCGGGCGCTACCCGTTCGATCGCTGCTTCAATATATCTGACTCCATTGGGTATAAAACGACTTTTTGGCTTTACCACCTGGCTGCTTTGGTAAATTCCAAAGGGTATAAACAGAAAGCCCGGCTGGTAATAGTGCTCAGGCTCTTTATCAACAAGGGTTATTTCCCACTCCGCCCGGCTCAGCTTTTTTCTGAGCTTGTTGGCTATAAGTGTACCGCCGGTTCCGGCGCCAAGAATAACAAGTTTGTTCATTTTTTACGGTTTGGTATTTTAATGACACTCTTAAAGATGATAGCAAATAAATCGGTTTGCAAAAATATGTATTTATTTAGATGTTTAAATTCATAGACTACCCTTCAAACCGTTTTTTAATTTTTTTTATGATTTAAGTTGCTCCACCGGCTAAAATTAATTGGAGTGTTCATTGCCCGATTTGGTAATTAGTGGCCAAAAGTTACAGGATGGCAATTGGCACCATCCTGTAAAGTTAGTTTATTTTGAGGGGTTTCAAAGAATTGATGAGGCAATCTAAAGGGAACATTTACCGCCCGTTGAGCGGAGCCGAAACGAGCGGTAAATGTTACGCAGTCCTGCTGGACTTAATCAAACAAAAGGAACACCTGTGCGGTTTTGGCCGGCATGGTCAATACATCGAGATTGTTTAGCACCTTTCCGGTCATAAACTCCTGAGCCTGTGTGGTATTTCCGATTCCTTCGCGGAAGCGGCCAAGGTTAACACGGGTTTCGGCTTCGTTGTTGTTGATTACCACCATGATGCGGTTGTCGCCTTCAATGCGGAAATAAACAAACACATTGTTCTCCGGAACAAATTGTATTAAATCTCCAAAGTGCAATGCAGGGTTGTTTTTCCTGAAGTTGAGGTGCATGCGCAGGTAGTTATGTATCAGGTTTTGCTGTTCGGTGCGTCCCTGAGGGGTGAAGGCATTCAGGGTGTCGCTGGGCCATCCGCCGGGGAACGGCGAGCGCATGATACCATGCCCATCATGTTCGTAGGCAGTTTTGAGCAGTTCGGTGCCGGTATAAATTTGCGGAATGCCCCTGGTAGTCAGCAAGAAGGTAATGGCCATTTTCAAATTCCTTGTGTCCTGTCCTATCCTGGTAAAAAACCGGTCGGTATCGTGGTTGTCGCCAAAGATGACCAGGTTGAAGGGGTTGGCATAGAGGAAATCCAAAGACTGCACATCGTAAAGGCGCATAAGTCCTGATGACCAGCCCGGGGCTGTTTCTTCGAAGGCCAGCCCGATGGCATCGTAAAGGGCAAAATCGAAAACGCTGGGAATGTGCGAATCGTAGCCGTCGTGGTTCATTTTTCCA
>DATIKH010000045.1:0-12029 GCA_035477775.1 Bacteroidales bacterium | reverse complement strand
ACAGCCATCAGAAAGGACACAACAATCAAAACAATTTTCATTACAAAGGCAGGGATTTGTAACGGGAGCAATACAGGGTACTGCTCCCGTTTTAAAGGCTTTATTAATTTGTGATTTGAGATACTTCTGCGTCGTAGAGCGATTTTACTTCGGCAGGAGTTAGAGCCCTGTCGAAAACGCGGAACTCATCTACATTGCCCATAAACCATCCCATCCAAGGATCAGTTGCTGGAGGTGTGGCCAGTCTGGGGCGCCAGGCACCAAAATTGATCACATCTGGGTTATGAAAAGCCAGTGGTCCAAGCGGGAGACGCGGGGTCACATCCGCTGGGCCTTGCCAGCGATCTTCAACACCAGGATTGGTGGTTACTTTTGCCCCGTTGAGAAACATTTCAAACTTCGATGTGGTTTCGTTGTAAGTCAAGGTAATGTACAACCAGCGGTTAATTGCAAAGCTTGGGTGCGAAAATCCGGTAAACTGGCCTGCCCATGTAGCTCCATGCTTACGGAAATAAGTTCTGATGTTCAGCGAGTCGGCTGTAGCAGGTAGGCGATGGAGATGAACTTTAAGGTTGCCCCAGAAAAGGTCGGTAGAGCTGCCTATTTCGAAAATTGTAGGTTCAGGGTCTCCGGTCACCAAAGGAGACCTCAGCCAGAATGAAACAGTGAAGGAAGTCAGGTTTCTCAGCGGGCTTCCTGCGGGTAGCGCATACGAAAGGTGCGCGTTTGCAGCGCCTTGAAAGGCCTGATTGCGACGCGCGGGTATATACGTAACCCCTGGGCTGGTAGTAGGAGATAGGTTGGCAATTCTCTCCACCGCTGAGCGATCGAATGGCCAATGAGCTACTAGGTCTGCTGTGGCAATGGTGTTGGGATCAATTAGGCCAGCAACGCCATTTTCGTCTTCATCGCCGCACGAGGTAAACACCAATGCTGGAACCAAAAGCATTCCAAGCAGAAGGGCAGTTTGTCTTTTAAACAGATTTTTAATCATAAGAGTTTTAGTTAAGTGGTTAAACAAAAAGGAACTATTGATTTGTATCCGGGCAGTAGTAGGGAAATTCAATTAATTTACCCCCACACCTATATTCTTGTAAAAGAGGTAATAGACCAACTTTCAAATTTTTTCTGTACAATTTCCATAAGAGCATATAATATTGATTTAGTGGTTTATGCAAATATAATAATTCTGTAAAAACTTAGATAAAAAAACCAGCCTTTCAAAAGGCCAAAATGTACTCTGTAAGGTTATGGTCGAGCGATAAATTCATTCTTTTTCTGAGCCGGTATCGCCTTTCTTCAACACCGCGTACCGATATATTGAGCAAAGGAGCTATTTCTTTTGTAGAAAGGTTTAGCCTGAGGTAGGCACAAAGCCTCAGGTCACTTGGTGTAAGGTCGGGATACTGGCTTTTGAGCCGTTGAAAAAAATTCTCGTGAGCCTGGTAAAACAGTTTTTCAAACTGTTCCCAGTCCTGATCGCTTTGAAAACTGCTGTCAATTAACTTTTGTAGGCGAGCAAAATATTTTTTCGGAACAGTACGGCCAAGTTCTTCTTTTTGAAAGTCGAGTTCTTTCTGAATGTCGCCCAGGAGTTCGTTCTTTCTGATAATTGCCATGGTGCTGTTTGCCAATTGGGCATTTTTAAATTCGACTTCAGCCTGGAGTTTTTCATTCGCCATGCTGATCAGTTCATTCTCGGCATATTCCTTTTGTCTGAGGGCTTCCAGTTGCTGAGCCTTTAACTCTTCTTCTTTCTTCTTGAATTGACTTCGAAGGAACCTTAGTCGGAGAAGCCAGGATACCACAAACACGGCCAAAGCATAAAAAAAGTATGCATAAGCCGATAGAAACCAAGGTGCCCTAATGCGGAATGAAACCTGCGAGAAAGGTGTATATATGCCGGAATTGTCAATAGACCGCACATAAAATGTGTAATTTCCCGGCGGAAGCCTATGGTAGGTAATGGAAGTGCTGCTGGTCCAGGCTGACCAGTCATTATCAATGCCAGATAGTTTATATTGAAAAAAAGCCCTGTTACCACCTGCCCGTAAAGCAAAAAAACTTATGGTGACATTGTTGAATCCCCGGTCTAAACGTTTAATTCCTTCCCAGCCCATTGTCAATGGAACTTTCTTGGCAATTCGGCGCCAGTGAGTCAATTCGGACAGCGTTGGCTGGCCTCCGACAGGCGGCAGTCTGGTCAACTGATTGAGGTTGAGTATCGAGAACCCATCAACCTGACAAATCAGATGTAATGAATCGTTTAAGGCAACGATGTTTTCATAGCCACTTACCAGGTTAAAGTCGAACATCTGTGGTAAAATCCTGTAAACTAGCCTTGCGCTTCCAAATCTGATATGAAACAGTGCTGCCTCGCCGGGTTTAAAAAACCAATATTGGTTTTGGCCGGCACTAACGATCATGTTGGAACTTACAAATCCGTCAAGTTGAGCAATGATGTCGTCGAATGGAATGAACTTGTTCTCAACAGGATTCCATTGCAGAATGTTCTCTCCGGTCAGAACGACAATGCGGTTATCAACCATAAACACCCTGTTTGTAGGGCTGAAGAGCCCCGACTCGCTTCCAATTCTTCGGGAAGAGATAACTTCCGTCAGATCGGATGAAGGCTGTATTTTGTGAATCCCGGTAAGCGTATGTCCTAACCAGATGTTTCCCAGGTGGTCAACCTCCAGGAATCGCGCCGGCCATCCAAATCCTTCCAAAACATGACTCTGCCGCCAAACATTTCCTGCATTCCGATACACTATCAGGCTGTAGTAGGTGCCCTGAACCATAAAATTCCCATAAGATAAGGGGAGTCTTTTCAGATTAAACCCACCCTTTAAATCGCCAACCAGGGTCAGCCTGTTGTTGTCAACCCAAAAAGTGCCATCGTTGTGTCCGCAGTAAAGGCGGCCGTCAATTTCTTCCAGAAACCATACCTGACCCTGGCTGCCCGGTATTAAAGTTCCACCTGTAATGGCACCTGACAAATCTTTTTCAAAATAAAACAAACCCTGATTGGTACCGATGTAAAGTTTGTTTTCAAAAAGGGCTGCATCGTAAACTGTGCCAAGGTTGGGAAGTGTTCTCACAAAAGATTCTACCGGGCTGTTTAATGCAACATAATCGAGTCCGATATCCATTCCGATCCAGAAATTGTTTTGGAGATCGGCTTGCAGGGCAAGTACGGTGTTGTTTTGAAGGGAATTTCCGGCATGAAGGTGCCTTAAAAGGTTTCCTGCAGTATCCAATATGAGTACTCCCTTCAATATGGTTCCGATGATCAGGCGGTTTTCAATCAAAATCCCATTGTTGAGCTGATAGTCGCGTAACTGCTTTTCGGCTTGATTATTCCAATTTTTCCATGAGGTTCCGTCGAAAATAAACATCCCTTCCGAGCTTGTTCCTGCCAAAAGCTTGTTGCCAGGTAGGGTAAACAGCGCTTTAATTTCAGTTTGACCAAAGATTTCGCTTCCTGCAACCGGTACCAATTCGTTGTCAAGAACCTCGAACAAGCCTCCATCAATTTCCTGTATAAACAGCTTTCCGTTGGTCTTAAGCAGAAATAGCATTGGCCCGGGAAGTTCAATTTCCATAAACTTGCCATTATGGTAACGAAGCAACATGCCAAAGCTTTGAAAATATATGGCTCCACCCATCTCTTCAATTCTCCAGAATTCCTCACCTGTAATGTTGATGCGGCCAAGACGGTTTAAAAGGGAATGAAAAACCAGGTTGCCATAAGAATTTTTTTGCCAATAACCCAGTTCTTCAAATGAACCAGCATAGATTTTACCGTCGATGAGCCTCACTGCCCTTACGGGTGTTCTGAGTGGCATTGGGTACAGCCTGAACTCTGTGCCTCTGAGAGTCAACAGGCCATTGGTATTGCCTGCAAAGAGATTTCCATTTTCGTCAACTTCAATAGCCCAGTTCTGGTTGCCCGCACCTATCGGGGAGGCATCATAGTGTGTTACATGAAGCGAAACATGAGAAAAACCTATTAATGGACTAATCAAAAGACTTGTTGTCCATATCAATAAGATATATTTTTTGTGTACCGGCATTAACATGGTCGAAATGGTTGCCAATTTTAGTCAAATATAGCATTTTGCTAATTTAAAAACTATGAATCTACCGTTTTTACTTATTATGCAAGCCCTGTTTAGTTCTAAGGTCATTACGATTTTTGTTGCTTAATCCTGGAAGCAATATATGCATAAGATGTCAAAACTTATTCAAATCATCGCCTGATAGAAAGGCCGCAATGATTGAAAATATGTTTTCAAAAAAATAAAAAAGAATCAGGAGGTGGTTGTCCCCCTGATTCGTACAATGAATTTCTATAAAAATTAGTCTCGGATTACCTTGAAATCTACCCTGCGGTTGATACCCAAATTATGATTCGAAAAGGGGTTGTCTTCACCTTTATAAGCTACTTGTAACCTGTCCGGATCAATAGAGAAGTCATTGACCAGTAAGTCGAATACGGCTTTGGCCCTCCTTTCGCTAAGAGCCATGTTGAAAACAGCTGGGCCAGAAATGTCAGCATGGCCAACTATTTCGAGCTTCATTTCGGGGTTTGCCTTAAGAAACCTCGCGGCGGCTGCGATGCGCTCATAATTTAATTCATCAATTTTTGCGCTATTCAGACTAAAGTGAACACTTAATAATGCTACCACTGAAGGCTCGTGTCCCATTGGTTTAACTACTTGCTCCTTTGTTGAAACGATTTGATGAAGTTTGTCTATGTTTTGTTCTAATGTCCTTATTTGGGTCTTTAAATTTTGAATTTCATTGTTATGTGTTTCAACGGTAGCCCTTGTGTCGTGCTCTTGCACTTCTTTTTCAAGAGCCGCAATCCTTTGCGAAAGCACATCCATGCGCTCAACATAGCCGGGAAACATAAATGCAACTGGAGATTCCCAATCAAGAGGCCTATTGTTTCGGCCCAATTTAATTTTAATTCCAGCTTTGGTGCGATTAAAAGCATCGTTATTTGAACCAGGCCTATTTAAACCGTCAAGATTGTCGGTAGTAGTAAACAAAGTGCTTTTCTCAAAAAAAACATCAATCCTAGGGGATAAATTGTAACGAACTCCGAAGGATAGCGGAGCATACATGTTGAATTTTCTCGACTCCTTTACTGTACCATTTCCTGAATATCCAATCTCCCTATGAAGGACATTGTTCTTATACAGTAAAGTTCTATAACCCACCATACCAATTCCAGTGGCTGCGTAAATATCAAAGCGCTTATTTCCTGCCCATAGGGGGACTAAAAGTTTTGACAGACTAACAACCCCTTGCAAATTGGCTTCCCAAAGATTAGACTCAAATCTGTATCCTTCAACTACATCGTCTCCTTTCAGGCCTCCAAGCGCAAATTGGGTTCGCAGTGTAAATGTGGGAGACAGAAAATAGTTCAGATTTAATCCTCCGCCTATTGAAAATTCCCCTCTTACCGGGAAAAACTCCTCTTTTTTAACATCACCGAAATGAGTAAAAACTCCGAGGCCGAGGCCAACGGAAAATCTGTCAAAACCCGCCATTTTATCCGGCGATTCTTGAGAAAAACTAAAATTCTGCCCAATAAATAGCATTAAAACGGAAATCGTAGCAATTTTAAATTTTTTCATCCATAAATAATTTTAATGGTTAAAGAGTGATAATTGGCATGGAATATTTTTTCGGCACCGATGTTTTAAAAGACACTCTCAAAATTATTTTGACAAATATATATGAATCCAGTCTAAAAGCCAATAATTTTGGGCTAAAGTACATTGTTGCTTTAGCTTTTAGTATCGCGCACTTAAGGCTGGGGTACTGTTTGGTTATGAATATATGGGCTTTTGCCCAAATAGCTGTTTGGTTGACCACTTCTTAGACCGGACCCAATTTCAGCATTATAAATATCTGTTTAAATACTTTTTTTGGGCGAATTAAGTAAGAATGGCATTCCAGCCTACCTGGCCTTAACTAATGTTGCTTTTTATTGAGTTTGCTGATGTGATTTTTTGACCTTTTCATTGATACTACCATATTTTTTGCTACGTTTATAACATTGAACATTACCTATTTTGAGTCCTTTTCAATTCATATCAGGTCTGGGCTTTTATTCAGGTATGCAACGATGGAAATGGTTGCTGCTGGTTTTTGCCGGTCTCATTGTGGCCATTTCCCTTTTTTTTACCGATACCCTGGTGAAACGGATTGCGGCCGACGAAAGGCAGCGGGTAATCTTATGGGCCGATGCTGTTCAGAAGCGTGCCAGCCTGGTAAGCTACACCGAAAGGTTTTTCGAAGAAATAAAATATGAAGAGCGGAAGCGGGTCGAACTATGGGCAATGGCCAACCGCAGGATTATGGAAATGCCATTAACCGCAGATGTTGATTTTGCCTTTGAGGTTGAAATAATAAAATCCAATACAACCATCCCCATCATAATTGTTGATAAAGCCGGCCAGGTAATCGACCACAGGAACCTTGATCCCGGATTAGGCAATCCTACCTTCTTCAGCGATGAGTTGAGAAATTACTTTTCCGAATATCCACCGATTCGCATTCCCGGCATTGAAGTGCCCGGAATCGAAACCCAATACCTGTATTATCGCGATTCGAGGGTTTTCACGGAGCTGCGCAACCTCCTAGACGATTTCATTCATTCTTTCATCTCGGAAGTAGTAGTCAATTCGGCCCATGTTCCGGTAATTATCGTCGATAGCGCCCACACCCGCATCATTGCCTACGGAAATATCGAAATTCCTGCTGAGGCCGATTCTGCCGCAATGGTGCAGGTTATAGAATCTCTTGCCGACAAGAACCCGCCCATTATCATCCAACTTCCGGGTATTGGAACCTGCCATGTGTTGTACGCCAATTCTTTTTTGCTTACCCAACTCAGGTATTATCCTGTTGTGCAGTTTCTTGTGATCGGTATTTTTTTATTGGTTGCCTATATACTTTTCAGCACTGCGCGGCGTGCAGAGCAAAACCACGTTTGGGTTGGCATGTCGAAAGAAACAGCCCATCAACTTGGAACCCCGCTTTCCTCTTTGGTAGGATGGCTCGAAATCCTGAAGATGAAAGAAGTAGATGATGACACCCTCCGGGAAATTACCAAAGATATCAGGAGGCTTGAAAACATCACCGAGCGCTTTTCAAAAATCGGCTCCCCGGCCAGACTTGATCAGGTAAATGTGGTACAGGCCACCCGCGATGCCGTTGAATATATGAAAAACAGGACTTCACAAAAAGTTTCGTTACAGTTTAATTCTTCGGGCGAAACCATCATGGCTCCGCTCAATACCCACCTTTACGAGTGGGTCGTTGAAAACATATGGAAAAACGCTATTGATGCAATGAACGGATCGGGCAACATTATGATCCTGATTGAGGAACGGCCTAAACAGGTTATTATCGATCTAAGTGATTCCGGTAAGGGGATTCATCCGGGCTACCATAAAACCATTTTCACTCCCGGATTTACGAGCAAGCAAAAAGGGTGGGGCTTAGGCCTGTCGCTGAGCAAGCGAATTATTGAGAACTACCATGGGGGCCGCCTTTTTGTGAAGAAATCTGAACTTAACAAAGGCACAACATTCCGTATTATTCTTAAGAAGAGTTTGAGGAGCTGAATTTTCTTTTATGTAACAACTTTTTTAGTTTTTCTATAAAAGACTATATGGTCCGATAATGAGGAGTTTTTTTACCGCAATGAACGCAAGGAAAAATCGCAAAGAGCGCTATGGAAAAAAACTAGCGAACTTTGCGAAATGCTTTGCGCCCCTAGCGGTTAAACTCTTAAGTAACTACTTTTTTAGTTGTTTTTTAGTGGCTAAATTCCACATAATGAGGGTCTAGAAAATGATTTTTTTGAAGGCCTTTCAACCAAAAAAGTTGAAGTTTCGCTCTCTAAATGGTAGGGTAGAAGGCATCCTGAATATGATTGATCCGGTGTTGCTCACCCATAAACAAAATGCTGATGATATCGAATCTGGCCTCGAGGTCTAGTTTCTTTTGTGCCAAGTAATGGTTGGCCGCCTGAATCAATAGCTTCTGCTTTGTTTTTGAAACAAATTCTTCGGGTTCGCCAAAAAAGGCTGTTTTTCTGGTTTTAACTTCCAGAAAAACCACCACGTCGGCTATTCTTGCGATGATGTCTATTTCCTTGTGGCCGCTCTGCCAGTTCGTTTCAAGAATCGTATAACCGTTTTTCTGCAGGTGACCTAATGCAAGGAGTTCGCCTTGTTTACCCGTTTCGTGAAATTCGGCCATGGCTGCCGGTTTAATTTAGGTGATTTCGGTAACCCAGAATTCGTAGTATTCCATTATGGGGTTTGCCAGGAGTTTTTTGCAGGCAGTTTCTACCATTTCATTTGCTTCCTGGCTGGAGGCAGCCTCGAGTTCGAGGGTAATATGCTTTCCCATTCTTACATTTGTTATCGAGGGCAAACCGATATTTTTCATACTGTTGGTAATGGCTTTGCCCTGTGGATCTAAAAGGGCTTTCAAGGGCATGATGTTGATTTCGGCGCGGTAGATCATGGTCGATGCGAAGGTTGGTTTTTGAATTGAAGCAGGAATTGTATCAGGGAAATAACCAAATACAGCAGGGTAATCAGGGCTATAGCTTCAAGGCCAGCGATGGCAAGCGTTCCGGCTACCAATGCTATAAATATGTATCTGACCTTATTTTGCTGCCAACTTAAGTTCTTTATTTTGAGCGAGAACATGGGCAGAGGCGAAACCATCAATCCTGAAAAGACCAGCAGGCCAATGAGCATGGCCGGAATGCTTTCGGTAAAAGACAACACAGCATTGTAAATGACACCCTGTTGGCTGGCAAATGCAAGAACAAAAGGCATGGAAGCAAAAAAACCGGCATTGGCCGGGGTTGGCAATCCGATAAATGATTGCAATTGGCGGGTATCGAGATTGAATATGGCCAGCCTTAATCCTGCAAATACAGCCATTATAAATGCCGAATATGGCAGTAAGGCGGTTAGGAGGCTTTGATTCAAACCCAGAGAAGCTATAGAAAGGTAGTGATACATTATGGCCGAAGGCCCTAAACCAAAACTGATCAGGTCGGCAAGGCTGTCTAATTGAACACCGAGGTCGGACCGGCCACTAAGCAGCCTAGCCAACATACCATCGGCAAAATCGAGTACAGCACAAATGCCAATCAATATGGCAGCAATCTGAGGTTGGCCTTTTATTGCAAGCACAACGGCGATGGAACCCAGAAACAGGTTCATCAGTGTAACAACATTGGGTATGTGTTTCATGAAGGCACTTAAAAGGACATGTGGTAGGAGGTTCATACCAGTCATCCTGAAAAAATTTATGCGAAGGTAATGGCAAATATGAAAAAAATGCACGGTGAGCCACCTTCTTTTTTCAGGGGTATATTCAACATTAGAGTAATTTTAGGTGAAAGGTTTCTTCAGTATTTTCAGCAACTTCTAGTAAGCAGCCGTATATTCTTCTCCAAGGTTTGCTATTTTTTTTAGGTTTGCCAAATAAATAAAAGTGTTGAAAACAACTGTTTCGGTGTGCTGACAAAATTAAAGCAAACACTTCACCCTCAGAAAACGTTGCCCGGCTTCAAAGTCGCATGCAGTACTGGGAGATCTCAAAACTGCATGAATGCCTTGCAATCCGCAAAAATGAAGCTTCTGCTAAAACTTCAAAATTTCAGGAGCAAACTGCCATTACCTTTTTAAGAACCGCCCGCTGACATTGCCACGATTGGTTCGGGCAATCACTATATAAACTCCGGGCTGATAATTCGAAACATTAATCTGAAAACGGTCATGGTTTACTGTATGGCCCTCAATCAACCTGCCATTCAGGTCGAAAACATGTAATTGATTTATTGGTTCTGCACTACGGATTGATATAATATCAAAGGCCGGATTCGGATACAAGTGGAGCTTTCCGAGGTATTGGTCATGCAAATCTGGTGCGTCAGTCAAAGGGCTGTCAACCCGCAGGGTAACCCAGTTAGGCACCGACAATGAATTGCCATCAAAAACCACATACCGGAGTGAATCCGTTCCATAGAAACCGGTGTTGGGAATGTAGGTGAAAGAACCATCAGGTCTGAGGGCAATCCTTCCGTTTTTGGGATTTTCCGATACAAGGGTTATTAAGGTGTTACCGTCGAGGTCAAAGTCGTTTCGTAGGAGACCATTTTCGGCTGGTATAAAAAATGCAGGTGCTGAAGTCTGAAAATGATAATTGTCCCTGAAAGCAATTGCGCGGGTATTGAACCTCGATTGGTTGTCTTTAAACACAAAATAAGACTTTTTTAATTGCTCCATTTCCGGAGTGTTTTTTACATAGTGCCACGGTTGCCAGGTGAATCTTTGGTTATGAGCAAACCATGTATTCCTGTATCTTATCGAAAATTGAATTCCATCAGAAATGGTGTCTTCCCTCTTACGGGTCAATGGAGTGTCGTGAATAACAGCCCTGCGATTTGGGGCCACAAAATTTATATAATTCCAGGGCAGGTTAATTTTTATACTTCTGTCCCGAATTACCACTGCATCCAATGTAGACGGAGGCTGAAAATCGCTTCGTACCTGTAAGTTTCCTATAAAATGTACCTGCCTGTATGGGTGGTTGGTCCTTATTCTAACCAAGTTCCAGGGGGAGCCATTACTTGGAGTAGATCGAAAAAGCTGCCCGGGTTCTTCCCACCCGTGCCAGATATTAAACACATCATAAGCAAAAGTAACATACAGTTTAGCTGAATGATTGGTAATGTGCAGTGCAAATTCCGCCCGGGTTCCGGGTGGTAAAACCACACCGTTTGGCAATACAGTTTCACCTAAAATTGGACTGTAGGTATCAAGAGCAACCCACATTTCTTCATGAAGGCCAAAAATGTAATCCAGGCCGATTTCGAGACTTAAATAGGAGTAATCTACCTCAGCAGCCATATGAGTAATATAATTTCCGAGGGCAAAACGGGCGAGGGTATCCCTTTTGATGGTTCTGCTAAAGGAGACCAGTCCAAAATTCTGTTCAGGGGAGGATTTGTTTCCCCATAGTACTCGGTCTTCCGGATTGGCATCGGTTTGATCGACTACCCAGGTACGTTTAAACCACTCATCAAGCCACGAGAATTGTATTCCCCCACCGGCACCGGCACTCCTTATAGTATTTAGTATTCGAAGGTTGTTTAGCCCTTGATCCTTCTCATCAAAGCCTCCATGGTTCATTCCCGATGTGGAAAAATGACCATTGACCCAACTGGAGGGAACACCATACTCTCCGATAATAAAAGGGAACCTGTTGTAGTGGTTGCGTAGCGTTTTCAGATACCCAAGATAGGAGTTGGGGCCAAACTCGTCGTAATAACCCTGAAATGATGGTGACCAACTGATAAAATCAGGATAATACGGGTATGCGTGATAGCTGATAAAAAAACCCGCAGGCGCATTCAAAAGTTGCAATCTGCTAAGGTCTATATGAGCCAAATCTTCATCGGGATTTTGCTCTTCAGGGTGTGTCAAAGGGTCCAGGGTTGGCCAGCTCGATATACTAATTGGTCTTTGGGTATTGTAGTGCAGTTGCTGGTGGCTTAAGGCATAATCCAACATTTGTGCTGCCCAAACCTCCGAGGGTGAGGCGTTTTCTATTCCCAGATGGTTGCCTATAAACCTGTTTATGCCCGCGTGGATCGAATCGGTCGTTTTTACTTCTTTTCCATGTATTTCCCTTCCAATGATAAATGCCAGGCACCAGCGCGATACGTCGGTTGTAAAATTTCCGAATGCCTTCCCTAAACGGGGAGCAATGGAGCGGTTGCCGTGTATGGCATCAATGTTTTCTTTTATCTCGCCTCTGAAAGATGGCGTAAGCCATTTTAGGTCATAAGCATAGTCGTAAAGTTCTTCTTCGAGCCAAACACCCTGAATAAACAGAAGAGGATTATGGGGATTGGCTAAATTAAACGAGTCCAATACTTCGTAAAATCGAGGATAGTGCAAAGTATAAATCCTTAT
>DATIKH010000044.1:0-7018 GCA_035477775.1 Bacteroidales bacterium | reverse complement strand
ACATTCCCGAAACCTGAAATGGCAACAATCTTACCTTTCATAGATTCGCCGCGGGTTTTGAGCATCTCTTCGGCAAAAAATACCGTGCCGAAACCTGTAGCTTCAGGCCGTATCAGGCTTCCGCCCCAGTTGCGTCCCTTACCCGTGAAAACTCCGTTGTGGGTGTTTACAATCTTTTTGTACATCCCATACATGTAACCTATTTCGCGGCCACCAACGCCAATGTCGCCTGCCGGAATATCGGTATCCGGTCCGATATACCTGTACAATTCGGCCATAAAGGCATGGCAAAATCGCATAACCTCAGCATTAGATTTTCCTTTAGGATTGAAGTCGCTACCACCTTTAGCCCCACCCATCGGAAGGGTGGTAAGGGAATTTTTAAAGGTTTGCTCGAATCCCAAGAACTTCAGACTGCCAAGGGATACACTGGGGTGAAAGCGCAACCCGCCTTTATATGGCCCGATGGCGTTGTTGAATTGCACGCGGTAACCACGGTTTACGTTTACATTGCCTTTGTCGTCGAGCCATTCAACCTTAAAGGAAATAACCCTGTCGGGCTCCACAATCCTGTCGATGATGTTGGCCGCCTGGTACTTGGGATTTTCTTTGATTACGTCTTCGATCGACTCAAGCACCTCCTTTACTGCCTGAAGGAATTCCGGCTGGCCGGGATTCTTTTTCTCCAGGTCGAGCATGATTTTTTCTAAGTCCATAGGTTAACTGATTTAAAATTTATGACTGAATTTGTTAATAAAATAACAACAAATGTGTTCGGCTAAATTAACCGCAATATTTCTAAACTTTAAAATTCATTAAAAAATTATTTTTCGGGTTTTAAAATGATCCCTGTTCTTTTGCTTCCGTCAATTTTCACGACCAGGGGACTTTCGAAACGCACATGCCGGAGGTGTTCGTTTTCAAAAACGGCATTGATTTTATCAAGAAATTCCACATCGTAAATGCCCTCCTGATAGTGTGGATTTATTGTAAAATATCCGACGTTGAAAGAAGTGAGGTTTTGAAAAAAGTGGGTACCCTGACTGGGATCAATTTGGAAATCCTTCAACCCGGATTCCACAATGATCCTGGCAGCCGAAATCTGTGTCCACTTTACCGGAATGCCGAGCCAGGGATCTGACGAACCCCACCTGCCTGGACCAATCAGGATGTAATTTTTTCCGCTGGCAACAAAACTTCCATTCAGCTTTTCGATGGTGGCAGCTATTTCTTTTGTATTGGCAGGGTTAAAAGCGGATGGTTTTACATAAATCAGATCGCGGAGGTTATCAATGTTGCCGTTGCCCAAGGCCTGAAAACTTAGAATGATGGCTTTTTCGGGCCGGCTTGTGTCAATTTTTACCTTTTGTTTTTCAATACCTTCCACCACAGGTCTGATTTGCAAAAAGTAGAATGTTTTGTTCTGGCCTTCGGGTGCATCGAGGTTGGCCGCAAACTCAATCTCGACCTGATTGTTCATCTCCTTCTGACCGATCTCAAGCAAGCTTCTGATGATTTCGGCCAATGGAAAGGTCTTGTAGCGGAGTATGGCTGAGTAAGAAACTACAACAATGCCGGAATCTGAAAGGCCGTCGCGCACGATGTTGTCCTGGTAATCAAAGGTGGAAGCCACGAATTTCAGTGAGCCATCGGGAATGGCATCTGTAATTCTGAGTTTGAAGAGGTTGGCCGCATCGTCGAGGCTCGGTTTAAATTTCTCTGGATCAAGATTCAGACTGTAAAATTCCTTCTGACTGTCGCGCAGGGTAAATTCGGGGCTTGAAAGTTGAATGCTCTTATCGGGGTGTGCCGGCGAAAACCGGATAGCCAGTCCGCCCTCCACTATGGTTTTTCCCAATCCAAAGGCGATTTTGGCCACACCGTCTTCGTACCGCTCAGGCTCTATCGGGTAAAAATTGATCGAACGGGCCACACCCGAGAGGGCGGGATAGAACTTATCTCCGTAAGCTCTTCCTGAAACTTCCTGAATTACCACGGCCATCTTCTCTTCGTCAATCACATTGGAAGTGGCTGCTATAAAGGCTTTGCTTTCGCGATAGAAAACAGATGCATAAACGCTCTTGATGGCCTGTTCAAGCTGCATGATCCTTACGTTGGGGTCGGTATGGTTGTTGGGGATCATGTAAGTGGAATAAACGCCTGCAAATGGTTGGTAATGACTATCCTCGAGCAAACTGCTCGACCTGATGGCAAGTGGCGTGTAAAACAACCTGGTAATGTCGGTTACGTACGATCTTAATCGTGGCGGGGTCCGGGCCTCTGTAAATCTTTCAAGAATGGCCTGATCACTTGCATTTGATAGGGCAAAGTCGTAAAGAGCGTTCTTCTCCATAAATTCGTCGAACATATCGGTGGTAAGAACCACTGTTCGGGGAATGGTTACGGTTACCCCATCCCATTTGCTCATCATCTTGTACTTATTCACAACCAGGTCGATAAAAGCCAATCCACGGGCTTTACCACCGAGTTGTCCATCGCCCAAACGGGTGAATACGGCGTAATCGTCGAAACGGCTGGCAATGATTCCGCGACCTTTCATGCGGCGGAAATTTGCAATGGTATCGATCAGGTAGCTCCGGATTTCTTCGAGGTTGTTAAAATCGTCGCGGCTCTTTTCGGCAAAAATATGGGCAATAGAGAACAAGGCCCTGGCTTTGAGCCATCGCGAAAAGTGATTGTTCGATATATGGAACTCAAGGCTTTTCGAGCTGATCTGTGCAATTTTTTCCTGCAGCACATGAAGGTTGTTGGCCCGGTCTTCCTCAAGGCCTGTAGCCGGGTCTTTGAAAATAAAATCACCAAACCCATAGTTCTCCCGAATATAGTTCTTAAGCTCTACAAGCAGGGTTTTGGAGTATTTATGGATAAAACCTGCACGTAGCTCGTTGATGATGTTTTCGTCGCGGGCCTGTGAGGATTGTAATAAAATGGGAATATTCTTATCAGCCTGCCTGATATGGCGCGCAAACCTGATTCCTGCTTCGGTGTCCTTCTGGTTGTTGCGTGGATAGCTGATATCAGAAATTACGCCCAAGAGGTTCTGGTGGTATTTTTCGAACAGCGAAACGGCTTCCTCGTATGTTTTGGCAAGCAAAATCTTTGGCCTGGCACGCATGCGAAGCGTTTTGCGGTGCTCGTTCAGGCCTTCGGTCATCAGCTCGCTGGTTTGGTCGAATATCACCTTGTAGATACTTGGCAGGTACGACGAGTAGTACCTTACAGAATCTTCCACAAGCAATATAGCCTGAACTCCAACCACGTCGATGTCGAATTCGGCATTCATGCGGTCTTCCAACAGCTTAATTATTCCAACAAGCAAACCCGGATTGCCGAGCCATGAAAAAACATAGTCAATGCTGCTCATATCCTCGTTGGCAAGTTTCATGGAAACTTCTCTCGAAAAATGGGTCAGAACGACTATCGGAGTTTTCGGATACCGCTTTTTTATCTTCTGGGCCATTTCAAAAGCGTCGATCTTACCGACATTCAACATGGTGATGATCAGGTCGAAATCCTTCTCCTCAAGAAGGCCGAAAGCCTCTTCCGACGAACTTGCCTTGGTGAATTTGGGCGGGTAACGCAGGTTTTTGGAAGTGTATTCAAGAAAAATCTTTTCGTTGATCCGTCCGTCTTCCTCTAACATGAAAGCATCGTAGTTGCTGCAAATAAGCAAAACGTTGATAATGCGCTTCTGCATCAGGTGCTCGTAAGCAATCTCGGGAAAATCGTAATGCTCGGTCGAAAACTTCTCGTCGTATTTAAATCCCGGGTCGATATTCATGATGTTGATTTTCTAAAGCCTATCTGCAAATTTAAAATCTTACTGAGGTTAACAGGGCAAAATGATTTTCAACCTGTTAAGTTTCAATCCTTGCCAGTGCATCGGCGATGAGCACAGCGGCGTTGCCAATACCGTAAAGGCCTGCTTTAAACTGAGGCTTCTTTTTCAGGAATTCAACCGATTCATTGATTATGTCGGCCTGCCGCATGCCGGCAATTTTGTTGTAGCCGTGGAGTACCAATTCAGTCCATTCGGTCTCATTTCTCAACGTTACACAGGGCCTTTCGGCAAAATAGGCTTCCTTTTGCAGGCCTCCGCTATCGGTAAGGACCAACTCACATTTTTCCAACAAAAAGATCATCTCCAGATAGCTAACCGGTTCTATGATCAGGATATTTTTATGCAACACCGGTACATGTTTGTTCTTTAACACCTGAACAGTACGCGGATGAATAGGCAGAACGAGGGGTATATGTCCGGCCATTTGATTCAAGGCCGAAATGATTTCGCTCAGATTGTTCTGTTGGTCGGTGTTCTCGGCCCGGTGCAGGGTTATCAGTGCAAATCTGTCGGGAAGTTTTACGGAAGGCGCTTTTCGCAGATCGAAAAAATGAAGGTAAGCATCATACATTACATCACCCGTGAGCATCACCCTGTTTTCCATATGCTCGAACCCTTCTTTTTCAAGGTTATCCAATGCATTTTGGGTAGGGCACAGCAGCAGATCGGAAATACGGTCGGTAAGGATGCGGTTGATTTCTTCGGGCATCGACATATTGTTCGACCGCAAGCCTGCCTCTACGTGTGCAACGGATATTCCAAGTTTTTTGGCGGCAAGTGCCCCGGCCAGCGTCGAATTGGTATCGCCGTAAACCATCACCCAGTCAGGATTCTCGTGAAGCATGACTTCCTCGGCCCGCTCAAGCATTCGCCCGGTCATGGCCCCATGCGAAAGGCTGTGAATGCCAAGGTTGTATGCAGGTTTTGGGATGTGCATCTGCTCAAAAAACACCTGGCTCATGTTGTGGTCGAAATGCTGCCCGGTATGGACTATTATTTCTTTCAGATCTTTACGCTTGCTTATTTCACGGCTCACAGCTGCCGCCTTGATGAACTGGGGGCGTGCACCTACAATGGTCAGAATTTTCTTCATCGTAAAACCTATGTGTAAAATTAAACCGGTTCAAATACTTGCCTCAAATTTACAAACCACGCTGAAATAAGCCATCCTTTTGCCTTAATTTAGCTGAAAAAAAGATGCGGATCTACCTGGTAGGTTTTATGGGCAGCGGAAAGAGTTCGCTTGGTAAACGCCTTGCCAGGAGGCTCGAGGTTCCCTTTATAGATCTCGACGATGAGGTGGAACAGCTTGCAGGTAAAAGTATTCCTGAAATTTTTGAAGAATTGGGCGAGTTGCATTTCAGAAAACTTGAAAATGAAGCCCTTCGAAAAACCATCGAGCATAGTTCGGCAGTAATCGCAACTGGCGGGGGCACCCCATGTTATTTTGATAATATGGAATTCATAAACCAGAGCGGAACTTCGGTTTATTTGCGCCTTAGCCCCCAAAGTCTTGCGTGGAGGCTGGAAAATACACAGAAAAAGCGCCCGCTTTTGCTGAATTTTAAAGGTGACGATTTACTTCATTACATAGAACAAAAACTCCAGGAAAGGGAACCATGGTACATGCAATCGGCATGTGTTCTGAAAGGGGAAACAGTAAGGGTTGACCAGGTCATTTCCCTTGTTTACGGTTCGTGAATATTTCTGCTTATCAATTGAAAGGTTCGTACCGAACTATACCCGAATACTAATTCAATACAGGGTCGGGAGGGAAATTCGACCAAATGGCATAATCATAGCCCATCTCCTTGATCATTTTACTCCAGAGCTTTTCGGGCTGGCCAGTCATGATGTTCTTCAGGGTTGCCTGGGTAACAATCCACGATTCTTCTTTCATTTCGCGGTCGAGCTGTTTGGGTTCCCAGCCCGAATATCCGATAAAGAACCGCACTTCCTTAGGAGTAACCATTTTGAGGTCGATCAAATTCATCAGTTTATCGATCTCGCCTCCCCAATAAAGCCCTTTGATTACCTCAATGCTGCCTGTTACGCGCTCGCCCAAAGTATGCAGGTAAAAAAGCCTGTCGGGATGCACAGGCCCGCCCAAAAACAGCGGAAAATCGCTCGTAGGGAATTCCTTCACAACCTCCTTCATCAGGAGGTTAATTGGTTTATTTAAAATCAAACCTACCGTGCCTTCCTTTTGCGTGTGCTCGATAAGCAACACTACACTGCGGCTAAAATAGAAATCCCTGAGTGAAGGTTCACTCAGAAGAAGTTTGCCGCTCGAAGGTGCCTGTTTTGAGTATTCCATTGCAATTGGAGGTTGCTTATAACTGATAAACGGCTTTTGGCCGCTTTTTGTTACTTTTGGGGTTTCTTTACTGAGTAACAACAAATATTTTGCCATTGTTCAATATGGTTTCTAAAAACAATACTGAAAAATACAACAGCCTTCGAAAGCAATTTCCTTGTTTTGTTTACGAAAATTTCACCATCGACCAGAGTTCAAAGGCGCTGACCTTTGGTTTTACTTTTCGGGTAGGGCCTGACTTTGAATTTAATCCAACCATCCGTTTTCCGGTCAATAAAATACGGCAGGGCATTACCGTACGATCTCTCGAAGCGTTTGCTTTTCATCTTGGACTTGTGGAAATGATCAGCTATTGGAAAGCTTTTTGTTCTCCCGAAATCCTGATTAAACCTGGCAGGTTGGATGCCACACAGGAACAATGGTGGAAAAAGCTGTTTTTTTACGGCCTTGGAGAGTTTTTTTATACAAATGGAATTAAGGTGCAGTCTGATGAACTTTTCGCCTTCAGCTATACCCAGAATTCACAGGCGATCGATAAAATCGAACCCGAGCCGTTAAAAGAGGGAGCGATAATTCCAGTAGGAGGGGGAAAGGATTCGGTGGTTACCCTCGAATTGTTGAAGAAATCAGGTTTGCCCATTCTTCCTTTGGTTGTTAATCATCGTAATGCTACCCGACAGGTTCTGTTGGCCGGGGGATACAACGAAAGCTCGACTTTGGAGGTTAGCCGGTCGCTCGATCCCCTGCTGTTAAAACTTAATGAGCAGGGATTTCTCAACGGCCACACCCCGTTTTCAGCCCTGCTGGCCTTTATCACCGCTACTGCTGCTTACCTTACG
>DATIKH010000043.1:0-9940 GCA_035477775.1 Bacteroidales bacterium | reverse complement strand
TGTTAACAATGCATATAACAAACTAATAATTAACACAATAAGCCTTTCTTGGCTGTTAATAAAATGAATTTTGGAGGAACTATCTATGGAAAACAATGAAATGCTGGCATTAGGAATGATTGAAACAAGGGGTTTTACCGCTATGGTCGAGGCCTCTGATGCTATGGTAAAAGCTGCAAAAGTAGATTTGGTTGGCTACGAGCAAATCGGCGGTGGTTATGTAACGGCCATTGTGCGCGGTGATGTGGCCTCGGTAAGGGCGGCCGTTGAAGCGGGCGTTCGTGCTGCCGAAAAGGTGGGCGAACTGGTATCGTCGCATGTCATTCCAAAGCCCCACTCCAATGTTGACAGCGCTCTACCTTTGGGAAAAAAGAAATAGGTCAGTTAAAAAAACTTCAAAACCTTAAAAATGGAGTCCAAATCGCATATTGACCTCAGGTCGTACATTTTTCTTGATTCGTTGCAGTTGCAGATGGCATCTTATCTTGCCACTGTTTCCCGCGGGTATCTTCCAGTTGCAGGCCAGGCATGCTGCATTATCGAAATAGCGCCCGGCATCGAAATCAACACCCTTACCGATGTTGCGCTGAAAGCTACCAATGTTACCCCCGGCATGCAGATTGTTGAGCGGGCCTTTGGTATGTTGGAGGTACACTCATCGAGCCAGGGCGACACCCGCATGGCTGGCGAAGCCGTGCTGCGATCCATCAACAAAAACGAAGCCGATCGCCTTAAACCAAGAATCCTGACCAGCCAGCTCATTAAAAACGTAGAAGACCACCATGCCCAGCTCATCAACCGCACCCGCATGGGTATGATGCTGTTGCGCGGCGACACCCTTTTCGTACTGGAAGTGGAGCCTGCAGGGTATGCATACTACGCTGCCAACGAGGCCGAGAAATCGGCCAATATCAACATCATTGATGTGATTGGCTTTGGAAAGTTCGGAAGGATCTATATTGGAGGCAAGGAAGCCGATGTGTTAGAATGCAAGGCCAATGTGGAAAAACGACTGGCAGAGGTATCAGGTCGTTCGGGAAAAGATGATTACAAATAACCAATTTGAAAGAATAAGAAATGTCAGAATACAATAATCAAGCTATCGGGATGATCGAGTCCCGCGGATTCGTTGCCATGGTCGAGGCTTCAGATGCAATGTTAAAGGCGGCAAAGGTGGAACTTGTGGGTTATGAAAAAATCGGCGGCGGTTTCGTTACCGCCATCGTACGGGGCGATGTTGCCTCGGTACGCGCGGCAGTTGAGGCCGGCGTAAGGGCAGCCGAGAAAGTGGGCGAAATCGTTTCGTCGCATGTTATCCCAAGGCCCCATGGCAATGTGGACAGCGCCCTGCCTCTTGGCGAAAAAAATCCCGGTTAAAAAACCTAAAACATAACATGCTATGATCCTTGCAAGGGTAGTTGGAACCGTAGTAGCCTCTAACAAAGAACCCAAAATGGAGGGCATGAAACTACTGTTGTTAGAAAAAATCGACCCTGTTTCACTGAAAGGAAAAAACGATTTCGTGGTGTCGGTCGATTGTGTAGGAGCCGGCACTGGTGAGGTGGTGTTTTACGCTACGGGCAGCAGTGCACGGTGTACAAAACAAACAGAGGGTCTGCCATCCGACGCATCGGTGATTGCTATCGTGGATGCAATTGAGAAAGACGGAGCATTCACCTACCAGAAAAGCCAATAATCATCCATTATGATTTTAGGAATTGTTGCAGGAACGGTAGTAAGCTCGCAAACCCAGGTGGGCATTGCAGGAGCCAGGTATTTGCTGGTAGAGAAATGCAACCACCGCGCCGAACTCAGAGGAGAGTATTTGGTGGCGCTCGACCCACTGGGTGTTGCAAAGGGCGAGATGGTGATGCTTTCTGAAAGCACCCCTGCCAGGGAAACACCCCTTACCCGGGGCAAGCCCATCGACACCCTTATTGTTGGAATCGTTGACCTGATTGACCAGGAAGAACAGGTAGTTTATAAAAAATGACCATCGAAAAACACACCACGGTTCTCGGAGTGCTGGAGCTGAACAGCATTGCTGCAGGCATCAACACCCTTGACGGCATGGTGAAGGTCGCCCAGGTGAAGATTCTGGATGCCCGCACCATCTGCCCGGGCAAGTACCTGATCGTTTTCTGCGGCGATGTGGCTTCGGCTGAATATGCTTTCAAAAAAGGCACCGACCTTTCGGGGGAGTATCTGGTTGACAGCATGCTGCTCAGGCAGGTGCACCCGGAATGTTTGGGCGCCATAGGCAACATCAAAATGATTACCGAGCTGCAATCCATCGGCATCATCGAAACAACCACCGTTACAGCAGCCATCGAAGCGGCAGATATTGCCGCCAAAGAGAGCGGGGTGGTGATACTGGAAGTAAGGCTGGCAATTGGGTTTGGCGGCAAGTCGTATGTGAAACTTACCGGTACCCTGCCCGATGTACAGGCTTCGATGGAAGCAGGTGTAGCCCTGGTAATTCAGAAAAACGCCCTGTGTGCACATTCGGTCATCTCGCAACCCCACAGCGAAATAGCCCCATTTTTCTTGAAATAGCACCATATCCATGGAAAATTTAGAACAAAACATACGCGAGATGGTGAACCAGGTACTCAGGGAAATGAACCTGGGCCAGGGCAAAACACCGTCGTCGTCGCAGTCGGGAGTGTTCTCAACTATTGAGGATGCGATAGAGGCTGCTGAAAAGGCTTTCCAGACATTTACCGCTTTGCCATTAGACAAGAGAACCGCCATTATTGAAAACATAAGGAAGGTTTGTACCGAAAACAATGAGGTAATGGCCCGCATGGCTGTTGAAGAAACAGGGCTGGGCAGGTACGAAGATAAAATTGCCAAAAACCTGCTTGGCATAACCAAGACCCCTGGAACGGAAGATGTTACTCCCCAGGCATTTACCAACGAACACGGATTGACCCTGGTGGAAAGGGCGCCCTATGGCGTTATCGGCTCGATTACCCCGACCACAAACCCCACAGTAACCATCATAAGCAATGCCATTGGCATGTTAGCTGCCGGCAATGTGGTTGTTTTCAACCCCCATCCGGGTGCGAAAAAGGTCTCGGCCTACACCATCAGCCTTATCAACAAGGCCGTAACCGAAATGGGCGGGCCGGAGAATGTGGTTACGAGCGTGGAAAACCCCACCATCGATACGGCCAAAGCCCTGATGACCCATCCTAAGATTGCGCTCCTGGTGGTAACCGGCGGCCCTGCCGTAGTGAAAACGGCCATGAACAGCGGCAAGAAGGTGATCGCCGCCGGACCGGGCAATCCGCCCGTAGTGGTTGACGAAACGGCCAACATTGCCAAAGCGGCCAAAGACATCGTGGATGGCGCCAGCTTCGACAACAACATCATCTGCATCTGCGAAAAAGAAATCATCGTGGTAAGCAGCGTTGCCGACAGGCTGAAGGAAGAAATGAAGAAACACGGTGCGTTTGAACTGACTGCCGAACAGACCAAGCAAATAACCGCACTGGTAATCTCCGATGCCGGTCGCCCGGGACACGAAGGAGCCGCCAACAAAAAGTTTGTAGGAAAAGCCGCCACCTGGATTGCCGCTGAAGCCGGTATCGCCGTGCCGCCAACAACCCGCCTGCTGCTGTGCGAAGTAGAGTCCAGCCACCCCCTGGTGTGGACCGAGCAGCTCATGCCCGTAATGCCCCTGGTGAGGGTGAGCGATGTGGACACTGCCATAAACCTGGCCGTTGCCGTAGAGCACGGCTTCCGGCATACCGCCATCATGCACTCGCTCAACATAGAAAAACTGAGCAAGATGGCCAAAGTAATGAACTGCTCGCTGTTCGTGAAAAACGGCCCGAGCTTTGCCGGCCTGGGCTACGGTGGAGCAGGCTTTACCTCGTTTACCATCGCCAGCCCAACGGGCGAGGGCATCACCAAGGCAAGCACCTTCACGCGCGAACGACGCTGTACGCTGGTTGACCATTTCAGGATAATTTAGACAATCGCAGATGAAACTGGGAAAAGTTACAGGTAGGGTGGTATCAACACATAAGGTGGAGTCGTTCGAAGGCCTGACTCTCCTTCTGGTACAGCCCATCGACGAAAACCTGGTGGCCTATGGCGACCCGATAGTGGCCGTTGACACCCTCCGTTCGGATATCGGGCAGGTGATCTATTACGAAACCAGCAAGGAGGCCAGCATGGTGTTAGAAACCACCATGAACCCCTGCGATGCCGCCATCGTGGGAATCGTTGACAACATAAACCTGGAGGGCTTGAAATGATCCTGGGTAAAGTAGTTGGCAATGTGGTGGCCACGGTTTGCGAAAAAGGCTATCAGGGGAAGAAAATCCTGATCATACAGCCTGTTGACCCTTCGGGCATGCCCAAAGGCAGAACCTTCCTGGCGGTTGACACGGTGCAGGCAGGTCCGGGCGATACGGTGATAACATTGGATGAGGGCACCTCGGCCAAAACAGCCATCAAAGAACCCGCTACACACACCATAAAGCTGGTGGTGGTAGGAATTGTTGACCGGGTTGATATGGGATGATTTTTCTGTAATTTCGGAACGCATGAGTAAAGAATTTGTAAAAAATATAGCTATCGGAGCCGACCACGGGGCATTCGCCGCCAAGGAGGCCCTGAAAGCAGCCCTGAGCATTGCCGGCTACAAGCTGGTGGATGTGGGCACAAGCGATGGAACCACCAAGGTGGATTATCCCGACTTTGCCGTAATGGTGGCCAGGAAGGTGGCCGCCGGCGAATGCGACCGAGGCATCATGTTAGACGCTGCCGGCATTGGCTCTTCGATGGTGTGCAACAAGGTGAAAGGCATTCGCGCGGCCCTGTGCTGGAGCAACAAAACCATTGTGAACAGCCGGGCACACAACAACGCCAATGTGCTTACCCTGGGTACCGACCAGCATTCCATAGCCGAGATATGCGCCATGGCAAAGCTCTGGTTAGAGACTCCCTTTGAGGGCGGGCGGCACTGGCCCAGAATAAACAAGATGATGGCCGTGGAAAAGGGAGGCTGATTGCACAGCCGAATGAAGAATCATGCCCTTTGGGGTAATTTTCCTAATTTTGTTTTATGAACCTGACCGATAAAAATATAGCCGCTATCAATACTCTGTGTGAAAAATACCGGGTGAAGGCGTTGTATCTGTTTGGTTCTGTTGTTACGGACAAATTTAACAAGTCAAGCGACATAGATGTTTTGATTCAATTTGGTGACATCGCCCTTGAGGAATACTTCGACAACTATTTGGACTTCAAAGAAGAGATGGAAAAGTTGTTGGGACGACCCGTTGACATCGTAGAGAACCAGGCTATCAGAAATCCGATATTCAGACGAGTAGTAGATCGTGACAAATTGCTGATTTATGAACGAAAAAGTGCTTAAAAGTCTTTACGACATTAAATTAGCTATCGAAGAGGTTGATTCTTATTTTGTTAATAAGGATAAAAGTTTCCGGGAGTATCAGGGCGACATAATGCTTCAAAGAGCAATTGAAAGAAACCTGGAGATTATTGGGGAGGCAATGAACAGGATTTTAAAGGAAGATCCCGGATTCAAAATTAAAAATTCACGGGGAATTGTCGGGTTGCGAAACCAGATAATACATGGGTATGATTCTGTTTCGGTTGAAAGTTTATGGGGAGTATTAATTAACCATTTACCAAATCTCAAAATTGAGGTTGAGGCCCTAATCAAAGGCAAAAGTTTGGACGGTAAGTGAGTAAATTTTTTTATTTGAAATATTTTGGTAATGGACCAGAACGAATTAGTTGACAAGATTGTAAAAGAGGTGCTTGCGCGCCTTAAAGCACACAATGATGCAAGTCCTGCCGGCAAGCCCGAAACGGCTCCCTCAAGGCCCGAATTCAGCCTTTCGCCCGCGGAGATGGCGCGGTTTATTGACCACACCCTGCTGAAACCCGATGCGGTGTTTGAGCAGTTCGACCAGCTTTGCGATGAAGCAAAAAAGTACCAGTTTTATTCGGTGTGCGTCAATTCGAGCAAGGTGGCCTATGTGGCTAAGAAGCTGCGCGGCAGCAATGTGAAGGTCTGCTCGGTGATCGGGTTTCCCCTTGGCGATATGGAAAAACGCGCAAAGGCCTTCGAGGCCCGCACGGCCATTGACCACGGCGCGCACGAGCTGGATATGGTACTCAATATCGGCGCCCTGAAGTCGGGCAACCTGAAGGTGGTGGAAGACGACATCAGGGCCGTGAAACGAGCCATGCGCAGCACCACCATACTGAAGGTAATTTTTGAAACCTCCATGCTCACGGAAGAGGAAAAGATATTGGCCTGCGAGATTTGCAAGAAAGCCGAGGTGCATTTTGTGAAAACCAGCACCGGCTTCGGCGGCGGCGGCGCCACGGTGGCCGACATACAACTGATGCGGAGCATCGTGGGTCCCGATATGGGCGTGAAAGCCAGCGGCGGCGTGCGGGATTTCGCCACCGCCATGGCCATGATCAAAGCCGGCGCCAACCGCATCGGCTCAGCCTCAGGAGTAGCCATCGTAACCGGCACCCAGGCACAGGGGACATATTAAAACCAGGCAGCCGGCAACCGGCCTACAAATCAAAAAATGCCGTTCCGGAAAACCGGGGCGGTTTTTTTATGCCCTTAATAAAAGGCTACCTCTTTATCCGGAATAAGCCAGGATTTCGTTTTTTCAGACTATTGCCTAGTTTAACCATACAAATAGAATTTCTTTTTATATTTACAGATTGATAAGCACAATTCGGGAAATCCAACGGACAAACACCATGAAACCGGTTATAAGGCTCCAATCCGGCCGCCATCGTGAAACCGATGTGGTTTTTATGAGCTTTGAGAAGAAGCCTGAGTTGATTCGTGCTGTAAAGCTATTGGGGGTGGCGAAGTGGAGCTCAACAAATCAATGCTGGTATATTGCCCAAAAGGATTTTAGCTTGCCCCGCATTTTTGAAACCCTTAATGCACACGCATATCTGGATTACAGCGCTTTAACCGGAGCAGCAGGGAAGCAGGAAACAGGAAAAGTAAATACTGAAAGCGGCTTTAAGTTAACAGATAACGAAAACTCCCGCCTCATAAATGAGTTCAGGTTGTGGATGCAGCATAAGCGCTACAGCCCTTCAACCATTAATACCTACACGGGAGCTGTACAAAGTTTCCTTTCGTTTAGCGCACCCAAACCACCTGCTACGCTGAGCAATGACGACATGGTACGCTTTGTTAATGAATACATTATAGCCAGGGGTTTGAGTTTTTCGTTGCAGAACCAGGTGATAAACGCCACCAAGCTGTTTTTTAGGGAGATTATTAAAAGCTCGATTGAAATAGATAAGCTCGAACGCCCGCGCCGCGAGTACAAGCTGCCCAATGTGCTGAGCAAGGAAGAGGTAAAAAAAATACTTGAAGCACCGGCAAACATAAAACACAGGGCCATGCTCAGCCTGATTTATGCGTGTGGGCTGCGGCGAAGCGAGCTGTTGAATTTGAAACCGGGAAATATTGACAGCAGGCGAAAGCTGTTAATCATAAGGCAGGCCAAAGGCCGAAAAGACAGGATTGTGCCAATATCAGACACGATAATCAATATTTTGCGCGAATATTACAAGATCTATAAACCCTCGGTTTGGCTGTTCGAAGGGCAGCAGGCTGGCGAAAAATATAGCGAAAGAAGTATAGAACTGGTATTGAAACAAGCATTAAAAAAGAGCGGTATAGCAAAGCCTGTTTCCTTGCATTGGTTAAGGCATTCCTATGCAACGCATTTACTCGAAGCGGGGACTGATTTAAGATTTATACAGGAGCTTTTAGGTCATAAAAGCTCGCGGACGACAGAAATATACACTCATGTTTCTACTAAAAGTATTCAAAACATAAAATCACCATTCGATGATTTGTGATTCAAAACTTATGCGTAAATTAACATCTTTGTTGGGAATGAAAATAACGCGAAAAACAAACTGCGCCTATACAACGGTATTGGTATGTATGGGCGCAATAATATTGCGGGTATAAACAAGTTGGCTGCAATGCTAACCGACCCCGAAATGACATCGTGCAAACGGACAGTTTTCGGTTCGACAAGACAAAAAATCAACAAGCCCATTTGACAACTAAACCGAGCATAAAAAGCAACTTTGCACAGACAGATATAAGAGAAAAATAGAATGAATTTAACAATTGAAAATATATTATTAGTTGGCTCCCTATTGCTTTTTGTAAGCATTATTGTAGGTAAAACATCTTATAAATTTGGCGTTCCGGCTTTATTACTCTTTTTGGCAATAGGAATGTTGGCAGGTTCTGACGGCATTGGCGGTATTCGGTTCGACAATCCTCAAATTGCTCAATTCATTGGTATTGTGTCGCTTAATTTCATTTTATTTTCAGGTGGTCTTGACACTAATTGGACTTCTGTCAAGCCAATTTTAAGAGAAGGTCTTGTTTTATCAACGGTAGGTGTTTTACTGACTGCACTATCACTTGGAACTTTTGTTTGGTTCGTTACCGACTTTACAATTTATGAAAGTATGTTGTTGGGCTCTATTGTTTCATCAACAGACTCAGCAGCTGTGTTTTCCATTTTACGCTCAAAGAGTCTTGCCTTAAAGAACAATTTACGCCCGACTTTAGAATTAGAAAGTGGTAGTAACGACCCTATGGCTTATGTGTTGACTATAGTATTTTTGACTTTAGTTATAAATCAAGACCAAGGTATTGCTTCAATTATTCCCCTGTTTCTACAACAAATGATTTTGGGTGGAATTGCAGGTTTAGCCTTTGGCAGACTTAGTAAATTCATCATCAACAAAATCAAACTTGACTTTGAAGGACTTTATCCTGTATTGGTTATTGCCTTGATGTTTATTACATTTTCTGTTACTGATTTTGTAGGTGGGAACGGATTTCTTGCTATTTATATTTGTGCAGTTTATTTAGGTAATCAAGACCTTATACACAAGAAAAACATTTTGAAAATGTTTGATGGTTTGGCTTGGCTAGTGCAGATTGTGCTGTTCCTAACTTTGGGATTACTCGTTTTCCCTTCTCAAATAGTACCATATTTCGGCATTGGCATACTCATCTCATTATTTTTGATTATTATTGCCCGACCAGTGAGCGTTTTTCTCAGTTTGATGTTTTTCAAAATGAAACTGCGAAGGCGTTTTTACATTTCCTGGGTTGGTTTACGTGGAGCAGTTCCTATTGTGTTTGCAACTTATCCTCTTTTGGCAGGAATTGACAAAGCAAATATGATTTTTAATATCGTGTTTTTTATTTCCGTTACATCTGTTCTCACTCAGGGAACAACTTTATCAATTGTGGCTAAATGGCTAAATGTTGCCTTGCCCGAAAAAGCAAAAAAGATTACGGAAATAGACAAACTCATTTTAGAACTTCCTCAATCATCATTGCAAGAATTTAAAATTTTGCCCCATTTTCACGCAGTAAACAAAAGAATTGTTGATTTGAATTTTCCAAAATCAGCATTTATTGTAATGATTAAAAGAAACGGAGAATATATTCGACCGTGCGGTTCAACAGAATTAAAAGTGAAAGATGTTTTAATGGTTCTTGCAGACAGTCAAGAAGATTTCACAAAAGTGAACGATAGCTTAGACAAGTCTGATAAAAAACTAACTTCATAACATATGACAGAACAAATAAGCACAGCAGCCAACAGCACCTACCCAAAAGTGGCGGTTTAGTGGTTAAATCAAACTTTGTGCTTCTATCAAAGTTTGTGCTTGGCTGACAGTGAAGTGCTTCGAAATCGCCACCTTCGGGTAGCTGCAAAACGTTGGCGGTAATTTTAACAAGACAAAAACAGTACTATGGAATTTGACATAACACACCTTGACAAAAGATTGCTAATCCAATCATTATTTGCTCATTCAGAACCTTTGAATTTAGGTAAGGCAGAGTATGACACAAGAAAAA
>DATIKH010000042.1:0-63224 GCA_035477775.1 Bacteroidales bacterium | reverse complement strand
CAGGTTGGTGTTTTTTCGCACCTGGTTTTTGGAGTAGGTGCCGGAATAGTTAACCGCACCATTGACGGAACAGGGCTCATTTATGACGATCCCAACGATCCTTCTGGTATTTTCACAAGAGAAAATTTTTTAAGGCCAGATTTCTCATTTGGATTACAATTTATGGATCCGAATATGGAATTGGGATTTGCCGTAACAAACCTGCATCGATCCTTGCGCAGGGCCGGAATAGACTATGCCCCCAGGCATTACTACCTTTATGGCCTGTATCGCTTCGGCGATGTTTTCTATAACCTCGATCTGGAACCTTACGTCATTGTAAAAAGTAATGTCAGGAGCACCCAAATCGACCTGAATCTTTTGGCTTATTACGAGGAAAGGTTCTGGGGAGGATTATCGTTCAGGTTGGGAGATGCTGTTTCGGCTATGGTCGGTTTTGCAATAACACCCCAAATCCGCATCGGATACTCCTATGATTATAGCATCGGTGTCAACAGACGTTTTAGCGGAGGTTCGCACGAGATCATGATCCTAACCAGTATTGGTGGGTTTAACCGCAACAGGGTATTACCCAATACACCTAGAATTTTTAATTAATAGACCAAAAGATTTGTTCGACCAAAACACAAGCCCACCAAGGCATTGCTGAAGTTGTAAATAATTAAGATAAATTCAGGCAATTCAAATGACCTGAATTTTTTTTTGCTATGTTTGCCACAGATATTACAATATTCTGAAATTTATTTTTTCTATATGATGCTGACTATTGGATTAAGGGAAGAGGACAAATACGAGTTGGAAAAGCGTTCGGCAATATCTCCAAAAGTTGTCGAACGGCTCATAAAAACCCACCACTTCCGGATCGTTGTTCAGTCCTCCAAAAAAAGGATTTTCTCCGATGAGGAGTATCGAAAAGCGGGTGCGGTTATTGCAGATAACCTCACAGAATGCAAAGTTGTATTTGGATTAAAGGAAATTCCCATAACATCGCTTGAACCCGACAAAACCTATGTTTTTTTCAGCCATGTAATTAAAGGGCAGACACACAATATGCCTATGTTGAAAAAAATGATGGAATTAAGATGTAATCTGATTGATTACGAGCGTGTAACCAATGAACAGAACAAGAGGTTGATTTATTTTGGCAACTATGCCGGACTGGCCGGTATGATCAATACTTTTTGGAGCCTTGGTGTGCGATTGAGCGAGTATGGCTACAAGGAAAATCCTTTTCTGGAAATAAAACAGGCGCACCATTATTGTTCGCTGGCCGATGCCCGGAAACAGCTCTCTGAAGTAGCTCGGAAAATTATTGAAAACGGACTTCCAGAAGGTTTAGTGCCCCTCACAATCGGTTTTACAGGTTACGGAAATGTATCTGCGGGTGCCAAAGAAATTGCCAACCTTTTTCCCGGAATAGAGATTGACCCGGAGGAACTGCCAAAACTCAGCAGATTTAAAAATCTGCCCAACAACATGATTTACAAAGTTACCTTTAAAGAAAAAGATCTGGTAAAGCGTATTGATGGTAAACCGTTCGACCTGGACGAATATTACACTCATCCAGAGAGGTACGAAAGCAATTTTGAAAAGTACTTACCCCACCTCTCGGTTTTGGTAAACGGGATCTACTGGGACACAAAGTATCCGCGGTTGGTAACTAAAAAATATATGGAGAAAGCCTTCAGGCAAGGGAGGCCAAAACTGGTTGTGATTGGAGATATTTCGTGCGATGTAAACGGGTCGGTTGAATTTACCCACAAGGGTACTTCCATTGACGACCCTGTGTTTGTTTATAACCCATTTACCCAGAAACCTTCCACGGGATTTAAGGGCGAAGGCATGCTCGTAATGGCCGTTGATATTTTGCCAAGTGAACTGCCTAAAGACAGCTCGGAGTATTTTTCCAGAGTATTGTGCGACTATATTGAACCGATTGCCAAAGCTGATTATACGTTGCCCTATGAGGAAATCTGCTTGCCTGCTCCAATAAAGAAAGCCCTTATCCTGCACAATGGCCAGCTAACCCCCCCCTACCGGTACCTCGACAAATTCGTTAATACCGACCACTGAATTTCGATTTAAATTTCACTTATTTTCGGGCAAAGCAGGAATCCTAAATCTGACTCTTTTGGCTTATCACATGTTTTTTAAAGATTCGAAATGTGTTAAGCTCTTTCCTTTAAAATATTTTTCGCTATGATAAAATGTGCCTTGAGGTTGATTGTCAGACTTATTGCCATAAAACGGTAGAAATTCAAAGGTGATGACCTATTTAAATATATTTACGTATGAAGAAAGTTTTAATACTCGGTGCGGGTTTGGTTTCAAAACCTATTATTACCTATCTCCTCAATAAGGGATATTTTGTTACGGTAGCAAGCCTGATTCGCTCAAAAGCCGAAGAGATGACTCAGGGGCATCCGAATTCCAAAGCCATTGCTTGGTCGGTTGAAGAAACCGAAGTTCTTGACGAAATGATTTCCTCACACGACATTGCCGTAAGTCTCCTGCCCTGGGTACATCACGTTCTGGTTGCAAAGTACTGCATAAAAAACCGGAAAGATTTAGTTACCACTTCCTATGTAAAGCCCGAAATGAGGGCGCTCGACCAGGAAGCCAAAGATGCAGGCATCATAATTTTGAAGGAATTAGGTCTCGATCCGGGCATCGACCACATGAGCGCGATGCGCATTATTGATAAAATTCATGGAAAAGGCGGTAATGTAGAGGAATTTTACAGCATTTGCGGTGCGCTGCCTGCGCCTGAAGCGGCCAACAATCCATTTAAATATAAGTTTTCCTGGAGCCCAAAAGGGGTCGTTATGGCCGCCAACAACGAAGGTAAATACCTCAGGCACGGAAAAATACACCAAATACCCACTGAGGACCTCTTCAAAAATCCCATTCAGGTTTTTTTTCCCAATGTAGGCAACCTGGAGGTCTATCCAAACCGCGACAGCCTTCCATACATCGACCTGTATGGAATTCCAGAAACAAAAACCATGTTTCGGGGTACTTTTCGATATGAAGGTTGGTGCGAAACCCTTGATGCAATAAAATCACTAAAGCTGATCTCCAACGACAAATACAACCTTACCGGAAAAACTTATGCTGAAATGGTTGCCATGTTGATTGGCGAAAAAAGCGTGGACCGAATCAAGGAAAAAGTTGCAGGATTTACCGGCTTGCCGGTAAACTCGATTGCCCTCAAAGCCCTGGAATGGCTTGGGATTTTCGATCAGGTTCCTATGGGAAGAGAAACCGACTCCCCGTTCGAAGTTATTAGCGATCTGATGATCGAAAAGATGGAATTTGGGGTGGATGAACGAGACATGGTTGTGATGCAACATGTATTTTTGGCATCGTATCCTGACGGATCGAGGGAGGTAATTAAATCCACAATGCTTGATTTTGGTTCTCAAGAAACCGATACAGCCGTAGCACGAACAGTAGCCCTGCCAGCAGCCTTAGGAGTTGAGTTGGTCCTAAGTGGTAAAATCGAATCCAAAGGTGTTCAGATACCTGTGCTTCCATCAATCTATAACCCCATTCTGGATTCTTTGGAAACTCTGAATATTAGGATGATTGAGCAATTTGGCCTGCCAGTGGAGGAAAACATCCTATAAAACGGCACTTTATGCCTTTCATTTTTTTAATTTTTTAGAACATTTTTCTAAAATAAAAGCTAAATCGGTTTAGTATTTCATTATTTTTGTATCATAAATATTTGAACATAGGCTTCGCAATAAATAATTAAAAACTAGCAATTATGTCGAAGAATAAGAGTTTTCCAATTTTCCTGGCATTTTTATGTATGGGTTTTGGCGATGCAGTAGGCCCGTTCGTTGGGTTAGCGAAAGAACAGTTTCAACTTTCGCATTTCGAGGCACAGATCATTGCTTTTATGGGCTTTATTATGTTCGGCCTTTTGTCGGTGCCTATGGGCATCTTTCAGGATCGGAGAGGAAAAAAGATTGTGCTGATGATGGGTCTGTGTCTGGCTTTGCTTGGCCTGGTGATTCCCCTATTTGGCCTATCGACCTACGGATTGTTTTTGCTTACTATCCTGCTCCTTGGGGCTGGAGCTGCAATTTTGCAGGTTGCCGGAAATCCAATTATGCGCGACGTTTCGGCTCCCGGAAAATACAGCCGCAACCTCACTATCGGCCAATTTGTAAAAGCCATCGGGTCGCTTACTGGCTCCCTGATTCCGTTTGCAGCAGCCAAATGGTTTGGGCTTGATTGGATAATCCTTTTCCCCATCTACAGTGCAATATTATTGCTTACACTGGTAATTATTGGATTTAGCAGAATCACCGAAAAAAAGGAAGGAAATGTTGAACCAGCAAGTTTTTCAAGTTCCTTATCCCTTTTGCGCAACCCATTTGTTGGTATGATGGTGTTGGGAATTTTTCTTTACGTAGGTGCTGAGGTATCCATCAGTTCTGGCACACCGATTTTGTTGAGCGAGAAATTTGGAATCGACCTCCAAACCTGGGGACTCATTGGAAATGCCTTTTTCTTCATCTCGATTCTCATAGGCAGGTTTCTGGGTTCTGTGATTCTCAACTTTATGCAACCAAGGCGTTTTCTGATGGTTTCGGCCATCATTTCGGTTATCGGGTTGCTTTTCATGGTTTCTGAATGGCAAAATCTGGTTATTCTGGGCATTTTCTTAACTGGTTTGGGTTTTGGAAATATTTTTCCACTAATATTCTCCATTACCATAGATGCCATGCCCGAGCGCAACAACGAGATTTCGGGACTTATGGTAACGGCCATAGTGGGAGGCGCATTTTTACCACCTTTGATGGGACTAGTTGCCGACCATGCTTCGGTTACCATAGGACTCTTAGTACCTATAGCAGCAATACTTTACGTATTATATTGTGCATTTTTTGTTTCCGGAAAAAAAATTACTAATTAATGGATTTGTCCAACGATAAGCGCATTGTATTAACCCTTGACGGGGGAGGAACCAACTTTGTTTTCTCAGCAATTCAAGGCAACCGGGAGATTATTCGACCCATTACCTACCCCTCCAATGGGCATGATCTTCAATTATGCCTTGAAACTATCCTAAAAGGGTTTAGGGAGCTATCTGAAGGTCTATCAGAAAAACCAACCGCCATCAGTTTTGGTTTTCCCGGACCTGCAGATTACTCCAAAGGAATCATCGGAAATTTGGAAAACCTACCCGGGTTCAGGGGAGGTGTTGCCCTGGGGCCCATGCTGGAGGAAGAATTCCAAATTCCGGTTTTCATCAACAACGATGGAGACCTGTTTGCATACGGCGAAGCAACTTCGGGTTTCTTGCCCAAAATCAACAGATTGCTCAAAGAGGCAGGAAGCCCACGACAGTTTAAGAATCTTATTGGCCTAACTCTTGGCACCGGCTTTGGGAGCGGACTGGTTCGAAACGGAGAACTGGTTCTGGGCGACAATGGCTCTGCTGCTGAAATATATCTTTTAAGGAGCAAACTCTATCCCAAAGCATTTGTAGAAGAATGTGTAAGTATCAGGGCTGTGAAGCGGGTTTTTGAGGAGCAGAGTCAGGGAGCGGCAACTGCACAGCTTTCGCCCAAGGATATTTTCGAGATAGCATCAGGGCAGCAACCGGGTGATCGCAATGCCGCTCAGGAGGCTTTCAGGCAACTGGGTGAATCTGTTGGAGAGGCTTTAGCTACCATGATTACACTTTTTGATGGTATTGTGGTAATTGGAGGCGGATTGGCAAATGCCTGGCAGTATTTTCTTCCCGAAACCATAAAAGAACTCAATGGCTCCATCGACAAACTCAATGGAGGAAAAATTGACCGTTTGGTTTCAAGAGTGTTTAACCTGGAAGACAAACATGAACTCACCCGGTTTATTTCAGGAAATGTGAAGGAGGTAAAGATACCTTTCTCCAATAGAACTATTATCTACGATGATTTGAAGCGTACCGGAATTGGTATTTCCATCCTGGGCGCAAGCAAAGCAGTTTCGTTAGGAGCCTATGCCTTTGCCCTGAACGAAATTCGCAAAGAAATGGTAGCAAAGGCGGTATAACCGCATTTGAATTACAAAAAATGGAGGGCATTCCAAGCCTATTGGATCATGCCCTCCATTGATTTTTTAAGCTGACGCGCCGACCCAAAGAATTCTTCAAGGGTCATCTCCCGGAGATAAATCAAGCCGTGGGTAGCCCTGATCTTGGGGTGAGGATTCATGTAAAAGTAGTCTTTGCCAAGCAACAACTGAGTTTCGCTAAGTTGCTCCACCCATATTTTCTGGGCAAGGTCGCTGAATTTTCCATTGAGCTCATAACTCGGGAAAGAAGCATCTACCTGACTGATGTAACAATGGTTAAAAGCGCTGTTCATAGATGCAAGGCCATTGAGCGAGACCGGTACAATGATGTTGGCCTCCGAAGGGGCAAATCTGAACCAAACATTGCGATAACCCCAAACGCGCATATTGCTGGTATCGGCCTCTTTACTATATAGCCGCAAAGCCTCGGCAATTACCTGCAATACCTTGTAGTGGGTGTCGGGGCCACTTCCCTCGGGATCGAAAGCCAGGCTTACCACAGTGGGCTTAATCCTTCGAAGCATTTCCAGTACAGGAACCACATCGCGCTCCTGCTCAGGCTGCTCCGTAAAAATATCGCCCTGGTAAAAACCCAGTCTTAAATGATGCACATTTTTGACCTGAATACCGTAATGCGCCCATACCAACTCTTCTTCAAACTCCCGGATCATCCCCTTGAGTTGCTGAATTTCTGGTGGATTCTTCTCGCCATCGTAGCTGCCTTTTAGTTTTGAAAGAACCTGCAGGATTACCTCTTTGAGCTGGTCAGAGGATTTCACCTGAAAAATATCTACCACATCGCGCACGATCCGGTGACAAACTCCTCTGCGACGTTGCTGTGATTCTCCAGATGCCACTTTGTTCAGGTAATGATGTACATCTTTATCTCGCTTGATCTTATAGCCCACCTCGAAAAAGTCGGGATAGCGAAGCATTTGGATCTGGTTTAAGTCTATCAGCTTCAGGGTTTCTTCAAGAAGGTCGATTACAAACTTGTTTGTTACTGCTGTAAAACCGGATGTAAGTACTGCAAAATGGAAGTCGTTTGAAGCAACGCGTATATGGCTGGCTATGTAAGGCAACAAGCCAAGGATGATGTCATCATGGTGCGGACCTGTGTGAAGAAAAACCTGGTTCTCTTCTCGGTGCATGCCCCTGAGCATTTTTGCCCTGGTGCTGTTCATTACGGACTCCACCACCGATTCGCTCTTCTCCACATCTGGGATTAAACTGGCATACCGATCGCCTTTCAGGTCATCGACGGTTAAATGATGTCCGTATTTATCAAGTTTTTTACAAAGGTCTATAACAGCCTTCTCGGTTTTTTGATGCGTCCATTCACCTTTTTCAAAATACATATCCGTAGTATCGGTAAGTTTCGCAGCGGCTCCGGATGTAAGGTAAAACCTGCTGTTTCTTAACTTTTGCAATACGGTGGCTGGGTAAATGTTGACCATCTCATTTTCGAGCGACTGTTTTACGATATTGGCCTTTGCTTCTCCTGCCGCAATAATGATTGCTGTAGCTTCCGGATTGTGAATGATGGTGTCAAGTCCGATGGTGATTACCAAGCGCGAGGCAGAAATTTCAATGCCTCCTAGGTCAGAAGCAGCCACAGCCTGAGTTTCAAAGTTGGTAGCTGTTAATCGGGTGGTGCTGAACAAATCCGACCCACGGGTATTGAAGGCAATGTGGCCGTCTGGCCCTATTCCTCCAAGGAAAAACCCAATGCCGCCCTTTTGACGGATATTGTTTTCGTATTCGCAGCACCAATTGTCTATCATGAAAATAGATTTTTGCTGCAGATCTTCTGACTTTGACCTGCTCTCCCTGTATCGCAAAGAAAGGTCAATCTGAAAATCAGGAAAAACCTTCGAGTAGTGTAATCCATCAGCCAGTGGCACTTCATCACAGTTTATCAAAAGAGCCTTTTTTCGATCGAGACCAAAAGCATCGATATAATATTTGAGCACATAATTGTAAAAACTGTTGTGCTGCGAAGATGGTATGGGGTAAAACTCGTCGATTTGAACAAAATGAAGCCCCCTGAGATCCGTTTTTTTGGGAAGGAGTAAATCATATTCGTGCCTAATGCGCTCAACTTGCGCACTCTCCCAATTTTGGAGAAGGTGGTTTGTCCATTTGATAAAAAACTCGGGAGTCTTGCCCGTTGGAAGGCTGATTACTCCCTCGGGATTTTGGCCTACCCATTCGAGAAACCGCAATGCGGTCAACAAGCCAAGTTTCGGAAAATTGTCAACAACAATATAAGGCATTTTTGCCGATTTATAATTGAAGCCTGACTGGGCAATAAACTTTTGTTCAACCTTTGATTCCATATTCTCGATCATTTTCAGAAAATTCGTTTGGTCATTTTTTTATGTTTGCGCTATTGACTTTTTAGAGTGGCCACATTTTAGGTTTCCAAATAACCCGTGTGTCTCCCAAGTTAATTACCAATGAAGATAATCCTGCTTTCAGGCAGGGGTTTCAAGGGATTTGGCAATAATGGCTTCATCAAGCGGTCAAATGTGGAACGAAAGCCTGTGGAAGTCCTTTATGGATTCTTGCGTCCCGTATAAATACTAACAATTTCTGATATTAAAAAGTTAACTTTTTGGTTTTCAACAACCCCGACCTTTAGGTTGGGGTTGTTGATGGTTCTGAATATAAGGGCTTAAGCCCTGCTAACTGATATCGGGAAAAAACTTCTTTACAATATCGGTCAGCATTAAAAACAAATTTTTACAGATTACGAGTCAGACTTGACCCCGCGCCATTTGGTGCGTATCTTATGACCGTGCAGGGCGAAATACAAAATAAACAGGTAGCATGGAAGTAGAATCCAGTATGCGGCCTGGTAATTGGCCGCGGTGGCCACTTCGGCTGTACCTTTGTTGATATCTACCAGAAACCCGAATAGCGTTGGTATGAAGGCGCCGCCCACAATGCCCATAACCAGTATGGAAGAGCCAATTTTGGTAAATCTTCCCAAATCGGCGATGGCAAGGGGCCAAATGGCTGGCCACATTAAAGAGTTTGCGAAGCTTACCAGTAGCAGGAAGTAAAAGGCATACATGGCCGGAACCAGCAGTAGCAGCATCGTGGAAGTAATGCCAATGACTGAAAAGATAATCAAGGCTGTGGTTTGCGAAAGGATTTTGGGAATAGTAAGCACCCCAAACAGATAGCCTGCCACAAGGCCAATGGTTACGAACTTGGCATAGCTTTCAAGGTTGGGTACATCGCCAAAGGTAATCCGGGCAAAGTCAATAATTGAAGCCATTGGCAGGGTTTCAACCCCCACATAAAAGAAAAGAGCCACTGCGCCCAGCAACAAATGCGGGAACTGCAGAATACTGGTTTTTCCTTTTGCATAAGAAGCGTTGGCAAGGTCTGAATCAGGGGCTTCATCTTCTCCAACTGCCTTCACTTCGGGAAGCGGGGCAAAATAAACGCCAATGCCAAGCAATAGCAGGATTCCGGTTACCAGGTAAAACGGAAACACTACATCATCGAGCCTTACATTTTGTAGGTCAATAAAAATTCCTAGAAATACAGGCGCTACCCACCATGCCATTTTGTTCATAATGCCCATAAAGCACATGCGCATGGCAGCGCTTTTCATGGGCCCGATGATGGTAACATAGGGGTTCACTGCAACCTGCAACAGGGTATTACCTATACCACCCACAAACAGGGCAACCAAAAACAGAGGGAAGCTAATGCTGCGAGCCGATGGCACAAACAAAATCATACCCAGCGCCATTATGGCAAAGCCAATAAACATAGATCTACGATAACCCAGTTTCGTAACGACCCAACCGGCTGGTCTTCCAAAAATTACAAACGCAGAAAAGACGGCGGCCGTAACAAGGTACGCCTGGCCGGTTGTAAGCTCAAAAGCCGAGCGCAGGGCCGGGACAAGAAATCCGCTGATACCAACGCCAAAGCCCATTACAAAAAACATTACCCCTACAATAACCAATGGAAGCAGATACTTCTGGTTTTTCTGTGTGTTGATGTTGTTATCCATTTTTTTAGTTAATTGGATTAATAATTTCATGAAAAACAATTCTTATTCTTGTTCTTGTCTTATGGCTTTTGGGAGCGCCCCACACGGATACTCTAAGCCTGAAACAAATGCGACAAAGTTACTATTTTGATCAATATTTAGCTGAGCAGAACATTTTTTCCAGGGAACGTATTTATTTGCCAAACATTTGCAAACCGGCAAAGATATAAATAATAGTTTCAGAAAAACCGGGGTTTTAATTCTTATGGCTATTTCTACTTTTCGAATTTGCTATATGCTCAAAAGACTGACTTTACCTGGTATAGCACAGTTGGGAAAAATTTAAAACTAAAAAATCAGCTCCGGGGTTATTTCCCGTGAAAATGAGTTTTAAAGCAACGGATTTTCTAAACAGGTTTATCCTTTCTGAAAAACAATAAAAAGCAAATTAAAATTGCTATTGACATGATCGATGTGATGCCCCAGATTTGATTCCAGTTGTACTCTATTCCAAGAGCAGTTTGTTCCGAAAATAAGCTTATTATCCATCCGGATACAAAATTTCCGACCAACAAACCCATGGCAAATGTTACAAAGAAGAGCAGTCCCTGAGCCTGCGATTTTAAGTGCATCGGTGCAACCTTGTCGGTATAAATCTGAGCGCCGATATGGTAGTATCCAAAAATAATTCCATGCACCATAACTCCAAACAACACAAAGCCGATCTGGGCTTCATTTCCGGCCAGATACAGCGACACATACCTTACAATTAGGGCCACAATACCAATAATCATTGTATTTCGAAGCCCAATCTTTTTGATGGAAAAAGGCACGGTTAATAAAATAAATATTTCCAAAACCTGGCCCAGACTCATAGTTACGGTAATTAAGCGATAACCACTGCTTAACAAGTATTCGGAAAAGTAAGACCAGTACATTGAAAATGGAATCATTGCCAGAAAGAAAATGGCCAGAAAAATCGCATAGTTTTTATCTTTCAGCAAAACAAGACTCCTGAATCCCATGATGTCGATAAAGGAAGATTTGGTACCCTTACCCATAGGCGGAGTATCGGGCAAAGTAAGATTTAACAATGCTCCCACAGCTGCTAGGCCTGCTCCAAAGAAAAAGGGCAATCGTGTACCATCAAAGTCAACCTGGAAGAACTGTAAGCTAACCAGACTAAACACTCCGGCAAGAATCCAGCCCACAGTTCCAAATACCCTGATGCGTGGGAAAATGTCGGGGGAGACATGCCTTAAAGCTATAGCGCTGGTTATTGCCCAGGAAGGCATATAAAAGAGCATGGCTATCAGTAGGGTGATGAATAATAAAACCGGGTTTTGAGTGAAACCGGAGAGCAGCAACATCACTGCAACTATGGCATTAGAAAAAGCAAGCAGGTGCTGCCCCCTGAAATACTTATCGGCAAGATTGCCTACCATGGGCGACACAAAGGACCCAAATGCGATGGAGCTGAGAATCAAGGCCGAAAGACTCCTCGAAACATCAAGCTGGGCCAGGTAGGCAGCCAGGGGCACCCACCATACAGCAAACATGATATATTGAAAAAACATCATTAAGCAAAGTGATGCCACTACCGGTTTTCTGATGCTGGTCTCCATTACTGATTGGTTTTAAAGGTTTCTATCTTGCTAAAGGCGAAAAAATATCAATCTCGGATGCGCCGATTCTCGTAAAATGGCCGGGTGCTTTTAAACCAGTCAATCTTATAAACCGGGCTTGGTGATTATTCTCAAACAGGACAACCCTCCTGGTCGGGTCATTAATAATATTACCAAAATCGCCTCTATGGACTTCAACCCACGAAAGTCCATTTTCACTTACTTCTACCCTGAAGGATTCAATAAATCCACCCCTGGTATAAGGCAGGTATGCCAAACCGGAGATGGTGTTGGTTTGCTTCATATCGATGGTAAGCTTTTGAACCTGTCCGGACCCGGCTTCACCCGAAATCCATCCGGAATGTGGATTGCCATCCAAAATCCGGGAAATAGCTGTGGTATCACCTGCTGCATCAATTGCTGTCCAACCCCTTTTGTGGATACCAAACCGGAACGAAGTTGTTGAACCCCAGTTGCCTCCCGAATAGGCTCTGGCTTTGAGGAACCCGCCCTGAGGCAGATAAATTGGCTCCTGATAGAGCGCCGATTGAAGATCTGGTTCCGACCCATCCTGGGTAAAGTGGATGTTTTGCGACAAATCCATGGTTCCATGGTTATTCCAAACAAAACTTGTACCTACGCCCATTACGACCCTGCCCTGTTCATCCCTGGACATAACAACAGCTTTAGGAGGTTCATCGAAAAAATGGGCTGAAATATTAGATATTGCAGCCGGAAGCCTTGCTTCTGTAATAGATACTTTAAATCGATCGGTAAGTACAGCCGGAAAACGTAAAATACGCTTATTGCCGATGCTGGTACTTTGTGCAACCACCTGCCACGAATCATCAATCCATGCAGAAAGATGATGCTGTTCCACCCTTTCACCCCGGGGGGCAATAGCTTCCTGAATCAATATCCTGTTTACCACCTTTGCTTCAGGCAGTCTGATTTCAAATTCTGCCTGCTTGCCAGGTGCCTGCCACCAGGTTTCCGGGTTGCCATCAATAAGCCTCCGATTTGTGGCCCGGCCACCTTCCAAAAGATTGGTGCCATATACTTTCCGGATTCGTTTTCCAACTTCAACCATTACCTCGGCATCCCTCTGAGCAATCAGGCCCCTGTTGTCGGGCGGAATGTTCAATAGCAACACACTGTTGCCGCCAGCCGACCTTTCGAAAATATCGAAAACATCATCGGCATTACGCACTTGTTGTTCCGAATCGTTGCGCCAAAACCAGCCATGCCGTATCGAAGTATTGGTTTCGGCCGGATAGTAATGAAAATAGGTTGTGTTTTCGGTAATCATATCGCGACCGGCAATATTTTCTCCCATTTTATCAGGCCATAGATATACCTCAGGCGCCATCGGGAGGGGAATTACATTATGCTCGGCAATCCGGGTGGCTCCGCCTTCGTTGCCACACCAGCGAATATCGGGTCCGCGACCGAAAATAACGGCATTGGGGGCTAAGTTTCTGATGAGATCATACCAGGCCTGATAATTGTAAGTTTGTCCGGTACCTGGTCTGGGATGAGCTCCATCGAACCATACTTCGTAAACAGGACCGTACTCGGTAAGTAATTCGAATAGCTGATTTAGAAAAAACTCATTATAGTCATCCACCTTGTAGGTAAAAGTACGCTGGTCGGCAAAAGGTCTGTTTTCTACAGGCCGGGGTATTGCCCGGTAGGTGAACTCACTACCATTTCCGTAATATCCACCCTCCGAAACAATCTGAAACAAATCGGCCGGAGAAAGATAAATACCCAAGCGCAAGCCATATTTCCTGGCCGATTCGGCTACGTCTCTCAGTACATCACCTTTACCTGATTGCCATGGCGAGGATGCAACAGAATGGGTAGTATATCGGGTTTGCCATAAGCAAAAACCTTCGTGATGTTTTACAACCATAATGACGCGCGTCATTCCTGCCTCCTTCATTAACCTCATCCACTGGTCGGTATCAAGATTTTCAGGGTTAAATACTTCAGGCGTTTCAAATCCGGTACCCCACTCCCTTCCTGTGAATGTATTGGGTCCAAAATGAATAAACCCCGAGAAATTATCCTCGAACCACAACATTTGCCTCTGATGAGGCAATACCCTGGCCGAAAGTTCGACTTTTTGCTCATGAGTATATCCATCGGGAATTTTTGCGGTTTGCACAAAAAACTGGGTTTCGTACTTTCCACGGCAGGCAGGAAGTAAAAAAATGGCTGCCATGCTAATTACTGAAATAAGAAAGAGTTTTGGCTTCATGTTGATTTACAGGAGGGTGAAAACAATTTTTGATTTAAATTTTAGAACTATTCAAAAACATGTTTTTTAATTATAGAAAATTGATGCTTCGACTTCCTTTTGCTCAGCTCAGGAAAAGCCGTTCAGTGTTCCACTCGACTTGGCTCAGTGTTCAATTCGATTTGGCTCAGTCACCCGATTCGCGCTGCATGGCGGCATCGAAAGCAACTTTTGAAGGTTCAAAGTCGATTTTTCGAACAAATTCGCATGCTTCCCGCGCACCGGCCTCCCTATCCATGCCGCTATCTTCCCATTCAACCGACAAAGGACCCTGATAACCAATGTCATTCAAAGCCCTGATGATGTTTTCAAAGTCGATTTTGCCGCGCCCCAAGCTACGAAAATCCCAGTAACGCCGGTTGTCGCCAAAATCAGTATGACCGCCAAATACTCCTGATTCTCCTGGTGAATGTTTCCAATAAACGTCCTTCATGTGAACGTGGAAAATCCGATCGGGAAATTCGTATAAAAACTTCACATAATCCACTCCCTGATAACCCAGGTGGCTTGGATCATAGTTAAAACCAAATGCCGAATGAAAATCAAGTGCTTTCAATGCCCTTTTGGCCGTAACAATATCAAAAGCAATTTCGGTAGGATGCACCTCGAGTGCAAAGCGGATTCCCATTTTCTGAAATTCGTCCAGAATGGGTTTCCATCGTCGTGCAAAGTCGGCAAACCCCTCCTCTATGATCGATTGAGGTGTAGGTGGAAACGCATAAATCATGTGCCACACCGGGCTTCCTGTAAATCCTGTTACCGTTTTTATTCCCAGCCGTTGGGCAACCTTGCCTGCTTCAATAACCTCCATAGCTGCCCTGCTGCGAACACCCTCAGGATCACCATCGCCCCAAACATACGGCGGAACAATAGCCTGGTGCCTGCTATCAATAGGATCGCAAACGCACTGACCGACCAGATGTGCTGAAATGGCAAACAGTTTGAGGCCATATTTATTTAGCATCTCTATTTTCTCAGCACAGTATTGCTGAGTGGCTTTATTTATTTCCAGATGATCGCCCCAAGTACATACCTCAAGGCCATCGAATCCAAATTCTTTTGCTTTCTTACAAATAGTTTCGAACGGCCAATCGGCCCATTGTCCGGTAAAAAGGGTGACAGGTCTTGGCATGATTTTTAATTTTACCTAGAGATTTCTTTGAAAACCATTCTTTTGGCAACCAATTATTATTCATATCAGGCTCCCGGAATTTGAACGAATTTCGGGATGTTGACATCGCCAAAAGCAAGATTTTCAGGTCCGATACGCATATTGGAGTTCAGCATTTCTTCCATGGTTACTTCTTTTCCTGTGTAAGCAGAAATCCTGCCCATGATACCAACCAGAGATGACATGGCACATTCGTCGGCCTGGTTCAATGGGGTATTGTTTCTAATGGCAGCAACCAGGTGAACCATTTCCTGTTCGAACGGGCTTTTCATGAGTTGCATGGATGGATTGCCTTCTTCATCAGCAGGATAAACATAATCCCAAATAGGCTCACCGGCATGGGTCTTTATGGAGTTCTGACAGTTTGAAGTTCCTTTGGAGCCGACAATGTGCTCTGAAATTAAGTTGGAGCTATTGTTTATTTGCCGGCACATACTGTGCAGGTGGGTACCATCGTCGTAAACAAAATCGGAGCTGAAAAAGTCGTACTGGTCGCCTGTAGGCCTCCGAAGCCTGGCGCCAAAGCTTAGTGCTTTGACCGGGTGTTTTCCTTTAAACCAGCTGATCACATCGTAATTGTGTATATGTTGTTCTACGATATGATCGCCCGATAGCCAGGTCCAGTTAACCCAGTCGCGCATCATGGCTTCCATATCATTCCAGCCTGGTTGACGGTTTACGAACCACAACTGGGGCTGGTTCCAATAGCAATTTGCTGCAATAATATCACCAATTGCGCCATTTTTAATTTGTTCATAAGTGGTAAGGTAATCTCTTTGATGTCGCCTTTGGGTACCTGCCACCACTTTTAGTCCCAAACCATCGGCCATTCGGGATGCTGCCCTCATGATACGAACCCCGAACGGATCTACTGCCACCGGTTTTTCCATAAAAACATGCTTCTTAGCTCTAACAGCGGCTTCGAATTGAACTGGTCTGAAAAAAGGAGGAGTAACCAGCAAGACCACGTCCACTCCGCTGTCAATAACCTTCTGATAGGAATCGAACCCGAGGAAACATTTTTCGTCGGCAACTTCTACATTTCGTTGGGCTTTCAGCTCGGCCCGGCATCCGTTAAGCCTATCGGCAAAAACATCGCCCAATGCGGTTATTTCGAGCCCTGGACCGGCATCCAAAAAGTTTATGGCAGCACCCGTACCCCGGCTTCCACATCCTACCAGACCTGCTTTAAGCAATTGGCCTTCGGGGGCCTGATCGAGGAATCCGGGAGCGGTGGCCCTTCTTTGTCCGGGACTGCAGGCCTTTAGCAGGAAGCCAGCGCCTAAGGCGGTGGCGGCAGTTACCGCGCCAATTCCCTTAATAAAATCGCGTCGGTTTGAATTCACTAAGTCCATATTTCAGATGGTTTTATCGTTAAACAGAAATTTTTAATTTGCAGTGGGATTAGGTGGAGTCCATTCCATTACAACCCTAAAACCTACATCAACCACATCGGAGTACCACCAGATGCTTTTGGGTACCTGGGGATCGGTGCGCATCCAATTATCATGTCTTGTATGGCTTCTTGTTGCACTTCTTGCCTCAAAGGCATCGCTCCTGAAGGAGCCGCCCCTGATAACCCTTTCTGTTCCGGTAGAAGGTCCTTTAGGATTTTTCACAACTTCTCCTTCGGGGAATTGTAAAAAGGCATCAGATGCATAAAAGTCAGAACAAAACTCCCAAACGTTGCCAAGCATATTTTTTAATCCGAAAGGGTTTGGCCTCACATACTCAGGTGTCTGGGTTCTGCCCCTGCTGTTGCCACCAAAAATCACGAAGCTGTTAATGTTGGTTGTATCCGGTCCAAAGATTTGATTCCAGAAACGCCTGTTGGTAAACCTTCGCGGGTTGCCTTCAAAAAAATAGGGTGTGCTGGTTCCTCCCCTTGCTGCAAATTCCCACTCTGCCTCTGTAGGCAAACGGTATGTTTTGCCGGTTTTCTTGCTTAACCACTGGCAGAAAATTTGAGCGGCATGATGGGTCATCGTAATAGCCGGCCTGTTACCCCATCCCCAACCCTGGTCAGGAGCTCCCCAAGGAGGTGTAGGCCCCGAAATTGCATCTATTCCAGTAATTTCCACGGCAACTGCCCTCATGTCAGCAATGTTGCGCCCTTCCGACACAGTTTCACGAAAAAAGGCCAGGTACATATCCCAGGTAACTTCTACTTCGGCCATAAAGAACGGGCTCACTTCAACCTCGCGTTGAGGGCCCTCATTTTCACCACGCCCAGGTTCACGTTCAGGGCTCCCCATTTGAAAAGAACCGCCTGGTATAGGCAACATTCTGAATGAAACCGAAGTGCCGGGTATAGTTTCGACAAAGGGTGAAAACTCCGTAACTTGGGTTGATGAGGTAAAAATTGCTGCAGGCTGAACATCCATAGGTTCCAGACTTATGGCAGCAGCCTTCGGGTCGAACCCCCTGTAATGACCAACATGCAGATGGCAATTCAAGCAATTCAAATCATCGCGCTCCTTATTATCTTGGTAGTGTATGTGTGCCAGCATTCCTTCCTGCGAAAGTTCCACGGGAAAATGATTCTGATGACAAGCAATACAACTCTCTTGATAGGTATGTCTTACAGCAGCTTCCAAAAATCGTTTGGCTTCCCAGTTTATCTTATCGGGATCCTTAAAAAGCCATCCATAAACATCGCGAATGCCAGCTTCGGTCTTACTTGCCAAATACCTTAAGGTTCCCGGAGGCGGCAAATGACAATCCGCGCAATTTGTCACAGTTCCTGTACGTGTATTGTAATGTGGCGAAAGGCGCCAGGTTTCTTCAGCGTGAGGATGCACATGGCAAGCCATACAGAATTCGTTTGAAGAGGTGTATTTTATCACCCTGTCGGCCAACCCAAAGAACAAAACTCCCAAAATAAACCCATAAATGATAATCGTTGTTACCCGTCTGTTTTTTGGGAAAAAGAAGTTTTTTATTTTATTGAAAAAACGCATATTCGAAACTTTGAGCAAAAATTCAACACTTATTTTTTTGTTTGCGAAGGTGATGCCTCATGCAGCCGTTGTTTTTCAACTACTTAGACTTTAAGGTTTTAGGTTCAATATTTCAATTTTCCTGAACTCAATGGGATGGCTTTCCGATTGAAGCGCAATGAAGCCTTGGCTTAAAGGAAGTCCGCTGTTTTCGAGTTGGAAATTCTTATAGGTTAACACCGTATCGCCTTCAATAATATGGTGGGCAATGGAATCGCCAAATACAATAAGCTCAAAACGAACCCATTCGTCGCCATGAAAGGTCCTTGACCGGGAACTTATGCAATGATCATAAATCCTCATCCCATCAATTTCTATAGTGGTTCCAGGAGTGCAGACACTACCGTTTGGCCGCTCATTGATTCCATCGCCACCTAAAAACTGGGCTTCAATTGATATTGGAAAGTGCTGGTTGAGTTCCATGCTTGCAGCCGATTGTGAATGAAACATAATGCCATTGTTTCGAAATGCCCAATCAGGACCGCCCCCAATCTGATCGCCCACAAAACGGTACTCGACTCTCAGTTTGAAATGAGAGAATTCCTGTCCTGAATAAAAAATATGTCCAAACCGTTCGCCAAAATCTTCGTACTCTTCGTAGCCAACCTTCAGAATGCCATCAATTACACGGAAAGTGTTACCGAAATTATAATTTAGCTCATATTCACTTATCTTAATGTCCCATCCATCAAGGTTTTGCCCGTTGAAAAGGGGAATCCAGTTTTCGGCTTGGCGGTTACTATTACAAGAATAAAAGCCAATTGAGCCTAAGGTTATAAGCAACCATACAGAAAAGCTTTGATAGTTTTTGCTAAATTTATTCATTTCATATTTTTTTCTGGTTAAAAAACTTGACATTTCTATCAACAAAGCGAGGCTTTTTCCCATTGCGTTCTCATGAGTCTGGCGGCAGCAGGAATGGTAACTTTCCGGTCGCCGGCACTTCCGCATTCAAGGCTAATATAGTTCTGAAATCCAATATGTTTTAGAGCTTTGAATCCTTCCGTATAATTGTCGCCGGCATCCTCGCCTGGCATGTTGCGTCTTTGCCTGCTGGCAATGTGCATGTGGTGCAAATAATCGGAGGCCGATAATATTGCCCCCAGGTCGCTGGTTTCCTCCCAGGTCATGTGCCAGAAATCTCCAATTACTCCGATACCATTACTTCCGGTGTCCTTTGCAATAGCAGCGGCATCGGCCAGCAGCCTCAAAAACCAGGCTTCACGGCGGTTAAGGGGTTCGAGCAGCACACGCGTATTGTGCCTAATTGCGTGCTCGCCTAATTCTTTCAGCATTTCTACCAGTCGCTCCCTGGCTTCTACGTGGGGCAGACTTTCCTGGTGATTGAAGGCAGGCACTACAATGAGCCCTGTGGAGCCCAGGGCACCTGCGGCTTCCAATATAACTTTAATTGAATCAAAGGCTTGCTGGCGCACTGCAGGATCTTTTGCAATAAGAAATCCCTGGAAGCCAGCAACCACAGCACTTATTTTTATGGTGCGGTGCTCCAGGGCTTTTTGAAACTCCGTAACCCTGTTTTGCAAACCCCTCCCTCCGGGCTCCAGGCCAGTATAACCATGTTCTTCCAAAAAGTCGAGTTTTTCGGTAAGGCTTGCTCCGGGAGCGACGCCTTCCTGACTCGATAGTTTCAATATTGCACCATGAACCCTGTTGTTGCTAACTCCCATAGCCGGTGTACAACGTGCAGCCAGCAATCCAACACCAGCTATTGCCGAATGCGTAAGAAATTTTCTTCTGTCCATCTTCTGTTGGATTTATTGCAATTATTTTGCGAAGTCGGAATTAAGTAAAAACTCCAGGCTTATCCTTACGCTTTCTATAGGATCATAATTAAAAGCTTCCTGTTCAACAATGCTGTACTTCAACCCTGCCTCACCTGCATACCGATAAATACGTTCAAAATCAATTTTGCCGCTGGCTCCAACTTCGGTTTCATCTTTTACATGCCAAAGCTCAAATCGCCCAGGAAACCTCTTGAAATAATCAACCGGATCGGCATTCCCAACAAAAGCCCAATAAATATCCATCTGAAAGAAAACCTTCTCAGGATTGGTATTCGCAAGCATGTAATCGAGAATTACGTGTCCATCAATCGACTCGAACTCTTCGGCATGGTTGTGAAATCCGAATCGTATTCCTCTGGCATTGGCCATTTCACCAATGGCTTCGAGGTAACGACAAAAAGCCTGCAGCCTTTCCAATGTCGGGGGGCCTCCCAAGCCAAGCCAGGGCTTTACAATAAACCTCACACCGGCTTGGGCATGGGCTTCAATGCATTTTCTCCACCATTCCATAGCTTCATCCCACTGTTCAGGCTCGGGAAGGTTCCGCCCAACGTGAGAACTTAAAAATAACATGCCATTGTTCTCCACCAGCCGCAAAAACTCCAAAGGTTCCATACCATAAAACTTACCATCTGCATATCCTGCGGCCTCTATAAAACCATAACCCATTTCCCCAAGGGCAGCAAGAGTACCTTTAGGATCGGCTCCCATTGCATCTCTGACCGACCATAATTGAATTCCAAATAAGCGCTCATCTGCACGCTGGTTGCAAGCGACAGCGCCAAAAAGAAGAAAAACTGCAATTAAAAAGACTTGGATAGTGCCTGAAAACAGATTTTTCATGTGAATAAATTTATCGTTTTAAGGTTACAAGCCTGCCAGCCGGCAGGCATGGCATTTGCCAAAGCATTTTCACATTTGCCTACATCAACTCCTTTAATAGCTCATTATTTCGAGATATGCTTGAAAGTTGAGGAACTGATAATTAAATCCTTCACCTTTAGAATCAGAACCTTCGAGTAAAAGAGCAATCTTCCGGGTTAATTCAAGCCAAAATTCAGATAACAAAAATAAAAAAACTAAAACGATTTAGCAATATATTTCAAAAATAAAAACTTTTAGAAATTAATTCCAAAATCTTTCTTCCTATTTCATGTTCCGGACCAGAAAAGAATCAGGCAACTTCCAGCCACACCTATACAAGATAATATCAATAACCTACTCTTTACGTTTACTATTTAGGTTAAAATTAATAAAAGACGCCATTTCTTCCTTTAAACCTAATTACACCGGAAGCAGGAATCTCAAATGACCTTGAACTGCCATGAGCCTTCACAACACCTTTTAATCCGCTATTTCCGCGAACAACCAATGATTTTACCTTACCATTTCTCCATTCGAAATCTACTTCAAAACCACCTCGAGCTCTAAGTCCGCTAACCCTACCTGAGTGCCAAACTGTCGGTATAGCTGGTAGCAGCACAATCATTCCTTCATGCGACTGTATAAGCATTTCGGCAATGCCTGCTGCTCCACCCATATTGCCATCCAATTGAAATGGCGGATGCGAGCACAACAGGTTGTTGTAGCTTCCTCCAAGACCCATATTTGCTGGTGTTGTACCCACCTGCCGCAGAAGCATCCTGAGCATTTCGTAGGCATCCTCTCCCATGTGCAAGCGGGCAAAGAAGTTAATCTTCCAGGCCAGCGACCATCCGGTGCCTTCCTTTCCTCTGGCCCTCAGGCTGGTAAGCGCTGCGGCTGCCAGTTCCGGTGTGCGGTTTACGCTGATCTGTTGACCCGGATGTAAGGCAAAAAGATGCGATACGTGCCGATGTGTATTTAGAGAATCATCCACATCTTCGCGCCATTCCTGCAATTGCCCCCATCGGCCGATGCGGGGTGGGCTTATGCGGTCGCGCATGTTTCTGTAGGATTCTATGACCGATTGCTCCAAGCCAAGCACTAATGCCGCTTGGGCGCTGTTGTTGAAAACATCCCATGCAATCTGGTGGTCCATGGAGGCGCCTTTTGAAATGCCACCATGTTCGGGTGAGAAAGAGGGCATAGATACCAGATACCCGTATTCATCCAGAGTCAAATAATCTTTCCAGAAAAGGGCGGCTTCACTCATAAGCGGATACGCAGTGTTTCTTAAAAAAGCAGTATCAAGAGTAAACTCAAAATGTTCCCAGGCGTGGCGGGTAAGCCATGCGGCTCCTGCAGGGAAATAGCCCCAGGGCAAGCCCCAGCCAGGCGCAGTATAACCAAAAGCATTGTTCATGGTGTTTACCACCCAGCCGCGGGCGCCAAAAAATTCACGCGCGGAAAGTCGGCCGGGTTCCACCAGGTTTTTCATGTATTCGAACAGTGGTATATGGCACTCACTCAGATTGGTAACCTCTGCCGGCCAGTAAAGCATCTGGAGATTGATGTTGGTATGATAATCGGCAGCCCAGGGAGGGTCGGTACTGTTGTTCCATTTTCCTTGCAGGTTCATTGGCATAGTGCCTGGCCGACTCGAAGAGATCATTAGGTAGCGGGCATATTGAAAGTAAAGAACCTCAAGGCCTGTATCAATCTGCCCTGCAGTGTATCTTTCAAGCCGCTGATCGGTAGGAATGGTATCGTACGTACTCCCTTCGATTTCTAGTTTCACTCTTGAAAAAAGCCTGGAGTAGTCTTCTATTTGTTCTAAAGCAAGCTGCTCAAAAATAATATCATGAAAATTTTCAATAACCTGTTTTGCCTCGGGTAGCCAGTTTATATTTCGATATTGTGGAAATTCATGGCGGTATGCTGTAAAGGCGCTGTGCTTTAATGTAAGTTCATTGGCATGGGTTACGTATAATTTTCCATTTTCAAAAGCTAGTTTGCCGTCGGTATCAGCCACTACCACAGTCAGAAATTGCAGTGCATTGTCGCCAACCCGACCATAAAGTTTTATTGTTTTTCCTGAAAACACCAAGCTGTCAACAAGATGTGGTGTTTTAATTTCAATCATGTAGTCCACCCCATCCTCTGCATCATTTTTAAAATGATACACCATAGTTCGCCTAGGATAGTTTCCGAAAAAAGTTCTGCTGTGACTAACGCTGCCGGCCATATAGGTAACGTGCCCTCGACCAGTCGTGAGATTCAATTCTCGTCGATAGTTTGAAATTTCGCCCTGGTTTGGTATTGCAACAAATAGGTCGCCTATAGTTTGGTGTGCTCCAAAATCACCAAATTGTAAGCCATCCCTTGGATGGATGATTCCTGTCATCCATTGCTGGGTAAGTCGGTGAGCCTGATACGAATCACCTGCTATTAAAAGATTCCTTATTTCATCCAGGTGCTTTGAGGCACCTTCGCGTATCCCAAAATTATATTGATTGCCTGATCCAGGGCCACCGGCCCAAAGGGAGCCTTCCGAAAACTGAAGCTTTTCGTAGTGCAGACCGCCAAAAAACATCACACCCATATAACCATTCCCAATGGGAAGAGCTTCCTTCATCCAATCAACTGCCGGAGCATTGTACCACAATACCAGTTGAGGTGAGGAAAGGTAGGGTTTAGTACAGCCAATAAGAACAAATCCAGCCAAAAGACAAAAAATCAATTTTTTCATCGGAAAACAATTTTTCTATTTTGGTACTCCAGGGTGGTAAAACTGGAGTATATTTTGCTCAAACAATACAGGCGCTACGATATGTATGACAGCCCTTTTCCGTTATTCTGCCCTGGTAAATGTAAACAACCGTGCTTCGTTTCAGGTGGGTTTACACCTGTGAAGCCAAACGCTTATTTATATCCTGTAAAATGGGACAGTTCGAGCTACAAATACAACCGTCGCTTATAGAATAATCGAAATACTGCCTATTAATTTTTCATCGACTCCGCACCGCTTACAATCTCCATGATTTCGCGGGTTATCACCGATTGCCTTACTTTGTTCATAGCAAGCGAAAGATTTTTTAGCAGTTCGGTAGCATTGTCGGTCGATTTTTGCATGGCCGTCATTCTTGCGCCATGCTCCGAAGCAGTGGTATTGAGTGTCAATACGTAGGTTAATGTCTCGAAATATTTGGGTACCAGATAATTGGTCAATTCTGAATGGCTTGGTTCAAAAATCACCTTATCTAAATCTTCCTGATGCTGCGGGTCCAGGGGTTTTGCTTCTTGGGCAGCTTTTGAAAGGGAGGTTAACGGCAAGATTTGCTCTGCAGTGAATTCCTGAATCAACGCATGACGGAATTTGCTATATACAGCATCAATCCTATCGAAGGTATTTTCGGTAAGGAGTTTAACCAGGTTCTGCCCAAATTCTGAGCACGATTGAAAATTAACATGGTCAATAAAATCATTTTGCACCCCGTGAACCTCATACTTGTTTTTAATAAAAAAATCTGCAACCTTGCTGCCAATAAGCAGCAGATGAACCTCGAAGCCATTGTTTTGAAGGTTCTGTATGTGGTCAAGGGCTTTTCGGATAATCATTACGTTGTAGGTGCCACACAATCCTTTATTGGAGCCAAAAATTAATACGAGTACTTTATTTCCCGCGGCTGGAAGGGTTATTTTATGAAAGTTTTCAGGCTCCAAGCCCTTATAAACATCTTTTACCATTTGAAGCAAGGAAGCCTCAAATGGTCGCAGGCTGGTGAGGTTACGCTGAGCTTTCATTAATTTAGTGGATGATACCAATTTCATGGCGCTGGTAATCTGCCGGGTAGTTTTTACCGTAGCAATTCGCGTTCTTACATCCACCAATGTTGTCATAAAAAAAGAGATTAGTTGACCATCAAATCAAATTTGATTTAACGATATTTACAGTTTCCAGGATCACATTTTGAATACTCTCCGGAAGGTCGTTTGGTCGGCTTTCTGGAAAATCGACTGATAGCAGTTGGTTGAGCAGCCCTTGATGATTCAAGCGAAGATGCTCAAGGAACTTTTTTTCGAATTCAATAATCAGGTTCTCAGGGATTTCGGCCAGAAGCCCTTTAACCCCACAGTAAATTATGGCGATCTGTTCTTCAACCGGTAGGGGATTAAACTGAGCCTGTTTCAAAATTTCGACGTTTCGGACACCCTTATCGAGGATGACACGTGTTTGGGGATCGAGGTCGGATCCGAATTTCGAAAAGGCCTCCAATTCGCGGTATTGGGCCTGGTCAATTTTCAGGTTTCCAGCGATCTTTTTCATGGCCCGGATCTGGGCATTACCTCCTACACGGCTGACAGAAATTCCTACGTTGATTGCAGGTCTTACACCCGCATTGAACAAGTTGCTTTCCAGAAAAATCTGCCCATCGGTAATTGAAATAACATTGGTAGGGATGTAAGCCGAAACATCACCAGCTTGGGTTTCGGCAATTGGCAATGCAGTTAGTGAACCTCCGCCTTTTACAAGATGCCGTATGGATTCCGGGATGTCGTTCATTTTGCGGGCTATCTCGTCGGAGGAGATTATTCTTGCCGCCCGCTCAAGTAGTCTTGAGTGGAGGTAAAATACGTCGCCGGGGTATGCTTCGCGTCCCGGAGGGCGCCTTAGCAAAAGGGATACCTCCCTGTAAGAAACGGCCTGTTTTGATAAATCGTCGTAGACTACCAGAGCAGATCGGCCGGTATCGCGAAAAAATTCGCCAACAGCTGCGCCCGAAAACGGTGCAAAAAATTGCATTGCTGCTGCCTCACTGGCTGCAGCAGAAATCACCACCGTATAATCCATTGCCCCATTCCTCTTGAGTGAGTTTACAATCTGGGCAACTGTAGAACCTTTTTGACCTATGGCAACATAGATGCAATACACAGGGTCGCCTTTCAGAAACAGTTTCCGTTGGTTAATGATGGTGTCAACGGCAATAGCGGTTTTTCCTGTTTGCCTGTCGCCAATAATCAATTCACGCTGTCCTCGCCCGACTGGTATCATGGCATCGATGGCTTTGATACCTGTTTGGAGGGGTTGATTTACTGGTTGCCTGAAAATTACACCGGGAGCCTTCCTTTCAAGGGGCATTTCAAAAAGTTCTCCCTTTATGGGGCCTCCGCCATCAATCGGAACCCCCAAGGTATTTACAACGCGCCCAATAAGTCCTTCGCCAACAGGAATTGAAACCATACGCCCTGTGCGCTTCACCAAATCACCTTCTTTCACCTTTTCGGAGTCACCGAGCAATACTACCCCTACATTGTCCTCTTCGAGGTTGAGCACAACCCCATGCAAACCGGTTTCATTGAACTTGATAAGTTCACCAGCCTGAGCGTTCGATATGCCGTAGATACGGGCTATGCCGTCGCCAATCTGCAAAATAATGCCGGTTTCTTCAAGTTTGGTTTCTGAACGAAACCCGGACATTTCCTGACGAAGAATGGCAGAAATTTCTGCCGGTTTTATTTCGGGCATAATATGAGTAAATTTAGGGGTTTAGTCAGGTAAATTAAAATTTCGCTTCAAGTCAGAAAGTTTACGCTTTAAACTGGCATCAAGAAGTTTTTCTCCAATATTTAGGATGAATCCACCGATAATAGATGGATCGATTTTTTCCTGAAATTCAATGGTTTTGGTTGTAAACACGGAGGCTGTTGCAATAACTTTTTCCCTTAGGGGTCCATCCAATGGTGTCGCAGTGATAACAGAGACAGATTCTATTCCTTTGTAGGATTTGTATTCTTTTTCAAATTGATTTGCAATACCATCCAGTAAGGCACCCCGCCCTTTTCGTGAAATTATAGAGATGTAGCGTACCATTAGCGGGTGAATTTTTCCATCAAACAAACGGTTGAGTATCTTTTGCTTCTTACTGGTGTGGATGATTGGACTTTGAAGGATTATTTTCAACTCCTTATCAAGGGAGAATGTGTATGCAATCAACTGCATATCAATATTGGCCTGCTCAAGGATGTCATGTTCCAAGGCAAGTGAGAGCAAGGCTTTGGCATACCTCCTGACAATTTTATGGTTCAAACGTCGCATACAACAACCATTGTTCCATTATCAATTCATGATGGCCTTATCGAGAAGCTGATTAACCAACAATTTGCTTTTTTCCTTGTCTTTAAGTTCGTCGTACAAGACCTTTTCGGCCATATCAAGCGAAAGAGTGGCAATTTGAGTTCTTAGCTGAACCAGAACAGAATTTTTGAGAGATTCAACATTATTTTGAGCAGTTCTCATCATCAATTCCGAATCTTCGGAAGCTTTGACTTTTGCGAGGCTGATGAGCTGATCGGCTTCCAGACGTGCTCGTGCCAGAATCTCTAAACGATTCTTCTCGGCTTCTTTAGCTTTTTGACTTCTCACTTCATCCAATTCGGCCATTTCTCTTTTGATAAACTCGGCGTTCTTCAGCGAATGAGATATCTCTTTTTCTCTCTCCTCAAGTCCCTTAAGAATCGGCTGCCAGGCGTATTTTCGCAAGATTACCAAAACAATAACAAAGGCGAATGTTTTCCAGAAGATAAGTCCTAAACCAGGAGTTACTAGTTCCATAGCCTGTAATTATTTTGAATCGTGAATAAATTATTGCGATAGGAGATTGTATCTGGAATTATGCCTTAAAATACAGTTGATTTCGGCAAACTTCCCTCTACATCCCTACACAAACAATACAAGCAGACTAACTACGATGGCAAAAAACGCAACCCCTTCGATAAGTGCTGAGGAGATAATCATGGCTCCTCTAAGGTCGTTGCTTGCCTCGGGCTGCCTGGAAATGCCTTCAAGGGCAGTTTTGGCTATTTTTGAAATACCCCAGGCTGCAGCAGCCACTGTGAGAACGGCAGTAAAAGCGGCTCCAAGTTTTACCCATTGAGAGGCAATTTCTAAACTCACATCTAACAACATAAATAAAGGCAACATAATTTTCAGGTTTTAAATGATACAATTGATTTCTTTAATATTTCAAAATTAGTGATGATCATCTTCAGGCACGGCCATACCAAAAAACAAGGCACTGAACAATGTGAAAACGTATGCCTGCAGAAAAGCAACCAGAATTTTCAGAAAATTCATGAACACCAGAAAAAAAAGAGAAATGGGCGAAATGGCATAACCCATTATGGTTGACAGGTTGCCAAGCACAAATATCAGGCAAAGAAAGCCAAAAATACTCATCTGGCCTGCCGTCATATTGGCAAACAACCTGATCATGAGCACAAAAGGCTTCACAATTACACCCACTACTTCAATAATGGGCATCAGGGGAATAGGCATCTTCAAAAAAACAGGAACACCCGGAGTATTGAAAATATGTTTCCAATAGCCTTTGGTGGCAAATATTTGGGTTGTAAAAAAAGTAAACAATGCCAAAACCAGTGTAACACTAATATTTCCTGTTACATTGGCGCCTCCGGGAAAAAATGGAAGCAAACTAAAAAGATTGGCGAAAAAAATGAAAAAAAACAAGGTCAACAAATAGGGAAGAAAACGCTTGTAATGTTTTTTGCCTATAGCAGAGAGTGCGATCTCTTTGCGCACAAACTCCACAATTGGTTCAAAAGCCCTGGCCAAGCCTTTTGGTACTCCCAGGCCAGAGGCCCTTTTATATGAATTGCCAACGCTTACCAGGACAATACATAGGAGTAAAGAAATAATAATTACCGATAAACTCACTTTGGTGATTGATAAATTTATCAGCAATCCCGGGTTTGGGTCGGGAGTTAATCCATCAGGCGAAGCCCTTACAATTTTACTTTTGATACTCCCTTCAGAGGAAAGCATAAAACCCTGATGCGAAGATTTTCCCTGATTGAATTTGCTGCTCAGAAAAACATAGAGCCTGCCTTCATAAAACAAGATAACAGGCAATGGAATGGTGATGTATGTATCGCCTATTTTGGCAATATTCCATTCATGCGAATCGAGCACCTTCCCGATAATTAGCTCTCCGGCATCAAAAGGCTCACGTTCAGTGTCAGGTGCTGCGGAAACATCAAAAGATGCCCCCAATACCACGAACAACAGAAAAATCAACAACGGTCTTTTCACAAAATAAACTATCGGTTACTACCGGATAAACTTCAATGTTATTGCCAGGAACTCTACGATGCAAAAAAAACGTTTTTTGTTCTTCGTATTACCGTAAGCCCCATTTGATTATGAACTTGTTGATTTAAAGCACAATCAATTACCCAACTTTAAACCCTACCTCATACCTACAGATTGAGCTCAGGGCTTTTTTGCCAAATATCAGGAAAAATCGTTGTTTTTCAAAAAATATTAGTCAGGTTATTCTTGACTTTCAATCGGATTTTTTCTGGTTTTAAATTTTAATGTCCGGTAACTCCAAACCGCTTCAAATACAGAGTAAAAGAGATAAATAATAAAAAAGCTGATCAGAAAGGGTACCGAGTCGCCGGGAAAAAAGAAAGCATAGACCACCACGGTAATAAGGTACAGAACAAACTTCAAACCCGAAACAGCAATATTTACCTGAGCTAATTTACGTTGGTCATGTTTCCCGGACCTAAATAATAGGACTTGTGTGCTTACGGAAACTATAAAAAAAAATAAAGGTATAAAAACCAGCACACGACTAACCAGCTGATCAGGAGCAAATACAGAAAAAGCCAGGGATAGCAAAAAAACAATTGTGGTTAAAAGCGATACACTTTGCAAATACCTCTTTAACCCCTTCATCAGCTATTTTTTTTAGAACCAGGAAACATAACGTAAAGAGCCTAAATTCCATCAACGAATTGATGTACTAAATCATTTTTTCTCTTCGGGTTTTGGCATGATGCCTGGTTTCGGCTTATCCATAGTACACGACCCGGTGAAAATAGCCCCCGGCTCGATTGCAAGTTTTCCGGTTAAAATATCGCCGGTTATTCTTGAGGAAGCTTTTAAAGTTAACAGGTCGGTTACAGAAATTTTGGCTCTGACGTTGCCTGAAATGTCGGCATTTTGGCACACCACATCACCTTCAATTACTCCGGTGGAGCCAACAACTACTTTTCCTTTTGATTCTAAAAAACCGGTTATGGTTCCATCAATGCGAATATCTCCACTTGAAAAAACATCACCTTTAATAGTGGTACCAGAACCTACCAGGTTAATTGAAGAGTGCTCAGTTTCGGGTTGCTTAGCCATTTTTGATTCAGATTTAAGGTTAGAAAACATTTGATTCATTGTTATTTGACAAAATTATAAAAAACGCCTTTAAATTATTAACGTAAAAAAATTAATTAAGGTACATAATCCTGAAAAAACGGTAGTAAATTTCGACAAGTCTGTCCCTGTAAAAGATCGGGTAGTTTTCAACCGAAATGATGAAAGGCAAAACCTCCCCCTGTGAAAACCTCTGCATCTCAGACCATCCTGTTAACCGTCTGAAATATTCCATGCCTGAATTTTTATCGGAAAACCGAGTAACGGTTAATAATTGCCTTTCTTCGTCAAGGAAAATGTTGCTTATGGTAAGTGCCTGATCCGCAAAATTATCGGTATTGAATTGCGCTATTGAAGTCCGGAGTGCCATAACATCGACCCGTCGGATATCGACCACAATGGTAAAAAAATGAACAAGATTGGGATCGTAAGAGAACTGCGAGGGCAATTCTTCTGGGGTCGGTGCGACATGCTGCAGATTTTGCCTGGCGGCTTGTTCAGCCCCAACTCCCCTATTGTTTAAGGTGGCAAGAAGATGACTGGCAGGTTGAAACACTGGTGTTTCAGGAAAACTATCGACAACAAGCTGCAAAAGCGACCGGAACTCTCCGTGCATCTCATTTCGCCCAAACGACAAAGCCTTGAGATATGCAAACTGGCTTCGAAGGTTTCTATCCAATTCGAGAGTATCTGCAGCCCTTACATTGGCTAAAACCTGAGAATGGTTCCCTGCCTGAAAGGCCAGGTAGGTGTTTTTATAAAGTTGCTGTGAATGGTTCTGACGTTGACGATGACCTTCTAAAAAATCAGGATCGATCAATGCCCGGGCCAATGGGCTATCAGGAAACTCAGAAACAATCTGTCCTTTTAGCAGTTGGGTTTTGGCATTATTGCCCACTTCTCTCCAAATGGCCATGAGAAGAGTAAAAGCCTGCAGCCGGTTATCGAACTGAGGGAACCGGTTAATCAGGGTTTCAAAAGCAATGATTGCATTTTCAACATCATTGAGTTGGTCTTTGAAAATTACTCCTTTGTTAAAAAAGGCTGTGGCCATGCGTTGGTTCGACTCAGCAATTTGTTGTGGGGTTGCAGGAATCTTTTGCAGGTAGCTTTGTCTTTCGGCATCAATCCCTTCGGCTATTGGTTGAGTTTCTGTTATAATGGGTTCAGGTGGGGAGATACCCGGAGCCAAAGCCTGCCGATTGCTTAAACGCCACATATCTTCCAGGGGACGGTTTCCAAATCTGCTTGCAAACTCTGCGCGGCCAAAATTTATTGCAGCCGGGTTGTAGAAATACCAACCGCCTTCCTGCTCTCCAACTTGCCTTCGGGCCATGTCGGGTGCAAATGCACCCTGCTGTTGGTCGAGTTGGGCAGCTTCCTGCCTCATTTCCCTTTCGCGTTTTTCGGATATGATGCGGTCAACAATGGCTTCCCTTGCACCTTGATCCATAGCCGCCAACATCTGAAGAGAGTCTTCAAGTTGTGTAATTCTAATATTTTCAGCAAGGTCCGCCAGGGTGGTCTGTCTTCTCCTCAGCTCATCAATATTACCGTAACCGGCGGGCAAAAAAACCACGGCGCTATCGTAATACATACTGGATTCGAGGTACTTATTCTGTCTGAAAAAAATTTCTCCAAGTCTCAGGTATGAAAGCCCTTTTTGAAGCGGATTGTCGTGCCCATAACTTATTGACTGACGGTAATATTCCTTGGCGGCTTCCGTCCTGTTTGCCCTCCAGGCCAGCTGTCCTTTTGCATAATAGAGCCTGTCGAAGAAAGGCTCATTGCGGTTATCGCGAATCATCCTGTCGAGTTCCGTCTGTATAAAAGCTTCATTTCCTGCCTGGCCATCGTGGGTAAGGGCCATACTGATCCGAGCTTGCAAAGCCAGTTCAAAGCCAGGCGACATGTCCAGAATTCGCGCAAAGGTCTGCTGGGCCAAAGTGAGATTGCCTGAAAACTGATAGTATTGTCCTAAAATAAAGGTGAGTCGGGCTTTATCCCGACGATTGCGTGTGTTATCGATCGCTTGAATTAAATGGGGAGCTGCCCGATCATAAAATCCCTGTCTGGCCAGCAAATCGGCAAAAGTTAAATAATACAAAAGCCGTCCGTCCGGACTCAAAAGCCCTTGTTGCAAATAGTTTCCAGCCAGATCTAAAGCTGAAACTGCTGCATCAAACCTTGCCTCCCTGAGGTGGCCCTTGGCTGTCCATACCAACGCATCGTAGGAGAGGGGCGTATCATATTGCCTGTAAATGTATTCAAACGTAAAATTGGCCAGATGAATATCACCTCTGAAGAAATGCGAGAGGGCAATGAGGTGATAAGCATCGTCAATCATTACATTATGCTCTATTCCGCGTATAAGCATCGAATGGCGCCTGATCACCAGACTCGATTTCTGGTATGCAGCCTCCATATATTCACTGATTTGCAACCGCTGATCATCCGTACCATAGCGAAAAATACTCAACGGCTGATCATAGAAATCCTGGTGCAAATCTGACAGACGCTTCATTCCCAAACGGAAATTTTCTCTGGCATTGAAGTATCCGTTATACCTGGCGTTTAAAGCATGAAAGTTCCGGTTTACCCAAGTGTTGCGCTGAGTAGAACAACCCTGAAGTAAAAATAACAATGCTAAACCTGCAAGGCCCAGCAGAAAATCCTTGGTTAAATTTTTTGTTTTCAATTTATCAGGCAGGCAAATCATTCTTTAAACTCCCAACAGGTCAAATTTATTATATCATGAATTACTCAGCTAAGTTTGGTTGTAGCCAACCTGAAAAAGAAACTCTCCATTTGCCCCATAGAGTTCGGTTTTAAATCTGTCCAATCCATTAACTAATTTTAACTGAGTAATAAAAGCGGGTTATAGATTGAAAAGTCATTAAACCGGAGAAATTTACGAAATTTGCATTTCGGTTCGTATGATGCAATTTTAACAAATTTGCTAATTTAACTCACAAAAATAAGGAAAGATGCCAGCAAAACGTGAAAAAAAACATTCGTTTTTTCGCAAACTACATGATAAGTACCGGTTGGTATTGATGAACGAAGATACCTACGAGGAGAAAATTTCTCTCTCGCTTACCCGCTTCAATGTTTTTATTTTCTTCGGAGTATTAAGCATTTTCCTGATTGTGGCCACAACCTATCTTATTGCCTTCACCCCGCTGCGAGAGTACATTCCAGGTTATGGCGATTTTGATACACGAAATGTTCTGCGGCAACTCTCACACCGAACCGATTCTCTTGAAAGGGTAGTGCGGCAGAAAGATTTGTATATTCTAAACATCAGAAATATTGTAGAAGGCCGCGAAATTGTTGAAGTAATGCCTGACACCCTGCTAAATCCTCTTGGATATCTCATGGATGAGCTTCCACGATCGCCCGAAGACTCCATCCTGAGGGCCGAGATGCAAGGATATACCACTTTTACCCCATCGGCCGAAAGTATCAGTCTTCCATTGAATCAGTCGAGCCGGATCAGCCAGGCCTTCTTCTTTCCACCCATTAAAGGCATGGTTACCAGCTATTTCAATCCTATGGAGGGCCATTTTGGGGTTGACCTGGTAGGCGGCCCTAATGAAACGATTAAGGCAACCCTCGATGGCTCTGTAGTTTTTAGCGGTTGGACGCTCGAGACAGGCTACACTGTGGTACTTCAACATACCAATAATTTGGTTTCAGTATATAAGCACAACAGTGTTGTCTTCAAACAGGAAGGGAACCTTGTTCGTGCAGGAGAGGCAATTGCCATCATCGGAAATACCGGTACCCTTTCGTCAGGAACCCACCTGCATTTCGAACTGTGGTTCAACGGAAACCCTGTGAACCCATCTGACTATATTGTTTTTTGATGAGGCTGCCACAAAGAAAAAAAATAGCCATTCTGGGCTCTACAGGTTCGATAGGATGTCAGGCCCTCGAAGTTGTTAGAATGCACAATGAGTCTTTCGAAATAGACTCACTTACCGCGCAAAATAATGCCGATCTGTTGATTGCTCAGGCCATTGAATTCCAACCCAATGCAGTAGTTATCGGGAATAAGGATTTGTACCCAAGAGTGAAACAAGCATTGCTGGATCACCCCATCAAGGTGTTTGCAGGCAGGGAGGCCATTTGTGAGATCACCTCTTGTGGGAATACGGATTTGGTGCTGACAGCAATGGTTGGCGTTGCCGGACTGGAGCCCACCCTTGCAGCTATTGAAGCCGGAAAGCCAATTGCCTTGGCTAATAAGGAGACCCTGGTAGTAGGCGGTCACCTCATTACAAAACTCGCCCAGCAAAAAGGGGTGAATATTTATCCGGTAGATTCGGAACATTCGGCCATTTTCCAGTGCCTTGCAGGGGAATTCCACAATGCCGTCGAAAAGATTTACCTTACCGCAAGCGGCGGACCTTTTCGGGGAAAAAAATCAGAACACCTTGTGCACGTAAAAAAAGAGGAAGCTCTAAAACATCCCAACTGGACCATGGGCAGCAAAATCACCATCGATTCAGCTACGCTCATGAATAAGGGTTTGGAAGTTATTGAGGCTAAATGGCTCTTTGGCCTTGAACCGGACCAGATTAAAGTCATTGTGCATCCACAGTCGATAATACATTCCATAGTGCAGTTTGCCGATGGTTCAATGAAGGCTCAGATGGGCTTACCGGATATGAAGCTGCCCATCCTTTATGCACTGGCTTACCCCAACCGGCTGCCGAGCAGTTTTCCCAGATTTGATTTTGCCGAATTTCCCTGTCTTTGCTTCGAAGCACCTGATAACCAGAATTTCCCAAGCCTCGAACTTGCATATCAAGCTATTGAAAAAGGGGGAAACATCCCCTGCGTATTGAATGCTGCCAATGAAGTAGCCGTAGAAGCCTTTTTGAACGACAGGATAGGGTTCACGGATATTCCACGCCTGGTCCAATCCTGTATGAATAAAATGGAATTCCTCGAGGGTCCAAACCTGAATGAGTTAATCCTTACCGATACCGAAACCCGTGAGTTAGCTCAAAGCTTAATCAAGTCATCAAACAGTTAAATTTTTGAAAACCCAAATAATCGTTTAAATAAATGGAAGTTTTAATCAGAGCGTCGCAATTTCTTCTCAGCCTGTCAATTTTGATAATCATTCATGAAGTTGGCCACTACGTTGCAGCAAGATTTTTCAAAGTACGCGTAGAAAAGTTCTACCTTTTTTTCAATCCCTGGTTTTCGTTACTCAAGATTAAAAGCGGCGAGACCGAATTTGGCCTGGGCTGGCTTCCTCTGGGAGGTTATGTTAAAATTTCGGGAATGATCGACGAGTCGATGGACAAGGAGCAAATGAAGCAACCTCCAAAGGATTATGAATTCAGGTCGAAGCCTGCATGGCAGCGGCTGATCATTATGCTGGGCGGGGTAACATTCAATCTGATACTGGCAGTAATTATTTACATATTTATGCTGCACTTCAGAGGGGAGCAATATCTACCCGTCCAAAATGCAAGGTATGGCATTGTGGCAGATTCATTAGCCCAGGAAATCGGACTGAAAACCGGAGACCGTATCTTATTGCTCAATGACAGAAAACCTGAAGATTTCACTGACATACCGAGAGAATTTCTGATGGGAAACGTTCACTCAGTTACTGTTGAGCGCAATCAGGAAACACTTACACTTGATGTGCCCGAAAGTTTTTTTGGTAAACTTGTTGCTGCACGTGGGCAAAGGTTTATGACCATTCGCTATCCATTCATTGTTGAATCATTTACCCAGGTATCGGCGGCAAGGGAAGCCGGGGTGCAACCAGGCGACCACATTTTGGGAATTGATACCGTTACTACATGGTCGTTCGATGAATTCAGAAAAACCATTGGTCAGTTTCTCAATCAGGAAACAATCCTGGTGGTTGAACGCAACGGAGAAAGGTTAGAGTTGCCCATCACAATATCAGATCAGCCTGTTATTGGAGCTTATGTAAGGCCTATAAACCAGATATTTGAGTTCGAAACACGGGAATTTTCACTTCTTTCGGCAATTCCGGCAGGCGTAGTCAAGGCATATACCACCACGGTTGATTACATCAGGCAACTTGGATTGCTTTTCAGGCCCGAAGTGAGTCTAACAGAAAATCTTGGCGGATTTATTACCATCGGTTCCATTTTTTCACCAACATGGGATTGGCTCCATTTTTGGACAATCACCGCTTTTCTTTCGGTAATTCTTGCGGTAATGAACATATTGCCCATTCCTGCTCTGGATGGTGGCCATGTGATGTTTCTTTTGTATGAGGTAATTACCCGTCGCAAGCCCAATGAAAAGTTCATGGAATACGCCCAAATGGTGGGTATGATCCTGCTCTTTGGCCTGATCCTGTTCGCTAATTTCAATGATGTAATGAGGTTGTTCAGGTAAGGTCTTTCATCAAAGCACCCGAAACATGATTTTGGTAAAAGGATGTGAAATCTTTTGCCCTGCGTACCTGGGAAAAAAAGATTTGTTGATCGCAGGCAGCAAAATTGCTTCGATAACTGATAGTATTAACATTTCGGGCATACCCGACCTGGAAGTAATCGATGGCAAAGGACTGAAACTGGTTCCTGGTTTCATTGATTCGCATGTGCATATAGCAGGGGCCGGCGGAGAGGGCGGGCCGGCTACCCGAACCCCCGAAATGCAAATGAGCCACATGCTCGAAGGGGGAATCACCACCGTAATCGGGTGCCAGGGTACTGATGGATTTACCCGCAGGCTCGAATCCCTGCTCATGAAAGCCAAAGCATTGCGCCAGGAAGGAGTGAGCGCCTATATCCTTACGGGATCATACCAGGTACCTCCACCGACCATCCTTGGCGACATTGCCAAAGACCTGGCCTTGATCGAGGAAGTGGTTGGTGTGGGCGAAATCGCAGTATCCGACCACCGCTCCTCCTGCCCCACCCTCGACGAACTGAAAAAAATTGCTGCTCAGGCACGTGTAGGAGGCATGTTGGGCGGGAAAGCGGGTGTGGTGAATATACACCTGGGCGATGCAAAAGATCCTTTCAGGCCTTTGTATGAGGTAGTTGCCTCCAGTGAGCTAAAAATCAAACAGTTTTTTCCAACACATTGCAACCGCAACCACCACATAGTGGAGGAATCAAAATCCTTCGGCAAATCGGGTTTCATAGATCTTACAGCAGCCTCATACCCCGATAGCTCAAATAATGAACTAAAACCCTCGAAAGTAATCATTAAACTTCTGAAAGCAGGAGTACCAACGGAGCATTTAACCATAAGCAGCGACGGATTTGGCTCCCTTCCGCACTTTGATGAAAATGGTAAGCTGGTTGGACTGGAAATGGGTTATCCAAAATCAATATTTGTTGAATTTTCCGATTGCATTCAAAAGGAAAAAATTGAAATCGAATCAGCCCTGAAATTTGTTACCAGCAATGTTGCAGATATTTTTGGATTGAAAACCAAAGGAAGAATTGCCGTTGGAAACGATGCAGACCTGGTGCTTTTAAACAGCAACCTTGATTTGGTACATTTGGTGGCCATGGGAAAAATGATGGTGAAAAACGGTGTTATGTTAAAAAAGGGAAATTACGAAAAGTAAGGGTAAGGGAATGCTTCGCAAATTCGAGCTAACCATCCTGGGCTGTTCAGCTGCAACGCCAACTTCGCTCAGGCAAACCAGCGCCCAGATTGTGGCATACCACAACAAATTCTTCCTGCTCGATTGCGGAGAAGGCACTCAGATTCAACTGCGCCGCCTGAAGTTTTCCATTCTGAAAATTGATCACATATTCATAAGCCACCTGCATGGCGATCACTACCTTGGCCTGCCGGGGCTGCTATTTACCATGCACCTGCTGGGTCGGAAAAGGGAATTGAAGGTATATGCCCCGCCGGGAATGCGCGAAATTATTGAGGTACAGTTTAATCTCTCTCAACTCATGCCGGGATACCCTCTGGAATTTATTGAGATTATTGAAGGCTGTCAGAAGCTTTACGAAGACAAGTACCTGACAATAGAATCGATCGCCATGAAGCACCGGATTCCCACCTTTGGTTTTTTGCTGAAGGAAAAGCCTCAAAGCCGCAATATGCGCAAAGAAAGTTTAATAGAATACAATATTCCGCGCGAACAAATAGCTGCCATAAAAACCGGAGCTGATTTCGAAAATCCCGGCGGTACACCTGTTCCGAATCATGAAATTACCACCCCAGCTCCCAGTCCAAGGGCGTATGCTTTTGGTAGCGATACAGCCTATACCGAAGACTTTCTGGAACAAATCCGGGGCGCCGATCTTCTTTATCATGAAGCCACCTTCCTAAACGACAAGGCAACTATTGCCGCTGATAAATTGCACTCTACCACCACACAGGCCGCACAGGTAGCCCTCAAAGCAGGGGTAAAGCGCCTGCTATTAGGACATTATTCTGCCCGGTACAGCGATCTGGACGAATTCTTAAAGGAAGCAAGGCAAGTATTTCCTGATACCTTTCTTGCTGAAGAGGGTAATATATTTCGGGTGGGTGAGGAATAGGCCAAAAAATCATTCCGGCGAGTAACACTTTTTATGCACCATAAAGTCATCAACCCAAAACCTAATCCAGGCCTAAGGTATCGAAAACAATGTGTTTACACCTGATTGGGTTCCCTATCCTATATCGCCGTTGCTCGACAACATGATGGCAATCGGCTTGGTGTTCGGAAACTTTGAAAGGATGATTACAATTACAACGGTAATAGGAACACTCAGGATGGCGCCAACTACCCCCCAAATAGTGCCCCAGAATGCAAGGGAAAGAATAATCACCAACGGGCTCAGATTCACGTTATCGCCCATAATTTTTGGATCAAGAATGTTTCCGATAAAAAATTGGAGGGTCCCAATACAAAGCAAAACAAAAACCCCGGGGAATATATCGCCAAACTGCAGCAGGCTGAAGGCTACAGGAAGTAGAGTTGCAATAATAGAACCAATGGCAGGAATATAATTAAGAACAAACACCAAGAAAGCCCAAAAAACAGGAAAATCGACCGCAAAAATCTCCAGAACAAAGTAACTCAGAAGCCCGGTAGTAAAACTAATAAGGGTCTTTACACCGAGGTACCGCGATACTGAAAATTCAATTTTTTTTATGGTCTTAAAGGCATTGTCGAACTGCTCAGCCTGCGAGAAAAGCTTTTTAAGTTTGGATTGAAATGCAGGCTCTTCAAGAAAAAGAAAAACTGCATAAACTATAACCATAGTCAGGTTGCTCAGGATGAGGGTTGAAACGTCGAACAGTGCCGGAAGCATGGAGGCCAGATCGAAATCCTTCATATATACTTCGAAGTGTTCGGCGAGGTTAATATTAAACCGCTCATATACTATTCGGAATACTTCCAAAAGGTTTGCTTCATACTTTTGATAGGTATCGAGAAGGAGTCTGAAGTTCGAATAAACAATGAGGACGATAAAGTTTAAAACTCCTACAACTACCGAAAAAGAAACAAGATATTTTACCCAAACAGGAATCAGTTTTTTCAATAACTCGATACGGTCGAGCGAAAACCTGATCTGTTTTACAATGAACCAAAGCAACAGGGCTATCACCAAAGGAATAAGAAGCGCCCGGCCAAGACTAAGCATTAGCCCAACCGATAAAGTAATTATACAGAAATTCGCCAGGTCTGATAATCTTACCATACTATTGGTCTTAAAAGTAAAAAAAAATTAGTAGTTCAGTAATAAAAAACCCGGTTCGGCTTCCTCAAAGGTAATGGTTGTAATAATTTGGCCTACAAAATAATACCCTAAAAAAAAGTACCAGGTTTTGTGCTGGTACTTTTTTGTTCAACTCAACATTTCGTGAGGGACTTATCTTTCTCTGAAAAAATTTCTAATATTTTGATAATCAAGATAGTATAAAAATTTGATTGAAAGACTGTTAACCTGAGGATGGTTTATAAAATCGCGGAAATTGTCGAGATAACCCCTGATTAATACATCATCCTCTGATTCGATACTGTTTTTCCATACGGCGCTCATCTGGCTTCCGGGAGCAAAGTTCCAGGTAAGTCTTACATCAAGGGTAAAGGCGTTGAAATTGATATCATCTTCGGGTTGATGCCCCGGCTGATCTCTCAGGCTACCGTCTGGTTGCAGAAAGAAATACCTTCCGGTGTAATCGACCGTTGACCAATAATGGCGCAACACGAATCCCAGAGACAAATTATGCCGAAGTATGTAACTAGCGTCCATTGTGTTCTCAATAGTGCTAATGTTTCTCATTCCAAAGAAAATGTTATCGTTGTCAATTCGACTAACAAATCCTATGTCGTTGAAGTTGTTTCCAACCTCGATGTTGTAGTTGATATTCATCCTGTCGCTGATCCTGAAATTTGGACCCAATTCGAACGAAAGTGAGTATTGGCCGTAATCCGACCTGATATGTTCATAACTGATATCTCCGCTCCAGAATAACCTGCGCCTATGGTCGGTAGAGAATCTGGCAAACAGATTAATTTCCTCTCCGGTGTCGAAAAATCTGCCTGGCGCTCTGGGCTCGAAATGGTCGCGTTCGCCCAGAGGGGAATATTCAATCCGGGTCATGATATGAAAACGGCTGCTGAACAATGCACTTATATAGTGTTCAATATCAAATCCGGCAAATTCTCCACCCTCATGCAGCCTTTCGTAAGAAGCCGAAATACCAGAGCTAAAACTCAACAGCCGCCAAAATGGCTGAAAAATGTTATAGCTAAGGGAAAGGCGATCGTTTGCCATATTGTTTCTTAGCATAAAACCCATGTCATTTTGGTTGTAGGTATTGTTAATCACTGACCTGCCATAGTGGTATTGCCAGGTTCCTCCAAATTTTCCAGCAACCAAACTGTATTTATAGCCAAAAATATCGTCACTGTCGCGAAAATAACGCTGGCTAAGTGCAGCATTACCAGCAATTCGGAACAAACCCGAACGGTCTAAAAACCTGAAGTCTGTGCCTGTCACATTGGCGGTGTATCCTGCTATCCTCCCGGCCACATTGGTATTTACCAGGCTCAAGAATGAGTTATTTGGAAGGCTCTGGTCCAACACTACCATATTATAGTTTGTAAAAGGCTGGGTCACAAACATTCTTTCTAAACCGGAGATGGTATCACCTATAATAGCATTCGACTCAGCCGACATGGCGTTGAATACCCCAATCCCTAATCCACCTTCGGTGCGACCTGAAAGCTTTGAAGCATTGATCAATCGCGTTTCTAAGGGATTTTCCCTGACAATTTCGTTAGGACCTAAATCGTTGCGTGCCATATTGAATCCCGAAGGTCGGGATCCTACCCTGCGCGAATAGAACAGGTCGGCCTTTGAAAAAAGCTCTGTACTTTCTGTAAAAAATGGCCTTCGTTCGGGATGCCGTATTTCAAATGGAGAGAGGTTGAGCACCATTTGATCTGACTGAACCTGACCAAAATCCGGAATGAGGGTCATATCCAGGGTAAAACTTTCATTAATTCCATACTTTATATCTAGGCCGCCATTCACAGTACCTTGCCATCCATTTCCGGTTCCATCATTTTCCAGATATGCCGAAGTGTAGGGAAACAAAGCCAGCCTGAGCGGGGGGCGGATACCATGAATTCCGGTAAGCAAGCCCATTGATGCCACAATATTACCTATCTGCCTGTCAACAGGATTCCAACTTGAAGTTTCGCGGTCTCTGCGAATTTCGCGCCAGAAGTTTATACCCCAACCACCCACTCCATTAAGGGGAAATCTAAGGGCTGAATAGGGAATACGTATCTCGGCTTCCCAACCCGCATCGTTGATGCTTGTAGCGCTCATCCAAACGGCATCCCAGTTTACGTCACCTCCTCCACCACCTCTGGGGCCTCCGCCTCCGTGCGAAAGGGTCCTATCGGTTTGTACGCCCGAAGCCGAGACCCGGAACTGAAACCCGTAAAGGCCATCGTCGAAAGGGTTGATATCTATCCAGAACTGATCAGAGTTTAATTGGCCACCTCTGTCGCGCAAACTGAGCTCGGTAAGAATTTTGTCAGGCTCCGGATCGACCATTCTGGCTCCAATATATAAGAAATTGTCATCGTACAATATCCATACAAAGGTTTCAAAGGAAGCTGGCCTGTCGTTGTGGGGTTCGAACTGGTGGAATCCTGTAGCGGGCTGCGACAACTGCCACGATTCATCGTCAACCACTCCGTCGATTACAGGAGGGGTAATTACCCTTATGGCCTGGAGAGTGTTTCGTTGAGTTCTTGCATGCGCCGTTGAAAGGCCAAAGTAAAACAAGAAAGAAAAAAGAAAAAAGTAACTGGTGAATTTTCTGAAACTATAGAAGTGCATTGAATTTGACTTTTATCCAGATTAAAGACTTTTTATTCGGATTTATTTGTTTGATAATTTTCCCTGTTTCGTTTTACAATGTCTTGTATAAAAAACGGCAAAATTAATATGTGCCTTCAATTAACATTCTAAAATCTGAATTGTTTTAGAGATTTTTTTCTCACAACATTTGCGCCAAAACCATTTGCATAATCTGAGGAAAACTATCTTTATCACTAAGTCAGTTTTTAGATTTAAAAAGACATGCCTTTTAGATGACTTTACGTGGTATAGGTTTAATGATTTTTTAAGGATACAAAAAAATAATATTGACTTGGGTTTCTGTATGGCTGTATTAACGGAAACCACAGCCCCTTGAGGTATTTTTTTTACCTTTGCTGCGTTTTTTTTCGACAGGATAAAGCGTGATGATGGAAATTCCAAAACAATATTTGCCACAAATTGCAGAAGAGAAATGGTATTCCTGGTGGCAGGATAAAGGCTATTTTAACTCGGTTCCCGACCATCGTGAACCATATACTGTTGTGATTCCGCCACCTAATGTCACCGGGGTGCTTCACATGGGGCACATGCTCAACAATACGCTGCAGGATGTATTAGTACGCAGGGCACGGATGAGAGGCTTCAACACATGCTGGCTGCCGGGCACCGACCATGCATCTATAGCAACCGAAGCCAAGGTTGTGGCGAAACTCAGGGAAGAAGGTATTGAAAAAAATAACCTGACCAGGGAAGAGTTTTTGCAACATGCCTGGGACTGGAAAGAAAAGCACGGTGGAATCATCCTCGAACAGCTCAAAAAACTTGGCGCATCCTGCGACTGGAACCGCACCAGATTTACGATGGATCCTGCGCTCTCAGATTCAGTAATTGCTGTATTTGTTGATCTTTACAAAAAAGGTCTGATTTACCGGGGTGTAAGGATGGTAAACTGGGATCCCAAAGCCTTAACGGCCGTTTCCGACGAAGAAGTGATTTACAAGGAGGTAAAATCCAGGTTCTTCTACCTCCGCTATTTACTCGAAGGAAGCGAAAACGAATTTGTTACGATTGCCACCACCCGTCCGGAAACCATTCTTGGTGATACTGCCATTTGCGTTCACCCCGACGATCCGCGCTATCAGCATTTAAAAGGTAAAAGGGCCCTTGTGCCACTGATAAACCGGTCTATCCCAATTATTTTCGACGAATATGTTGACCGCGAGTTGGGAACCGGAGCCCTGAAGGTAACCCCAGCCCACGACGTAAATGATTACAATCTGGGATTAAAACACCATTTGCCTTCAATCGATATTTTTAACCCAAACGGAACGCTAAACGAAAAAGCGCAAATCTATATTGGAGAAGACCGTTTTGTGGTTCGCGAAAAAATTTCGAACGAACTGGCTGAAAAGGGCTATCTGATCAAGACTGAGGAGATGATAAACAATGTTGGTTTTTCGGAAAGAACCGACGAGGCCATCGAACCAAAACTCTCATTACAATGGTTTCTGAAAATGGAGCCATTGGCCAAACCGGCCCTGGAGGTGGTAATGAACGATACCATCAGGTTTCATCCTGCCAAGTTTAAGAATACCTACCGATACTGGATGGAAAATGTGCGCGACTGGTGTATCAGCCGCCAGTTGTGGTGGGGGCACCGTATTCCGGCCTGGTACCTGCCCGATGGAAATGTAGTGGTTGCCCATCATATTTCTGAAGCCCTTGAGTTGGCTCAAAGAAATTTTAATCCAGACCTGAAAGAAACCGACCTAAGGCAGGACGAAGATGTACTCGACACCTGGTTTAGTTCCTGGTTGTGGCCTGTTTCTGTGTTCGACGGCATCCTGAGTCCTGAAGGACGCGACATAAAATACTATTACCCCACAAACGATCTGGTTACCGCACCCGAAATTCTGTTCTTCTGGGTAGCCCGTATGATTATGGCTGGTCTGGAGTATCGCAGGGAGGTGCCGTTCAAAAACGTTTACCTTACCGGAATTGTACGAGACAAACTCGGAAGGAAAATGTCGAAATCTCTGGGCAATTCACCCGACCCGCTCGATCTGATTAAAATATTCGGAGCCGACGGAGTACGGGCAGGGATGCTGTTCTCTTCTCCGGCCGGAAACGACCTGCCTTTCGAAGAATCGTTATGCGAACAAGGACGCAATTTCTCCAATAAAATATGGAATGCTTTCCGACTCACCCAGACCTGGAGTGTTGACCCATTAATAGAACAAGAGCCTTCTGCAAGGGTGGCTATAGTTTGGTTCGAGGCAACCTTAAATCAAACCATTATCCAAATCAACGATCATTTCGAAAAATTCAGGATAGCCGACGCCTTGCTTAGTATTTACAAGCTCATCTGGGACGATTTCTGCTCCTGGTACCTTGAAATGGTAAAGCCTGCTTACCTCAAGCCCATCGACCCCAAAACTCTTGAAGAAACAATAACATTTTTAAACCAATTGCTCAGGCTCCTGCATCCATTCATGCCTTTCATCACCGAGGAGATTTTTCAGAGGCTTCGCAAGCCTTCCGACCCAGAAAGCATCATGGTAGCTCCATTCCCAACTGCCAGCGCATTCGATACAGCAATTTTATCCGACTTTGAGTACGCCAAACAGGTGATTATGGCAGTTCGTAATTTCAGGCAGAAAAAAAACATTCCCCCCAAGGAACCGATGGAATTATCGGTAGGAAAGAACAACGGCAATTTATACGTTTCTGCATTCGACCCTTCTATTATTAAATTGTGCAACCTGAGTAAGATTGTTTATGTTGAAGAAAAGCCTGCTGATAAGTTTACTGTTCTGGTTGGAACAACAGAAATTTACCTTACGGCTGACGACAAAGGGGACCGTGCTGCTGAAATTGAAAAACTCGAAGCCGACCTAAAATACCAGCAAGAGTTCATACAGGCCATTGAAAAGAAACTTTCAAACGAAAAGTTTGTGGCGAGTGCCCCCGAAAAAGTGGTGGCCATGGAACGAAAGAAACAGGCCGATGCCCTATCACGAATTAACAGTATTGAAAATCAACTGAATAACCTCAGGAAAGGATAATTTTCAAAACAGCAAGAACCCATCTCAGGAATACCCGAGAGTTTGCCGGTTGAAAAGAAATATTTGATTGTACCAGAAGACTTAGCCCAAACTGCTAAAGGTTTAACCCCTTAGTTCTTCATCGGAATTGCCTCGAATGCTTTGAGAAGGCTGCCGAGGTTTGCCTGAAGTGTTTTACTGGCCTTTACAAGCGGTAAGCGTACCGCATTCTGGCACATCCCCTGTAAAGCCAACAATGCCTTTATCCCTGTGGGACTGCCTTCGGAATAAATGGCCTCGGTTATTTCGATGAGTCGTAAATTCAACTCACGGGCGGCCGCGAAATTTCCGTCGAGGCAATAGCTTATCATTGTTGAGAATTCGGCTGGCAGGGCATTGGCAATCACCGATATTACCCCGTCGCCCCCCAGGGCCATAAAGGGAAGCGCCGTAACATCGTCGCCCGAAATGACCAGGAACTCCTTTGGTTTATCCCTGATTATCCTTGCACATTGAACCATATCGCGCGAAGCTTCCTTTATGGCTATGATATTCGGGATTTCATGGGCTAACTGAAGGGTAGTTTCGGCAGTGATATTCGAACCAGTACGCGATGGTACATTATAAATAATCACCGGAACCGGACTGATTCCTGCAATGGTTTTGAAGTGGAGGTATATTCCCTTTTGCTGTGGCTTATTGTAATAAGGGCTAACCGACATGATGGCATCTACACCTTCAAGATCAACATGTCGCAGGGTGTTAATTACTTCCTGAGTGTTGTTTCCACCCAAGCCAACAACCACCGGAATGCGCCCATCAACAATCTCAACCGCCATGCTGATGATAGCCTGCTTTTCGTCTTGATTGAGGGTAACCGACTCACCGGTGGTCCCCATAAATACGATGTACCTTATGCCGCAGCCTATCTGGTTTTCGATAATTTTTTCAAAAGATTTGAAATCTATTTGGCCTTCTTTATGAAAAGGGGTTACGATAGCCGTTGCAGCGCCTGTAAATTTGCTAATCATTCGCAGGTGATTTAATCATTTTTAAGTATTTCATTAAATGCGACAACCTGTTTTCAAGACTGCCATTTCCCTGTTCACGAATCAGAAGGTCGAACACTTCAAGATAATCATTATTAAAAATGCCTGCTTTATATCTTGCTGATGTAATGCCTGCCAAATATTTTAATGGGAAAAAATCGCCCGGACTCGTATCTATAAGTATATCAAAACCGGCACTAAAAAAACCCTTCAGGTGAGGATTCTTTATCTGAAGATTCCAGGCAATATCCTTCCGATAACAGAAAAATGAATTTAACTGGGCCATGGTAAAATCGGGCACCTTTTTGAGGTTTACAAATCCAAGGGTATAAATTATTTTTCCATCCTTTTCGAGTTGTCGGATGAGCGTGGTAATTTCTCGGTATTGATCGGGGTTGTTACATTCGTATAAAATCCCAATACTCTTTGCTTCATCGAGCCCAACTACCTTCTTATTTTCGCGTTTGACTTTTCCAAGTAAACCTTTGAAATAAAAGGTCCTTATAATGTTCCGGATTTTACTAAATATTCCCATAACTAAAATTTTTCAGATTTACTAAAATGCGTGGGTGCATGCTTCAAATGTAAGAAGTATTAGCGAAAAAAAGCAAAAAAAATGGACATTCCCTTATTTTGGGAAACGATTATTTTTCCAGACGTTGGTTATTTCCCCTATAAAGAACCGGTGATAATCTTTTGATGGGTAAATGGTTTCCAGTTCAAAAACCTGGAAAAATTCGGGTTTAACATCATCATAGTATAACTTTCGACATTCGAGCATAAGTTTTGATTCTTCAAAAACAATATTGCCCTGAGGTGTGGTAATTGGAGAAAGCCCTTCGATGCTCATCTTGTTCAGATCGCGACCCGAAACCGTACCACACAAGTTTAAAATGTCGCGCGACTTATCACCGAAAAAATTCAATGTAAACCAGGCGTTGTTTTCTACAAAAGAGTAAGTGTGCCGTTGCGGCCGGATGAAAACCACAGCAACCGGCTTACGCCAAAGGACTCCGGCAAACCCCCAGCTGGCAGTCATCATATTGTAATTTTCTGGCTGCCCCGAACAAATCAGCATCCAGTCGGTACCTATAAGCTTAAAAATATTATCCTCAATATTTTCAGGCTTTATCAGGGTAAATCTATCCAACATCTTTAAAAAAAATTTGAAGGCGCAATTTACTAAAAAAGTTTCACCGTAATTCTTCTTATGTATTAAAAAATAATATTTCCTGGCATTGAAAAGCCTTACCTTTGAAACGTTTCACCAATAGTCTTATGGAAATTACTGTTCTGGGTACTGGCACATCGCAGGGAGTTCCCGTTGTGGCATGCGACTGTACAGTTTGTCAAAGTACAGATACACTTGACAAACGGCTGCGAACCTCCATAATGATCCGGGAAAACAACACTTGTGTTGTGATTGACGCAGGCCCGGATTTTCGCCAGCAACTGCTTCGCGAAAATGTGAAAAGTCTCGAAGCCATTCTGATTACCCATAGCCACAGAGATCATATTGGCGGCCTTGATGATGTGCGGTCGTTCAACTGGGTTCAAAAGCGCCCAATGGACGTTTATGCCACCACAGATGTTCAAAGAATTATTGAGAAGGAGTATTCTTATGCCTTTGAAGAAGAACGGTACCCGGGAGTTCCGAATATTGCGCTCAAAATGGTCAACTCGCAACCTTTTGATATCAAAGGTCTGAGATTCGTCCCGATAAAGGCCCTTCACGCTCAAATGCAAGTGATGGGCTACAGGTTAGGGGAGTTTTCTTACCTTACCGATGCCAACCAGATTCATCCCGAAGAGCTTGAGAAAATGAGGGGCTCAAAGGTGATAATGATCAATGCGCTGCGCAAAAAAAAGCATCCCTCACACTTCAACCTCGAAGATGCGATAAACATCATTCAATCCCTGGCACCTCAAAAAGCCTATCTTACCCACATCAGCCATCAAATGGGACTGCATGTAGAAATTGAAAAAGAGTTGCCGCAAAACATCCATCTGGCTTACGACGGACTAAAAATCAGTATATGAAAATTTCTGCCCGTTGGATCAGGCAGAAACTTTCATGCATCGTCGTTATGTTACTTGCTTATAGCTTTGGCGAGAATGCGCCACTGAAGTCGGTGCCGAAATTAACTCCAGGCTTCCTGTAGTGCAAATTCGTTCTTCTTCCGGAATGGTTTTCCATTTTGATTGCGCTGATCGCCTTTCCCGAAAGCGCCTTTTTCGCGCCTGACAAAAGAAATATCGACCCTGCGGTTGCCGAAAGTCACGTTCTTAAGGCTCTTAACCAGGTAGTCGGCCTGTTGCGATTCCACCTCAAAGATGGAGCTGTCGCGTTTCAAATCGATCCTGCCAAAGGTGATCCGTTCTCCTTTAAGGTTCTTATTCACCAGACCCATCAGCTCTTTAGGGTACAATCCGTCTTGTTTACCCAGGTTTATTGACAGCCTGGTAAAGTTTTCTTCGATACCCGAAAAACGACGGTTGCGCGATTTGCTGCCCTGCTGTGTGATGCCTGGTTCAACCGGCTCAGGATCAGGAGCATTCTGGTATTCATTGAGCAATTTTTCAAATTCAAGGCCAGCCAGCCTGCGAATCAATTCGTCCTTATCGAGGCTCTCAAGTACATCGTAAATCCCTGGCACCATTTTTCGGAGTACGTGGTGCGTTACTTCCACAGAGTCCAATTTCTTGACCCAATGCATCATTTGGTTGCTGCAAATTTCTTTACCCGAGGGGATCTGAGCGGTGTTTAAGGTTTTTTTGATCAGTCGCTGCAATTGGGCAAGCTGATTTTTCTCGCGGGGCGAAACCAACGCTATGGAAATTCCCTTTTTGTTTGCCCTTCCGGTGCGTCCGCTGCGGTGGGTATATGCCTCGAGATCGTCAGGTAGGTCGAAGTTTATCACATGCGTCAGGTCATCTACATCGAGCCCTCTGGCTGCCACATCAGTGGCGACAAGCAACCTGATATTCCGGTTCCTGAATTTGTTCATTACCGAATCGCGCTGTGCCTGCGACAAATCACCATGCAGGGCATCTGCCTCATATCCATCGGCGATAAGTTTGGAGGCGATTTCGTGTGTGTCGCGCCGTGTGCGGCAAAAGACAATTGCAAATATTGAAGGTTCAGAATCGATAATCCTTTTCATCGACTCATATTTGTTGCGGCCGTTTACGTGGTAAACCACATGGGTTACATTGGCGGCAACTGCGTTGCGTGTTCCGATGGTTACCTCAACAGCAGGTTTCATGTATTTGCGGGCAATACCAGCCACATTGGATGGCATTGTAGCCGAGAACAAAAGGGTGCGCCGCGTAGCTGGAACCTTTTCTAATATTTCGGCTATACTTTCTTCAAAACCCATATTGAGCATTTCATCCGCCTCGTCGAGCACAACGGTGCTGATATTTTCCATCTTTACGGCCTTGCGACCAATAAGGTCATTCAGCCTTCCCGGAGTAGCCACAACAATGTGTACACCTTTTTTTAGTTCACGCATCTGAACTTCGATGGATGCACCTCCATAAACAGCCAGAATGCTTATACCCTTAGTATTGGCTGCATAATTTTGCAGATCGGAGGTTATCTGCAAGCAAAGTTCGCGCGTTGGGCATAGTACCAAGGCCTGAGGCCCTCTTAGCGAAAGGTTGGTCATTTGCACCAGGGGAATGCCAAAGGCTGCGGTTTTTCCTGTGCCGGTTTGTGCAAGTGCAATGATGTCGTCAGAAGTGTTGAGCATCAGCGGGATAACCTGTTCCTGTACGGGCATAGGTTTTTCAAATCCCAAATGTTGAAGCGCCCCCAGTATTTCGGGGGAAATATTCAAATTTTCAAATTGATTCACGATAAAGTTTTATGGTGTTTCCGGGAAAAGCAGATTGCCTTCCCATTCCGGCCAGAGACCGGTTGTCGTTGGAAGAACTCCATCTATTTTGCGCAGCAGAAATCACTGGTTAATAAGGCCGCAAAATTAAGCAAAAATCAAACCCACATTACAAAGGCTCAAAATTTATTTTTTACTTAATTTGCAACCCTCCCCAAGCAAACTCCATTTTATCGATGTAAAAGCGACACATGAAAGCCCCGTTAGTGGCCGCTTTATTTCTTTTAAAGGATTACTCCGTCTTTGATGGTTAGTTTTCGGTCGGCCATGTCGGCCAACTCGATGTTGTGGGTAACAATTACAAATGTCTGTCCGATTTTTTCCCTGAGTGAGAAAAATAACCGGTGAAGGTCTTCCGATGTTTTGGAGTCGAGGTTTCCGCTGGGTTCATCGGCCAGGATCACCGCAGGATCGTTGATCAACGCTCTGGCAACTGCCACTCTTTGTTGCTCCCCGCCCGATAGTTCGCCCGGCTTGTGACTCAACCGCTCGCTCAATCCGAGCAGTGCAAGCAACTCTTTGGCTTTCTTCTCGGCTTCTGCCCTGCCCTTCCCACCAATAAAGGCAGGAATGCACACATTTTCGAGGGCTGTAAACTCGGGCAATAAATGGTGAAACTGAAAGACAAAGCCTATGTTTCTGTTCCTGAAATCAGACAATCTTTGGTCGTTGAAGCCCTTTATGCTTTGCTGATTGATTACCAGTTCGCCCTGATCGAACGGATCGAGGGTGCCCATGATATGCAGCAGGGTCGATTTTCCAGCCCCCGATGCCCCAACAATAGAAACTATTTCCCCCTCTTTGATGGTCAGGTCAATCCCTTTAAGCACCTCGAGGGGCCCGTACGACTTATGCAAATTGGTTACCTGAATAATCGGATTTGAGTTACCTGGCAAGGCATCCGGTCTGATTTGGGTCATGGAGCTAAGGCTTAAAAAATATTTTTGAAGGCCAAAGATACCAAGTTAACCCGTAATTTACTTCAAAATAAAAGCAGACAACCAGAATTGCCTGATTGTCTGCTAAATATTAATAGTATTTCCGGGCCATTACCTGTTAAGTGGCGATGGACCAAATTCTGCTAAAAAAGATAATTCAAACCAATATAGAACCCGGAGCCTCCGTCGCGTACGTCAAACGCCCTGCCATAATCCAACCCAACAATAAAGTTTTCGTTAATGGCAATACGCAGGCCAGCGCCGGCCGACATGTGCAAGGCATTTTCACCAACATTGAAGTGACGTTGAAGGTCGTTTGCAGGCACATTGGCCAAATTCATGTCGATAGGCACAACTACCATACCTGCATCATAAAAACCGTTGAGTCCTAAGTAAACATTGGTAGCCCCAATATTGAAGCGGGCAAATTTCCACCGCAATTCAATATTACCCAGTGCAAACCCGTCACCAACAACCCGGTTTCTTCTGATCCCCCGGAGTGTTCTGGCACCTCCAAGTCCTTCGGATGATATTCCCCTCAAAAACGAGGTTATTACCATGGGTTGTACATAGAACGGTGCATTGCCGGCAATAGTAGTCTGGAAAGCAAGCCGATAAGCAAACGAGAGGTCATTTTCGATAATTGTGAAATATTGTCTGTGGGTAAGTGAAAGCTTGGCGTGGCCATAATCACCTGTTACCATAAAGTTTGGAGCAACCATCAGAACTGCTTCCGACCAGATGCCGCTCATCGGGTTTGGCTCATTATCGCGGGTATCATAAGAAATACCGGCCTTCAGGTAGTTTACCCAGCCTCCTTCCGCTTCGCCTTCGCTAATCAAACCCCAGGTGCGGTACAGATCATATAGCCCAGGAACATTGGGCAGGTGGTCTTCGGGATCCCTGCCTTCATTAATCCTTGCTTCATCAACCGAGCCTATATTGTAGTTGTACAACTCAAAACCCGATATCCAGCGGAGATTCTCTCCGGCCAGAGGGCCCTGAAGGTCGAGTTTGGTGCGGAACATATTCCTTTTGTGGGCATAAAAAGCGCGACTGATATAGGGGAACTGGGCATCATTCAAATCCCTGTCAATAAAACCCAAATGGAAATTCGACTCATACCCGTTAAATCCATGAAAACTCATCATTGGGTCGGTAATGTACGTCAGGTCAAAGGTTGTGCGAATTCCGTCGATCAATCGGTCGGAATCGTAAAAAAACCTATGGTTACCGCTACCTCCCGTAAATCGGGATATCTCGAAATAAAGGGAGTGGTCGTAACGCGGAAACCTCGAACCATCGCCATAATCGAAAATATTGACCAACGCCCCGTACTGAAAGCCCAGGTCGCTGTCGAAGGTAATGGTCGGAAGTACTCCTCCAAGCCGCCACCCTGTTCTTGGTTCACGCTCGGGTTGTGTTTCCTGATCCTGAGCAACTAGGGTTGTGGTCATTGTCAGCGTCAGGAAAAGGGTAAAAATGACCGCGGCAACTAAACCGCCAATTTTTCTTTCATCTTTCATCCGTAAATAGTTTTAAAGTTAATGTACAAACCACCGGCGCAACCTGCCTACTTGCAGGAATGAAACCAGCCTTTGTGTTTTTCAAACATGTCTGTCCAAGCCTGCAATTGCTGATTTCAGTTTACTAAAAGCAAATTTTTTGAACTGCAAAAAAATTGAACAAGCTTTTAAAACAAAGTGCAAATTAACGCAATTTCGAAATTAACTTTATTTTTGAATTAAAAATTTCTTGCAATTATATTTATTTATTACGTGAATAAAGGCAAAAAACCCAACCTGTTTTTTGGGTTGATCGATGCTTCGGTTGGCACCAGTACCCGCTACACACTCAACTTTGCAGGGCATTTGGCTATAGGAATCCTTTATTCTATTGAACTGCTCCCGTTTCATTGGATTGGGCTCCTGTTGGGGGTGGTTTTGCCGGGGATTTGGGTTTTCTGCTCGTACCGCCTTCTGAAAATTGCTTTCATCCCCAATATTCAACCCAGCGTTCCGGCCTGGATTAAAAAAGAACCCGGCAATTCGCTGATTATTTTGTTTGATATTGCATTTTTGATGGTGATCTGGATATTGATTGCCGGCGGTGGTATTGATAAAACCTGGGTCAGAATCCTTTTCGCCATTGTCTTACCTCTTGCAGTACTTTCATTGTTGCGAGGTCTTGTAAAAAGCGCTGCCAACGCGGGCAATGATGAAAACTAAAAACCTGTAGCCATGAAGTCGCCCGCAAGCAAGTATCCCTTCGATGTCCTGTCGGCTCAGTTAGAGGGCGATGTCTTTTATGATGAGACCTGGCGTTTCCTTTACGCTACCGATGCCTCTGTTTACAGAGAGATTCCTGCAGCCGTTTGCCTGCCCAAAAACCCGGAAGACCTGAAAAAGGTTTTGTCGTTTTGCCGCCAGTATAAAATATCCATCATTCCGCGAACAGCAGGGACTTCCCTGGCAGGGCAGGTTGTAGGACAAGGCTTGGTGGTTGATTTCTCAAGATACATGAACCGGATACTGGAATTGAATACCGCAGAAAAATGGGTACGGCTTGAACCGGGAGTGATATTGGATGAATTGAATCTGTTTTTAAAACCGCACGGACTTTTCTTTGGGCCTGAAACCTCCACTTCGAACAGGTGCATGATAGGCGGTATGGTGGCCAACAATTCGTGTGGGGCAAATTCGCTGATGTATGGCAGCACACGCGACCATACATTGGCCATAAAGGCATTACTTGCCGATGGCAGCGAAGTGGTTTTTGAGGCAACCGACAACGACGCTTTCCGGCAAAAATGCCTTGGAAGCAATCTGGAAAGCAGAATTTACAATCAAATTTTTGAATTGCTTTCCAACCAGGAAAATCAACAGGAAATTCATGACCAATACCCCGACAAAAGAATCAAAAGGCGCAATACAGGTTATGCTCTTGATGCTTTGTTAAACTCGCAGGCGTTTGGTTCATCGGCCGAAAAATTCAATTTCTGCAAGCTTCTTGCAGGCTCAGAGGGTACTTTGGCCTTGTTTACGGAAATTACCTTAAACCTCGTACCGCTACCTCCTACTGAAAAAGGACTGTTGTGCATTCACCTGAAAACCATCGAAGAAGCCCTGCTGGCAAACCTTGTGGCGCTTGAATTCAAACCTGCGGCAGTAGAGCTGATCGACAAGGTGGTGCTCGATTGCAGCAAGGAAAATATAGAACAAAGCCGCAACCGGTTCTTTGTCAGCGGAGACCCCGGAGCCATCCTGGTGGCAGAATTTGCTGAAAACTCCCGCAATGAAATCCTGGAGAAAACGGAGGAGCTGAAACAGACCCTTTTACAACAAGGCCTAGGCTATCATTTCCCATTGGTCTTTGGAAATGACATGAAGCGTGTATGGGCGCTCCGAAAAGCAGGTTTAGGGGTATTGTCGAATGTTCCGGGCGATGCCAAACCTCTGACAGTAATTGAAGATACAGCCCTCTGGGTAAACGACCTCCCGGAATTCTATAAGAAACATTCGGAAATTTTAAAAATCCTGGATATTGCCAGCGTGTATTACGCTCATATCGGTTCGGGAGAGCTGCACATGAAACCCATTCTGAACCTTAAAAACCCGGCCGATACGGAACGGTTTTATGAAGTCGCATACCAAACAGCCCTACTGGTAAAGCAGTTCAGGGGGTCGCTGAGTGGCGAACACGGCGATGGACGCCTGCGGGGGGAATTCATACCGATAATGCTCGGTCAAAAAGTTTACGGAATGCTTCAGGAGGTAAAAAAGACCTGGGATCCGGAAAATCTCTTTAATCCCGGCAAGATACTCAACACCCCTTCCATGAAGGCCCATTTGCGTTATTTGCCGGGTTACGCCGAACGAAAAATCAAAACTTTTTTCGACTATAGCAAAACCAATGGATTTCTCAGGGCAATAGAAAACTGTAATGGCTCAGGCGATTGCCGTAAACCGGCCAGCATGGGAGGTGTAATGTGCCCCTCCTATCATGCGGTGCCCGACGAGGTAAACACCACACGGGGCCGTGCCAATATGTTGCGCGAAATAATTACCCATTCGTCTAAAAAAAACCCATTCGACCATCCCGAACTGCTTGAGGTGCTCGAAAAATGCCTGCAATGCAAGGCATGCAAGTCAGAATGTCCTTCTAACATTGATATGGCACGCTTCAAATCGGAAGTGCTTCAGCAATTTTACCTAACCAACGGGACACCTGTCAGAGTGCGCTTGTTAGGCTCCATTAATGCATTCAACCGGATTGGAAGCTTTGTTCCTTTTCTTTATAACTTTCTGACCAAAACGCCGGGTGTATCCCACTTGCTAAAAAAAACAATGGGTTTTGCACAAAGCCGCAACCTGCCGCAGTTGCAGCGCTATACTTTGCGGCAATGGGCGGCAAAGCATTTACCTGCTCTTAACGCACAGGCAGATGAAAAGAAAAAGGTGGCGCTGTTTTGTGATGAGTTCACAAACTATTATGATCCGGAAACCGGCATCCACGCAATAAAGTTACTTAATCGGGCAGGCTACCGGGTTGTAATCCCCGGTAATGTAGAAAGCGGCCGTGCAGCTATTTCGAAAGGATTGCTCAAAAAAGCCTCAAAAATAGCAGCTGCCAACCTCAAAATGCTTCACCCCCTAGTGCAAGAATCCATACCCCTGATAGGAATCGAGCCATCAGCGATTCTTTCGTTCAGAGACGAGTATCCTGATTTATGCCCTGAAGATCTTAGGGAAGCCGCCCTGAGCCTGGCCGAAAATTCATTCACAATTGAGGAATTCTTATACCGTGAAGTTGAAGCAGGACGCATTGATATGAAGATTTTTGCGGGAACTGGCACCGGGGTTTATTACCACGGCCATTGCCATCAAAAGGCCTTGCTGAAAATCGACTATGTTTTCGAACTGCTTCAAATGGTTCCAAACCTAAGGGTTCAACGAATTGAATGTGGCTGTTGCGGAATGGCAGGGTCGTTTGGTTTTGAAAAAAAGAAATACAGCCTGAGTATGCAGATCGGCGAGATGAATCTTTTTCCGGCGATTCGCCGGGGGCCTCCCGATGCCATCATCTGCGCCGCCGGAATTAGTTGTCGCCAGCAAATTTTCGATGGAACCGGCCGAAAAGCCCTGCACCCGGTAAGCGTTCTATTTGGGTCGGCAAACCTATCTGGAAAGCCAATCTAACTTTTGTTGGTTTTTGTTTTTGATAATTCATGATTTTACTCAAAACTAAAAGCCACTATCACTTCATGGTTGCTGATCTGTGGTCGGTCATTTTATGAGTAATAAAAAACCGCCTCAATTTTTTTTGAGACGGTTTCGTGACAATAATATCGAGAAATAAGGAGGCCTTACCTCGCACTGACTATTATTCAGCAGCAGGTGGCTCTTCTTTTTTCTTGCGGGTAGTTTTGGCCTTAGGCTTTTCGGCTTTTACTTCCTCAGCGGATTCTTCTTTCACTTTCGCTGCAGAATCATCTTTCAGTTCTTCCCTGGCTTTTTCTTCTTTCGCTTTTTCGTCTAAAGCTGCCAGTTTCTTCTTGAGAACCGATTTTTCGTTCTTTTCGATCTCGGTTTTGAGGTTTGCAAGCACGTCGAGGTCGCCCAGGGTGGTTTTCTCCATGGAGTCCTTGATGGTTTTCACCGTGGTCTTCGGGGTTTTGTCTTTGGCCCTTTTTTCGGAGTTATCTGCGGCTTTTTCAGCAGCTTTGGAATCCTGGTAAACCTTGGTATGCGAAACCACGATTTTCTTGCTCTCTTTGTTAAATTCAATTACCTTGAATTCGAGTGCTTCGTCCATTTTTGCAGGACTTCCGTCGTCTTTGATCACATGGCGTGTCGGTGCAAAACCTTCAACACCATAAGGCAATGAAACGATAACCCCTTTATCCGAAGTACCTACGATGGTGCCCTGGTGAACTGAGTCGATGGTGAACACACTCTCGAACACTTCCCATGGGTTTTCTTCGATTTGTTTGTGGCCGAGGCTCAAACGACGGTTTTCCTTATCTACATCCAGCACAACCACTTCGATCTGCTCACCTATTCTGGTGAATTCGGCAGGATGCTTTATTTTCTTGCTCCAGGAAAGGTCGCTGATGTGGATCAAACCATCCACGCCTTCTTCCAACTCTACGAAAATTCCGAAGTTGGTAAAATTGCGAACGGTTGCGGTATGCTTGGAGTTCACCGGATATTTTTCAAGAATGTTAGCCCATGGGTCGGGAATCAATTGTTTGATACCCAGCGACATTTTACGCTCATCGCGATCCAATGTCAGAATCACTGCATCCAACTCATCTCCCACTTTCAGGAAATCCTGGGCAGTACGCAGGTGCTGCGACCACGACATTTCAGAGACATGGATCAGGCCTTCAACCCCGGGCGCTACTTCGATAAATGCGCCGTAGTCGGCTATGACCACTACTTTTCCTTTAACCTTGTCGCCAACCTTCATATCGGGGTTAAGCGATTCCCACGGATGCGACGACAACTGTTTCAGGCCAAGGGCAATGCGTTTTTTATTCTCATCGAAATCAAGAATTACCACATTGATTTTTTGGTCGAGTGCCACGATTTCTTCGGGATGGCTTATGCGGCCCCACGACAGGTCGGTGATGTGAACAAGACCATCAACCCCGCCAAGATCAACAAATACGCCATAGGAAGTGATGTTTTTCACTGTACCTTCCAGAATCTGACCTTTTTCAAGCTTCGAAATAATTTCGGCCTTCTGAACTTCAAGTTCGGCTTCGATTAGGGCTTTGTGCGAAACGACTACGTTTTTATATTCGTGGTTAATTTTCACCACTTTGAACTCCATGGTTTTGCCTACGTAAATATCGTAGTCGCGAATTGGCTTCACATCGATCTGAGACCCGGGAAGGAATGCTTCAATTCCGAATACATCAACAATCAACCCGCCTTTGGTACGGCATTTTACAAATCCATTGATGATCTCGTCGTTGGTCATGGCTGCGTTGATACGCTCCCACGAACGCAGGGTACGGGCCTTCTTGTGCGAAAGCACCAACTGGCCACTGATATCTTCCTGACTTTCGACATATACTTCGATGATGTCGCCAATTTTTAAATTTTGATTGTAACGCACCTCGGTAGCCGGAATTACTCCATCAGATTTGTATCCGATGTTTACAACCACTTCGCGGTTGTTCATGGAAACTACGCTGCCATCGATGACTTCGCCTTCGCCGATCATCTTCAGGGTATCTTCGTATAGCTTTTCCATCTGCTGGCGGTCGCCTGCAGCGTAAGACTCTTTTCTTTTTCCTACAGCATCCCAGTCGAATACACCAGGAACCTGACGCTCGAAATAAACCGATTTTTTTGTTAAGGTTTCCTTGCGGATCACAGGCGCTGGAGTGGCAACCTCCTGGGCAGCTGCGGCTGAAACAGGCTCGTTCTGTGCTTCTGGTTGGTCAACTGTAGCATCTACTGGCTGCTCAACAGGTTGTTCTTCTGATGGGCTCAGATCTTTGTTTTCTTCTGACATTGAAAAATGGATTAATTGCTGTGGCTTAAAGGAACCTGCAATTTCGGTTCATAAAAGCCGGGTTAAACAATAGATGAATTAAAGGCCCGCAAACGGGACTGCAAAAGTAGAAATTTTAAGGTAAACAACAAACTAAAAATCAGAACTTAATAGCAAAGTTTTTATAGTTTGAAAGCAGTCTTTACTTTTTCCAGCAGTTCGTCGAATATCAATGGGTTGGTAGCAACTATTTCACGAGCAGCTATGAAGTTTTTTGTACCGCTGAAGTCGGTTACCTTCCCCCCTGCCTCAGAAACCAGCAGGCTCCCGGCAGCCACATCCCAGGGACTCAGGCTGTATTCGAAGAAACCGTCGAAGCGACCGGCGGCTACATAGGCCAGGTCGGCTGCCGCACTTCCCAGGCGCCTTACCCCATGCGAATTGCGCAGGCACCAGGTGAATAGCTCCAGGTATTGTTCCAACCGCTGGTAGTCGTAGTAAGGAAATCCGGTGGCAAGCAAACTGTCGTTTACCGAAGGAGCTGATGAGACTTTGATGGGCTTTTCGTTCAACCAGGCGCCCTGCCCTTTGATCGCCCAAAAACATTCGTCGCGGTTGATCTCATATACCACCCCAAGAATGGCTTCATCATGTTGCATGAGGGCGATTGAGATGCTGAACACAGGTACTCCATGAATAAAATTGGTGGTCCCGTCGAGTGGATCAACCACCCACAGGTATTCTTGTCCCTGTTTCTGTAGGGTGTCCTCCTCCACAATGAAACCAGCCTGGGGTAACAGTTCCTGCAGCCTGTCAACCAGGAGTTTCTCCGATGTCTTGTCAACATAAGTTACGAAATTGTGGAGGCTCTTGGTCTCGATCCGGCTGCTTTGCAATTGGTTCACTTCGTTCCTGATATACGACCCGGTACTGCGTGCCAACGCACATACTTCGTCGCAAAGGTTTTTCAAATTCATAAAATGGCGATTTATTTTAGGGTTATTGAAGATTTCAATTTGGAACAATTAAATCAAAAGGTAAGGATTGGAATCAGTTGAGTAAATGGTCTAACACTTCGGGTTGCATCAGATCTGGAACCAGCCTCCGGGATTCAGATTTTGCAGACAGATTTCCTGTATCTGGTTGGTCATCTCAGGTCGGTAAGGCCCCATCACCTTGATATAGTTTTCGGTGAAACCATGCATAATCCCGCCACTTGTCTCCTTCTCCCACAAAACCTGTGCTTTGCTGCCCATGTTTTTTAGCAAAAATCCTCCTTTTTTCCTTTCCGAAAGGTCTTGCATGGCTTTTCTTCTCCGGATCTTTTCTGGGCCGGTAACTTCATTTCTGATCGCTAACGCCCGGGTATTGTCCCGTTGGCTGTAAGTAAACACATGCAGGTACGAAATATCGGTCTGTTCTATAAACCTGTAAGATTCTTCGAACAAGCCATCTGTCTCAGCAGGGAATCCCACGATCAGATCAACCGCAATGCATGCCAACGGCATCAGGAAGCGGATTTTTTCGACCCTTTCGGAAAAAAGTTCAGTGGTATATCGCCTTCCCATAGCCTTTAAAACTTCGTTGCTTCCCGATTGCAGCGGGATGTGAAAATGCGGCATCAACCGGCTGTTGGCAGCTACCAGTTCTATGATGTCCTGGTGCAGCAGGTCGGGTTCGACCGACGAAATCCGGATCCTTTCAATGCCATCCACAATGACCAATTCTTTTAACAGGTCATAAAAGGTTTCATGGTTTTGTTTACCAAAATCACCAATATTCACCCCGGTAAGTATTATTTCTTTGGCACCTGACCGGGCTATTTCGCGGGCCGTGGCGATGGTTTGGGCAATGGTGTTGCTGCGGCTTTTTCCACGGGCCAAAGGGATGGTGCAATAGCTGCAATGATAATCACAGCCGTCCTGAATTTTGAAATACGACCGGGTACGGTCGCCTTTCGACCATGTTGGAAAAAAAGCTTCGGGCTGCCCTAAGAGTTGCAACGGCTGGCTGCTTTGACCCGGCACCTGAGTGCCCAACCTGCTGATTTGACCGAACAGATCGTATTTGTCGGCATTTCCGAGAACCAGTCCTACTCCTTCCATGGCGCTGATCTCCGCAGGGTTGATTTGCGAAAAACAACCAACCACAGCAATATGGGCTTCGGGATTTGTTCTATGGGCCTTGCGGATGAGCTCCTTACAAGTCTTCTCTGCATTGCGCGTTACCGAGCAGGAGTTAATAACATAAACATCGGCCTGCTCCGAAAACGGAACCTGCTCAAATTCCTGTTCGTTGAATTGACGACTGATGGAGGAGGTTTCGGAAAAGTTCAATTTACATCCCAGCGTGTGAAATGCAATTTTTCTTCTTTTTTGCATATTAACCCATGGATTTTTAATCCCTTAAACGACCTTTATCAACAAATCAGATGCAACCCTTGTTTTGTTCCAAAGGCCGAATGAAAGAAAAAAATACAGGATTTTCGGATGGGGAAATTTTGAAATTCCGGACATGGTAATCTTTCTGTGTAGATTTTCGGGCAAAGGTACTTCATTTTTTTTTGCCGGGTTTCTTCATTTTAGCTTCATTTTGAACAAAGTAACCGTAAAACCTGCTGTTTGGATTGTTAAAAAAAAATCGCATATTTTTACTTCCTTGTTTTTTTTAACAAAAACTTAAAGATTTTTGCACTAAAATTCGGGAATAATGAAATTACTACAGAAGCGACTTTCTCTCTACAATGCCCCGCAAAAAGCCATGCAAATGGGAGTTTATCCCTATTTCAGGGTAATTGAATCCGACCAGGACACCGAGGTAACCGTTAACGGACGTAAAGTGCTGATGTTTGGCTCCAACAGCTACCTGGGCCTTACCAACCATCCTGAGATCAAAGAAGCCTCCAAGCGGGCAATCGACAAATATGGTTCAGGGTGTGCAGGTTCACGATTCTTAAATGGCACTCTGGATATACATGTTGAATTGGAGAGACGTTTGGCCGAATTCGTAGGCAAGGAAGCCTCACTGGTGTACAGCACCGGGTTTCAGGTAAACCTGGGAGTGGTTTCTGCACTGACCAGCCGCACCGACACCATACTGCTCGACGATGCCGACCATGCCTCCATCATTGAAGGAAGCCGCCTTTCGTTTTCCAAAATACTCAAATACAAGCACAACGACATGGATTCGCTCGAGCGAAAACTGAAGGTGTGCAACCCAACTGGTGTAAAACTGATTGTTGTTGACGGTATTTTTTCCATGGAAGGCGATATCGTGAACCTGCCCGAAGTGGTTCGCCTGGCCGATAAATACAACGCCAGCATCATGATCGACGATGCCCATTCGCTCGGAGTTTTGGGTAAGAAGGGCGCCGGTACAGCCTGCCATTTTGGACTTACCGACAAGGTAGATCTGATCATGGGTACCTTCTCCAAATCGTTGGCCTCAATAGGTGGGTTCATTGCAGCCGATGCTGCTACCATTAATTTTCTGAAGCATCACTCCCGCTCGCTTATTTTCAGCGCCAGCATCACGCCTGCATCTGCAGCCAGCGTTATAGCCGCGCTCGACATCATGGACAGGGAACCGGAGCGCATCGAAAAATTATGGGAACTTACGAATAAAGCTTTGAAGGGCTTTCAGGAATTAGGCTTCGACACGGGCAAATCGAGTACCCCGATCATCCCTCTTTACGTGCGCGACGACTATAAAACGCTGCTGCTCACCAAAATGCTCCTGGATGAAGGCATCTTTGTAAACCCGGTTCTTTCGCCTGCCGTCCGCAAAGAAGATACCCTTATCAGGTTCTCGATTATGGCCACACATACCCACGAGCAGCTCGATCGCGCCATGGAAACCATTGCCAGGGTGGCACGCAAACTTGGCATACTTCAAGGCGTCTGCCAACAGTCGTAATATGAAAAAGGTTGTTTTTATTACGGGGGTTTCTTCGGGCTTTGGACTGGCTATCGCCGGGCAATTGGCCGGCCAGGGACATACCGTGTATGGCAGCAGCCGAAAAGAGCATTTTGAGCTCGACGGGGTAAGGGTTCTTAAAATGGACGTTACACTGCCCGATGAGGTTGAAAGCGCAGTTAAAGCCATCATAGAACGCGAGGGCCGAATCGACGTGCTGATCAACAACGCCGGAATCGGACTTGCCGGAGCCATAGAGGACTTTTCCGAACAGGAAGCCTTTGCCGAAATGAATACCAATTTTCTGGGCGCTCACCGGTGCTGCAAAGCGGTACTTCCAATTATGCGCAGGCAAAAAAGCGGCACCATCGTTACGATTGGTTCTATTGCCGGCCTTATGGGCCTCCCCTTCCAGGGATTTTATTCGGCCAGCAAACATGCCTTAGAAGGGCTCATGGAGTCGCTCAGATATGAAGT
>DATIKH010000041.1:0-8971 GCA_035477775.1 Bacteroidales bacterium | reverse complement strand
GGCGGGATCGGTGCTGCGGTTGCGCCAAACCCCAAACGGGCTTACACCGAATTTTATCCAGGGTTTTTGTTGTTGCACTAAGTTGTGAATCGAACGGATTACCGTGTTGATGTTTTCCCTGCGCCAGTCGTTGCGGGTGGCTGGGTTTCCGTTTCCAAACCTGCGAAACGAAAGAGTATCGGGAAACTCGGTGCCCCACACAGGGTATGGGTAAAAATAATCATCAATATGCAGTCCGTCAATATCATAACGGGTTATGAGCTCGGCAATCACTTCTAACAGGTGCTGCCGTACTTCGGGTAGTCCCGGGTCTAAATAGTTGCGGTTGCCGTACTGCACCACCCAGTCGGGTCGCCTCAGCATGGCATGCATAGGATCCAAATGGTCGTTTAAGCCGGTGGTTGCCCTGAACGGGTTTATCCAGGCATGCAGTTCCAGCCCGCGCCTGTGGGCCTGCTCTATCCAGAATTGCAGCGGGTCGTAAGAGGGCTGGGTCGGTTGGCCCTGCCTGCCGCTCAGAAATCGCGACCAAGGCACCAAGGCCGATGGATATATGGCATCGCCCGATGGCCTAACCTGCAAAAAAACCGTGTTCAACCCCAAAGATTTTGCCTGGTCTAAAATGGCTATCGCTTCGGCCTGTTGGGCGGCAGCATCAAGCCCGGCACGCGAAGGCCAGTCAATATTAAAAACCGTCGAAACCCAAACCCCGCGCATTTCCTGCGGAATCTGACGGGCTAAGGTATTTTGGGAAACAAAACCATTGACAATGACAAGAATTGCGAAATAGCAGAGTCTATTCATCCGCGGGCTATATTTATCTGTTTTAATTACTGTAGAGACTGGTCGCGACCTGTCCATACAGGGCATTTTTTTTACAACTGCCGGCAAAGATATTCTATTATTCGTAATGGTTTTTCAGCCCGTGCCGTGTCGGATGGGTAGGAATAAACAGTAAGGACAGGTTGCGACCTGTCCCTACAGATCGCAACCTGCCCCTGTTACTAATTTGTAAATTCAATTTATGTTTCGGGTGTCAACACCGACCTAAAGGTCAGGGGTGTTGAAAAGCAAGAAGTTATCAGTTATGCTTTCAATACTGATTGTTTATAGACCTGACTCTTTAAGTGTTGTAATCATGAAGATGGATGGCAACAATTTTTCCATACTGGTTAAAACAAGAAAAATCTTTTGCATGTTGTTAATCATGATGGTTTTTGCGTGGAGGCTAACTGCTTGTAAATCTAAAAATAAATTTTGAACAATGCAAACTGGAATTCTGGTTTAACTGTTGTAATTTGCTAAATAAACCACAAGGGTAAATTCAAACTTCAAAACAACCTGTTAAATCAAGGAAAAATTGTATTTTTGCAGCCTGAAATTTTAACACACGGTTCAGGTTCCGTAGCTCAGCTGGATAGAGCAACAGCCTTCTAAGCTGTGGGTCCCAGGTTCGAATCCTGGCGGAATCACTTCTTCAAAAAAAACCGGCGCGATGCCGGTTTTTTTATGTTATTGCTGAAGCCTTTCGAGATACCTGTTGAACTGGTTCCTGTGGTGGTCAACCATTTCAATCTTTCTTCCTCTTATAAACACTTGCTCAATATTGGTTTGGAACTCAAGTGGGTTGCCGTTGGTTATCAACAGGGTAGCATCCTTGCCCGGTTCTATAGTTCCTACCAGGTTATAAATTCCAAGTATTTCTGCCAGGTTTTTGGTAACCGCTTTCACGGCAATCTCCTCCGGAAGTCCGAATGCAACTGCTGCTGCGGCATGCCACGGCAAGCGGCTGGTATAGGCTGCCGAGGCTTCGCCTGCAATGGCAAATCTTACCCCTGCACGGTATAAAGCGGCCGGCAGGGAATAAAACTGGTCGTAACCTTCCCATTGCCTTGCAGGCGAGCCCAATACCGGGCCCACAATTACCGGAATGTCTTTCTCTTTCAGTTGATCTGCAACATAAAGGGCGTCGCGCCCACCCAACAGGATCATGCGCACCTGCTGTTTCTCGGCCCAGGCTATTGCTGCCTGTATTTGCCTGAGTTCTGAAGCATTGACCAGAACCGGCACCTCCTTATTGAGCACTGGCAGCATGGCTTCCCAGCGGGTGTCAACAGGATGAAGATTGGCATTGGCTTTTCGTGCGGTGCGGTACCGTCTGGCCCGGTCGAAGGCGTCGTTGAGTTCGCCTAAGGACCTGTCGCGGGCGGTGGCGTCGTGCATGGCAGGCCAATTGATTACCAGCCCCACAGGCGCTTTCAGCACCATTTCCTCCCATGTCCAGCCTTCGGTAAGCATGGCAGCTGCCATGCCGGCAATGATACCGCCCGTTGGGGCTGTAACCACCACGCCCACACCGTGCATTGCGGCAACAGGAATATGGCGGCTGGCAGGATGAAAGGCCACCTCTGCCCTGATGTTGGGATTGATATTCCCAACCTCGCTCAAATCAACTGTAACATCCACTGCGCCGATTTCGGCCAGCCCCAGCGTGGTGCGTCCGTGAATCATGGCTGGATACACATGCCTTCCGGAAATGTCAACAACTCTTGTGTTTTCAGGAAGAGCAATATTTACACCGACTTCTGCAATTTTCCCGTCCACCATTAAGATGGTACCGCCCGCAATGGGAGCGCCTGTAAGGGTATGAATAGTGCCACCTGTAAGGGCTATTGGCCGCGATTGGGCAGGTGCGGGAATCTGGGCACTTGCCTGCCTGGGCAAAATGGTCGAGGCTAAAACAACGGCTATGATAAATATGATTGATGTCATGGGTTCTATTTTTTGGGGTTATTCAAATTCCTGGGGTCTTCCGCCTCGCGGAGGCGTGGCTTGTTGACGCACACTGGCCGGCTCCTGGAGGATGCGTTGAATGAGCTTTGCCCGTTCCTTTTGCACCTCCTCGCGCATGAGCAGGTCTTCTTCCCTGTCGAAGTATTTGCGGCCGTCAATCCAGGTTTGACGGGCAATGGTGAATGCCGAAAGTGGGTTTCCGTTCCAAATTACAAAGTCGGCATCCTTTCCTGCTTCAAGCGAACCCATCCGGTGCGAAACGCCCATGAGTCGGGCTGGGTTGAGTGTAATCAGGTTGAGCGCTTCTTCCTCGGTGATGCCTTGGCCGACCATCCTGCCAGCTTCCCAATTCATTCGGGTGGAGAGCTGGGTGTGGTCGCTGTGTAGGGTAGTGGTTACCCCGGCATGATCGAGCAATGCGGCATTGTATCTGATTCCGTCGTAGGCCTCCACTTTAAAAGAGGTCCAGTCGGTCCACACCACGGGAATGGCTCCATGCTCCTTCAATTCGCGCGCTATCTTGTAGCCTTCCACGGCATGCTCAAAAGAAGTTACCCTGAATCCAAACTCTTCGGCAAGGCGCATCATCATCAACATTTCATCTGCCCGGTAGGCATGTACATGCGAACCGCGTCGGCCACGTATAACTTCCAGTATGCTTTCCAGTTGCAGATCGCGCCGCGGTGGTATCAGTCCTGAGCGGGGATTGAAGTTTTTGTGCTTCTGCTCGTATTCCAGAGCGGCAATCAAAGCATCCTTGATGATTTGTTCCACTCCGAGGCGGGTATTGGGGTATCTTCCGGGGGTCCGCTTTACATTTTCGCCAAGGGCGAATTTCAGGCCGGGTAATGCCTCCTCCACCATCATCTCCGAAGGCAGGGCGCCCCACCGCAATTTTACAAAAAGGTTAGTCCCGCCAATAGGGTTGGCCGAGCCGTGGTACAAGGTGCCGGCGGTCATTCCACCGGCAAGGAGGCGGTAAGTCCATATGTCGTCGGGATTGAACACATCGATAATACGGGTTTCGGATGTGATGGCATCGCCTGTTTCGTTTACCCCTCCGAGGATGGCAGTATGCAGGTGGGGGTCAATAAGGCCGGGTGTTACATGCAGACCTGTGGCATCCACCACCACTGCACCACGTGGAACAGGCAGGTTGTGCCCAACCCTTAAGATTTTACCTCGCTGAACAAGCATATCGGAATTTTCCAGTCTTCCTTGCGGGCCCTGGGTCCAGATGGTAGCATTGCGCACCAAGAGGTGTTCAGGTTGCACAGGATTCGTCCTCACCCCGAAATCAATGGATGGGAATAGTGGCGCCAGGTTGAGTTCTTTCTTTGGCTCTGTCCGGGTTCGTTCCTCCCTGGCAAAAGGGGCGCTGCGGCTTCCAGACCACGCAAAAATTTGCCCTGTGGCTTTCTCTCCCAGGCCTTTTAGTTCATTGCCCTGCAGATGTGCCGAGAGTCTTATTGTGCCTGGAATGCCGATGGTATCACCGGGAAACTGCATAAACAGCCTTGCGTTATCGAATCTTACGCCCTGCAGTCGTATGGTTTTACCCTGAGATTCTACCTTTCCTTCGGGGCGGTTGGGTTCGCCGGTCAACGACAAAGTAATCGGCTCCGGCCAAATTTGACTCTTCATAGTCCAGGTTCCGCGTGGCTCTTCGCGTGGGGGCTGCACATAGTATTTATTTCCGTCGATCCAGACCTGCTCCACGGTTGCATTTTGTTCAAAAATATGGCCCGATGAAATAAAAAAGCTGGCCGACATTCCGGCAGCAAGGGTGCCGTATTTTTGCTCTATCCTGAGCATCCTGGCCGGATTTACCGTTAATGCTGCCAGAGCAGCATCGCGGCTTAGACCCCTATCAATTGCTTTCCGTACATTGCTCAGAAAATCTTCGGTTTTGCTCAGGCCATAGGCTGTGAGGCTAATGTTTAGTCCTTTTTCAGCGAGTTTTGCCGGGTTTTCCGGTGCCAGATACCAGTGTCTTAGGTCCTCCAACGAAGCGTTCATGGCATCTTCGGGGGCTTCAACGGCAGGCGGGGCCGGAAAGTTTACGGGCACAATCACCGGCAGGCCGGTTTGGGCAATGGCATCTAGGCGGCGGTATTCGTAGCCGCTGACCCTGATCCACAGGTTGAGCCCAAACTCCCGGTTTATCTCATGAATCCTTAAAAAAAGAATCTCATTTGGGGTTTCAACGATAAATGGAATTCTGTTTTCGCGGGCATGAACCAGGGCGCCAAGACTGATATTTTCTTCCGGGCGTTGCTGGTTGCGCGGGTTTCGGGCATAAGACGCTTGAGCCTGCCGGTACCACTCGGCATCGTGCAGTGCCTGCCTTGTCAACGCAATGGCTCCCATCACCGAAGTGGGATATCCGCGGCCGGCCCTGCGGGTGATCATAAAGTCAACAACCTGCGATGAGGCAGGATTTACAACCTGCATGGCCGGTTGCACACTTCCCAGTGACAACACTGCACCCTGACCTCTCATGATACCTCTGTCGGGCACCAGGTTGGCTGCAACAAAGCCTTGTGAGCGCAGGAGGGCAGCGTCCCTTTCCGAATTTCGAACCACCTCAGCCATGTTGAAATGACTGTTTACATTCGCATTCCAATAAGTGGCGCCGTGGCGGCGAGGTGGTAGGGTGTCGTAGTGGTTCCAAACTGCATAGGCATCGATAAACCCCGGAAATATGTACTTTCCGGATAAGTCGTGAACGGTAGCATCTGCAGGAATCCGTACATTGGCACCAACAGCCTCGACCAAACCGTTGCGGACTACCAGCGTACCGCGTTCCACGACGACACCCGGTGCGGTTACAATCGTTGCATTGGTGAATGCAAACACAGAAGGGGTGCGGTCGCGCAAGCCCGTTTGCCTCGTAGTTTGTGAAACTGCCGGCAAGAAAACCAAAGAGCAGGCTATAGCCAAAACAAATTTGCTGATTTTCATGATTGAGCTTTATTAAAAATATTTTGCTGACTAATATACTACAATTACAGACGAGAATTCAATCCTTTTACATATAGATTCGAATTAGGAAAACAGGTTACATTTGCCAAAAAAAATGTTGTATGGCAGAATGTCGTGGAAGCCTGTTCATCAGAAACGGGCAATTGGTTCCTGTTGAAGAGTTTGATAATTCGATTTTCAACCGGCCTCATTATATTTATGAGGTTTTTCGTGTAATTGATGGTGTGGCACTATTCCTGGAGGATCATCTGGAGCGGCTCTACAGTACGGTTGCACTGAGCGGGTTCTCCTCAAAGGTTGTTCCTGATGATTTTATTGATCAGGTTTACAGGCTTATTGAGACCAATCGGCTTCAGGTTGGAAATATCAAAGTGGTGGTTTTGACCGAGGATGATATGTCGGGGAATGAATTCCTGATTTATGTGATGGAACACCACTACCCGACAGATGCCGACTTTGAACGCGGAGTGGCCCTGGGGCTCCATCGCGGACTCAGGATAAACCCCAATGCCAAGGTGATGGATACGGAACTGAGAAGCAACACGAATGTAGCAAAACAGCAAAACAATGTTTTTGAAACCCTGCTGGTTGACGATGATAACTGCATCACCGAAGGCAGTAGGTCGAATGTGTTTTTTGTTAAGGGCGATGAGTTGGTTTCACCTCCAATGCAGGATGTTCTGCCCGGAATTACCCAAAAACATGTACTCCTGTTGTGCCATCAGCTTGGTATCGCAGTTAAGGAAGAAAAGGTTGCGGTGAGCAGGCTGCCGGAGTTCGACGGGGTTTTTATCACAGGTACCTCGCGCAAGGTATTGCCGGCCTTCAGGGTGGAAGAGTTTACCTATACGACAGGTTTGCCGGTGATAAGGAGGCTTCAGGAAGCTTTCAACCAAAAGATAGCCTTTTATGTGGCACAGGTACTGGCAAATAAAACCAAAAAAGGGTAATTTGGGCTAAGCAGCATTTGCATCGGTCAAATCTCAAAACCCCCATAATCTATATAAAAAGGGAGAGCTCATGTTCGACATGCGGCTCTCCCTTAGCTTTAAATCGGATGCCAGTAAATGTAGAGGTCGTTAATGCTCCTCGACAACCAGCAGGAATGATACCTGTGTTTTGGCCTTTATCTCATTTTATACTTCAGTTTGAAGGCGAACAGGCAAATGCCCCAACCTATCAGGCTAAGCACCCCTGCAACGGCAAACGAGAGCGCATATTCACCCGTTAAATCGTAGGCCCGGGCAGCCGCCATAGGACCCAAAAGGGCCGCAAGACCGAACGCGGTAAGCAGCGCGCCATAAATGGCGCCCAAATTTTTTGCTCCGAATGCCGCGTTGGTAAGGGCGGGCATTAGCCCTAATGTAGCTGCAAAACCCCAGCCAAAAATGAGGGCAAAAATATTGAGCAACATAGGGGAGGTAGCCAGCGTGTTGAATAGCAAAAATGCGATACCTGAAATCAGGAAAGATACCAGCATCACATTGAGCGGGCCAACTTTATCGGCAATAAACCCGGCTAAGGTTCGGCCGAATCCGTTGGCCAGTCCAAACCATATCATGGCCACGGCTGCAAGAGGCCGCTCCATGCCCAGGGTGGAAACACCATAAGGAACCAGATGCGCCATGGCCATTAGTCCGCCAAAAATGAGGCAGAAAAAGCACAACCATTGCAAATAAAAGAAACGGGATTTGAACGCTTCGCGGGCAGTGGTATCCGGTTTGTCTCCGTTGATGCCATTATTGTTTGCGCTGCACCCGGCGGGAGTCCATCCTTCGGATGGCACCCTTTGCAACCAGGCAGCCATCAGTGAAACCACACTGGTCAAAACCGCCAAAACCAAAAATGTGTTGGCAATACTGGTATTGGCAATCATACGCGTAATCCACGGTGCAAAAAATGTGGCTGCCAAACCAAAGCCGGTTACCGAGATGGCAACTGCCAATGAAGGACGGTCGGGAAACCATTTACGGGCAGAGGGAACGGCCACGCAATAAGTAAAACCGCAGCCCATTCCGGCAATTACACCGTACGAAAGCGTGAGCCACCATACATACGGAAAGTGATCAATCTGTGCGGCCATGGCATAGCCCAAAAGCAGTAGGAGGGAGCCTGCCACAGCAATCTTCCTCGGACCGTATTTGTCCTGCAGGTATCCCCCGAAAAGGGTACCCATTACCGCAAAAAAGAACAGGTAAACCGATACAGGCAACACGGCCTCGGCCCTGCTCCAATCGAAAGTCTCCTGCAATGGAACTACAAAGACAGCCCAGGCATAAGAAATGCCGCCCATAAGGGTTAATAAAAAGCCGGAGATGGGAACACTCCACCGCGATATAAACGGTTTCACATTTTCGTTTGATTTTACCATGTTGTTTTTTTGTTTAGTTATATTATTATGGATAGTATTTTTCTGTTTTTAGAAGGGGGCAAATATATAAGAATTTGAACTAAGATTTTGATTGGGAATTCATTTTTAAAGTGCTTTGGCTTTGCCGGGCATGGACCATTGGAGTCAGAAACCCATAGTAACCTCAATCAATGGGACGACTGAAAAACAACGAAAGAGCGACGAAGACCTATTTTATCAGCGTATTGATTTGGGTTATTTTTTGAAGACTTTGGTTTTAGCTATGCCCAGTTCTACTAACCTCTGATTGATTTTACCAAAAGTTAATTTTGCGAACCAACAGTCTTGAATTAGGAACCAATGAAAAACCCAAAATCGAAATTTGCAAATATTCCATGCGACAACGCTATAAGGGTTTGGAATTTTATTACCTTGGTAGAAGCTAGTGCTTATCCTTCATTGCTTCCGGGCTGACAAGTATAATTTTGAGTTTTTGATATTTTTTCAAAAACCTTGCGGTATATACAAAAAAGATATACCTTTGGGGTTTAACATGAGTGTATATGAAAACTGTATCACTGAAAATTGATGAGGCTATCTTTGGCGAAACCGAAGAGATTCTTTCCGTTATGAAAAAGCCAAGGAATCGGTATTTCAATGAAGCAATTGGGTTCTATAATAAGCTACAAAAAAAAATCATTTTGGAGCAAAAACTCCGAAATGAATCCAAACTTGTAAGCCCGAACTCCCTATCGGTACTTAAAGAATTTGATGAATTAGATTATGCAGACTAAACAGTTTGAAATCTGGATTGCCGATTTGAACCCGCAAATTGGAACAGAA
>DATIKH010000040.1:0-4279 GCA_035477775.1 Bacteroidales bacterium | reverse complement strand
AAACGATCGGTCGGCTGCCCGGTAGCCAGCCAATCAGCCAGTGTTGCAGGCTCAGGACAGAAGGTACAGGTTTCGTGGAAAAAGGACACGATCCCGATGCGGTAAGTTTCGGCACGAACCGGCAGAATCCGTTCTGAAAGCCCCTGCCCGCTTGCACTTACCGAAACGGACAACAGATAAACAAACAGAGCTTTCCAGATGAAGAATTTTGCACCACCACAGGCATTGATAAGACAGTTTTTCGTAGCGTTCATTTCGATTGGTTTTAGAATAACCGACCCAGGTGATTGAAAAATCAAAAAGCACACACCAGAATATAAATTTAAAAAGAATTCCGGATTTTTTGGTGTTGTTATTCAGCTAAATGTGCGAAAAGCAGGGCCCCTCTTTATATGATTCCAATCTTCTTGGGAGGAAGCCAGAATGGTGGTGCAACTTCTGCTTAGAGTGTAAAGCGCTTTGGTGACCTAAAGCAAACTTTGGTCTTGAAGGCTGAGCCGACGTTTCTTCTTGTGTTTTTTATGGCGATATTTAAAGACATGAAAATTTCCGGCCAGGTTTTTTAGACCGCTACACTTTTTTTAGGCAATTGTATCTTGTTTCCAATTTTTTTAATAATTCTATCCGCAGCCAATTTGCCGGTAAGTATCGACATGGGTACACCTGCCGGACTATAAGCCCATTGCCCTGCCTGATAAATGTTTGGGATGGGGGTAAGTGTGGATTTGTCAGAAAATTGAATTTTATTTACTGCCGGCATGGGCCTGTCGAATGCCCAGCCCACAATGGCTCCTTCGGAGCTGCCCACCCTGTTTTCGATGCTTAAAGGCGAGAACGAAAAGCGGCCAGTAACTTTTTCATTTAACATCGGGTAAACCGATTCGGCGATTACCCTTATCATGCGGTTTTCGAGTTCGGGAATAAACTCGTTGAGCCATCCGGCTTTCTGAATTTTTGCAAACAGATTGTATTCGGTAAGCAAACTGATAATCAGCCCTGTTTTACCTTCAGGAACCATCGAAGCATCCCTGAGCCCGGGTATGGAAATTTCATAAGTGTTTAACCGGGTAAACCTTTCGAGCCAGCTATAAACCTGCTCTTTAGATACATTTTCGAAATTGCTGAGCAAATTGTCAAGCTCTTGGCGGTGGGTTTCGCCCAGTCCTGATTTTAAGGGGGTATAAAAGAAATGCCCATGTGCAATTTTTCTGAAGCTTTCGAGGGGCTCGTCCACTTCGAGGTAAAGTGAAAAAACAGAATCGTTTCCCCTGCCTTGCAATGTTTTTATCCTGGTTTCTTCAAATTTCTGCTTGTCTTTTGGACGCAATCCTTCGGCAGAAACATTTTTATAAAATGTTTTCGAATCGGCTGCCCATATCAAATATTCGTATTTATAGGCAATGTTGTTTTGGTCAGTTACAGTGCAGTTATCAGCCGACACTGCGGTGATTTTGGTTTCAGGCATTATTTCACCCCCGTATTCAAGGATTTTGCCTTTCAGGGCTTCGGAGAGCTTTCCTACCCCGCCCCTGGGATAAAAGTAATCGAGATAAAGCGAAAAGTAGCTTAAGGCAAAAAAAGCCGGTGTGTTTTTAAAAAAATGCTGCGCAACGATGTCGCGCAATGATGGATTTTTCAAAATGGCATCCAGGTGTTTTTCAACCGGCTTGTTCATTCGGTTAATCTTGCCAACCGTAAAAACAAATTTGGGCAGCCAGGGCAAAAGTTTTTTGAAAAGATATTCCCTGTCGCGTTTTAAATCTTTAAACACAGGATTTTCAACGCCGTACAGCACGTCCATGTGTTTCATTATTTTTTGTATTGCTTTTAACAACCCATCAATTTCGTTTTCACTTTCAGGAAAAATTTTCACGAGAAGCTGCCTGTATTTTTTCAAATCGGCAATGGTTTCAACAGCAATAATTTCATTTCCGACACCCAAGGAAACAGGGCTTTTTACCACTTCGAGCTGAATATTAAGGTCTTTCAGCATGGGCAATATGATTCCGGCATCTACAAGCGCCCTGACCCCTGCTTCAAAAGTGAAACCATTGCGGGTAAATGAATTAACCAGGCCACCCAACTCCTTGTTTTTCTCAATAAGCAATACCTTTTGTCCGGCCCTGGCCAGGTAAGCAGCCGAAGTTAAACCTGCAATTCCGCCACCCACTACAATGGAATGATATCTTTTTTCGTATGCAATATTTTCTTTCATGTTTATTCCCAACTCCTAATGACTTAATGATTTGTTCAGGCTTTAAGCCCTGCCATTTCCAAGCTTTTATCCCAGAGTTCGTATGCTGCTTCTATATCTAAAGCCGGAGGGGCAGGAGTTTCCAAAGTGGTTAAATTAAAGAATTTTCCGCTTACTTTATCCATTTCATGCGCCACGCCAAGATAATACAGTGCTTCGGCCGAAACCTGTGGCGATTTAAGGGTTTTATCGAAAAAAGTTTTTTTAAACCAACGGTAAACAGGGCCGTTTTCCTGCCCGGTTTCCGTTTTAACAGCCCCGGGGTGCATGGTGTTGATAGTTACTCCTGTGTTTTCGAAATGTTTTTCAAAAACGAGCATCGACAATAGTTGGGCTGTTTTGGCAGAACCATAACTTTTTAAACCCGAATACCTTCTCTTTTCCCAATTCAAATCATCGAGATGGAGCCCCCATGCTGCAAAGCGATGTCCTTCCGAACCCACCATAATAATCCGGGCTTTTTGCTGCGATTTGAGCTTGTCCATTAAGCTGTAATTGATTATAAACGTTGAAAGGTAATGAACCACTAAAAGCTTTTCAAGTCCTTCGGCCGTTAATTCCTTTTTGGTGAGATATATGCCGGCATTGTGAATTAAAACATCAATGGGTGCTTGCATTGCTGCAAGTTCGGCAGCCACCCGCTTAATATCGGCCAAAAGGCTTAAATCTGCAATTTTATAATTGCACTCAACCCCGTACTCTTGATGGATTTCATTGCATAAAGCTTCAGATTTTTGGATGTTCCTGTTGATGCACAAAAGATTGGCCCCCTGTGCAGCATATTTTCGCGCAGTATGGTAACCAATACCCGATGTAGCACCGGTAATGACCACAAGCCGGTTTTTAAAACTTTCAGTGCAAATTTTCGGGTCCCGGCGATTGTTTCTAATCATGGCGAATATGTTCGACCACTCGTATTCTTTAAAATATTTAAAGAATTTGCTTTTTTTCTTCCTGTCCATCAACCAAATTTTTTCTTCATAAATCGTCTGTACATTTTACCAAACCGGGGAATATTATCAAAAATATCGCCCCACAAATCGTAGTAATCGCGTTGTGCGGCAATTTTTCCCTCGTCGTTTATTGTAAGCCTGCTTGAACCATACATAATTGAACTGGGATATTTTTTAAAACTGAGCGTCATTTCCCATTCTATCAAAACAATATTCTCGCTCATTATAGCATTTACAACCCGCATTTTCAGGTCTTTCGACCGTGCAGCAAGGCGTTCGGTCATCTCGGTAAAAGGCTTTTTGCCTCGTATTTCCTGAATGGAGTCGCGGAAATACATATCATCAGCATAATAAGGAAGAATGTGCGACCAATCGGGCTTGCCCGCGGTATTGTAGGTTTTCGACCACAATTCTTTAACAAGTTCTGCCGTGATGGTTTTTGTTTCGAAAGTGATTTTTTCTGCAGGGAAATTGCTCTCCATAACTTGTAGGTGTAATATTTTTGAAATAAAGGACAGCGCTTCCTTGAGAGGCACCTCCCATTACACTAATTTTTGTTTTGACCTGGCCTAATAACATAGGGCAGGTCTTTCTCCAAAGATAATAGTTTTGATAAACTGCGATCAGAAGGCAGGCCTGCCTGGCGTAACTCTTGTTGCACCGCACTTGAATTAATCAAATCAGCGCCCATTACCCGCAGTCAGGGATGGGCGCTGTTGGTTTTGCCTGCACAAGTCAAAGTTCAGAAAAATACCTGAATTAAACCCGGTGATTCAAGGGCCAAAGTGTTGGCTGAATGAAAAGTTGCCGATTGGCGGCTGGCTAATCCTGTTGTTTTTTATTAAGCGACAAAACGTTCTCATAATGAACAACAGATGGTTTAGAAACTTGAAAATCCTTAACCTGCCTTTTTAACCGCTCTCTGTAAAAAGTGCAACCACCGCCTTCGATAATATCCAAATTGCACGACATGTCCCTTTCTGCAATTCGCTTTATGTCGTTTTTACGAAGCATTCTGTTATCACATAAAAAATCGGATAGCGAAAGCAAGAGCTTTTGTTCTCTTTGCAGT
>DATIKH010000039.1:0-1996 GCA_035477775.1 Bacteroidales bacterium | reverse complement strand
GGCTTTAATGGTTTCTGCCCACTGCCGAGCGCCTTGGTCGTGGAGGTCGTCGCGATCGACCGAAGTAATTACGACATGTTTGAGATTCAATAGCTGTACCGACTGCGCCACCCTTCGGGGTTCATCGGGGTCGGGCGGAAGGGGCCTGCCTGTTTTCACATTGCAAAATTTGCAAGAGCGGGTGCAGGTGTCGCCCAGAATCATCAGGGTGGCAGTAGAGGCACCCCAGCACTCGTTCATATTTGGGCAATGGCCACTGCTGCAGATGGTATGCAACTTATGACGATCCACAATTTCTTTTACCGCAAGAAAGTTTTTGCCCGAAGGTACCTTGGTTTTCAGCCAGGAAGGTTTTCGCAAAATCCGGCTATTGCCGTTAAGTTCCATAACTCTAGCGTGATTTATATCCTGCGTCCAAATTTATCCATTTTGAGGAGAAATCAAGTAACAGCAATATTCAATTATTCAGATTCCGTCAATAATCGAACAGCAACCGAATAATGCTTTTATTTTTTCAGTTTTGATTCTCCGAATCTGCACGATTTTCCGGTTGCTCAATTCTTTTTCTTTTGGGGCGGGTTGCTATGACGTGTTCTTTGTGTGGCCCGCTGAAAAGCTCAAAAACCATAAATTTACACTCGAGCGATCCGTTGTAAACCGTGGTTCTCGAAAGTGGTTTCAGACCGATAGATTTAATGGAGGAAACATCCGAATTAATGATTCCGGCCCGGTATCCCGGATAGCTTTTTTTGAGGATGTCGCCTATGGACTTATAGAAATCGTTGAGGTTTTCATTTTTCAGACGTTGGCCATAGGGTGGATTGAGCAATACCCATCCACCGCCAGATGGCGGGTAATAATGAAAGAAATCTTGCCGTTGGAGCCTGATCTGGCCTAACAGTCCGGCTTCCATCATGTTTTTGCGGGCCACCTCAACAATTTTTGGATTCATGTCGGAGGCCATGATGGTTGCCACTGAGGGCGATCTTTGCTTTTGTGCCTCTTCCATTACCTGATCCCACAAATGAGGTTCAAAATCGTTCCAGTGTTCGAAACTGAACGACCTGCCGAGACTGCCCGGAGCGATGCCGGCCGCCATCAATCCCGCTTCAATGGCGAAGGTTCCGCTACCGCACATGGGGTCGATGAAGGTTGATTTCTTGTCCCACCCGGCCAGCATGATCAATCCTGAAGCAAGCACTTCATTTAGAGGAGCCATTCCTCCCTCGCGCCGGTAGCCCCTTTTAAAAAGTGGCTCCCCGCTGCTGTCGAGCGATACGATACAACGGTCGTTGTTCACATAAACACTGAGCCGTATCTGGGCTTCGTCTTTATTTACTGTTGGCCTTTGCCCTGTTTTGGCGCGAAAATAATCCACCACAGCGTCTTTGCTTAACTGTGAAAGAAAAAGGGTGTTGGAAAACACTTCACTGCGTGTGGCAACCGACGAAATTACAATGGTCTTGTCGTGGCTGAAGTAGCTGTCCCAGGCTATTTCGGCCATTTTTGCATAAAACTCTTCGCGGCTTTCGAACGAAAATGAACCAATTTCGCGTAAGACGCTTATTGCGGTTCGGCAAAACATGTTGGCCCGATAAATGTCGGACATAGTTCCTTCAAAGGATACTCCCCTACGCAATAGTTTAGTGTTTTCTATTCCAAGCTGCCGCAATTCGCCTGCAAGGATCTCCTCAAGACCCTGCAAGGTTTTCACAACGATTGGATATTGGCTCTGACTCATTGAATCCTTCCGTTTATGATTACCGTTTCGACTTTGTTGCTGCCAAAGGCATAAGGCATGAAAGCGTAGGAAGATATGGGCTTTGTAATAAACAGATTTGCTTTTTTGCCTACGGCAACAGACCCCAGGATATCTTCCACTCCCATGGCGTAAGCCCCATTAATGGTAGCTGCATTGATGATTTCTTCGGGGACCATCTTCAGAAGTATGGCAGCAAGCGACATAACCAGTTGCATATTGCCAGAAGGTGAAGAC
>DATIKH010000038.1:0-3728 GCA_035477775.1 Bacteroidales bacterium | reverse complement strand
TTGATGGTGTTTGTTATTTTTATTCGGTCTAAATAAAAATTTTAAAATTTTGACTACAAACTAATTAAAGTCGTCGAAAAAATATGGAATAAAACCTGCCTTGTGTTTAAAAAAGTAATATACTTGCACCGTCAAATTCATAAGAGCCTGGTATGCATGCCGGGTATTTTCGTTAAATAAGACCGAAAACAATGGAGTTACAAAAACAAAAAAACTACCAAGTCTTAGCCGGTCCGGAAGGTTTTCTGCCACCTCCAGCAGCCCTGATGGGTATTGAGTTACCCACCAAGGATATGTCGCTGATCGAAGGAAGGGAAGTACCTGAGGAAGAAGCTATGCACAAGATTGCAGAAAAGCTTTTAGGGGCTAAGAACCCTGTTTTTTTTCCCGGCCCTCAGTTGTTGTGGACCTGGAAAGAAGGAGTTGAGGAGAAGGCTGTATTGCTGAAGCAAATTGCAGATGCAGTTGGAGCAAAAATCATCCCCATGCCCGATTACCGGCCCAAGTATCCAAAAATTAATCCGGCGATCGAGATCAACCCAAACCATCCAAACCTGACCATTTGGCACAATAAGATCGATGTTTGTGTCTTTGCCGGTGTACATTGCCACTATGCCAATGTTGCATTGAAAATTATCAGGGGTGGTACCGATTGTTATACCATAGCTTTGTGTGGTGTTGCGGGCCACGAGGATGCCATGATCACCCTCAGGGAAGCCGGTGCGGCATCGTATAAGCGACTTTTGGAGATTATTAAAAAGAAGAAGGGGGCAACAAAATGATTAAGCAAAAAGTAGTGGACCCTCATCACATGCTGTTCGAAGCCAAGAGGGAAAAGAAGTTTATAACCGGTAGCGAGGTTGTTAAAGAAGCCGTAAAAAGGGCCAATGTCGAAATGGCCATTTCCTACCCCATTACACCCCAATCGGAAAGTATGCACCTTGTGGGTGATATTTATGCCGAGGGGTACATTAAAGATTATTTCAGGGGCGAAAACGAATTCGCCGTAATGTCGGCAGCTTCGGGCGCAGCCATGGGCGGCGTAAGGGTGTTTACCGCCACCGGAGGTCCGGGCACCATGCGTGCGTTCGAAATGTTCCCAACATGGGCAGGCGCCAGACTTCCAATAGTCTGTGCCTTTATGACCAGGGGTATCAACTCTCCGCTCACCATCCAGCCCGACACCATCGAGATGTCGTTCCTGCTCGATACAGGTATGCTTATGTTTCATGCAGAAGCAGCCCAGGATCTTTACGACATGCTACTGAAAGCATTCATCATTGCGGAAAAAACTGAGGTTCATGTTCCTATTGGTGTTTTTATAGATGGTTTCTTTGTAACCCACACCCGAGTGAGTGTAGAACTTACTCCTGAAGACATGAAACTTCCGGCTTATGATCCTTACAGTGCTCCAGTTCCGGTAATGGATATGGAAAATGTACCCATCAGGCAAATCCGCGATCCGTTCGTGATGAAGAGCAACTTCGTAAGCTACGCTGCACACGCTTCATGGCAACAGGAAATCAATGCTGCTGCTGAAAGGTCGAGAAAATACATTCATCAATATCTTGGCGGACTGGTAGAAGTAGAGAACGAAGATGCCGACATTATGATTGTAGCATCGGGGACTGCAGTTTCCCAAAGCCGCGAAGCAGTAGCCATGGCCAAGAAGGAAGGAATCAATGTAGGTTTGATCAAGGTCAAAGTTATCAGGCCCTTCCCAACTGAAGAAATCAGAACCCTAACCAAAAAAGCAAAAGCGGTTATTGTTCCTGAATTTAACAATATCGGCTGGTTGTGCCGTGAAATTAAAACGAGAATTGACGACAACGCTAAAGTAATCGGCGGCCCAAGGGTGTTTGGTGGTATGACCATGCCTCCCGAACTGATTTTGGCCGAAATAAGGAGATGTGCAAAATGAAAAAGGAACTTTTTAGAATATCGCCCGGATATGAGGATGTAATGCCTCAGGAGTACAAAGATCTCGTTGAAAATGGGCCTTATGGAAAAGGCTATGGCGTAAACGACCTGGGTACCTTTAAGGAAATTCTGGAGGAGCACCCACTGTGTGCCGGCTGCGGCCTTGCCCTGGCCCTGCGCCTTACCATGGCCTCATTGCCCAATCCTGAAGATACCATCGTGGTTGGTTCGACCGGCTGTAATTCACTTGGTTTTCCTCAGGCTGCCCTGCAAAATATCCACTCGCTCTTTGGCAACCAAAATGCTGTTGCTTCGGGATTGAAAAGGGCTCTTAGCCTTAGGTTCCCCGATAAAATCAAAGATGTGGTAGTAATTGCCGGCGACGGTGCAACTGCAGATATCGGACTGGATATCACGATGCACTCGTGGTTCCGCAGGGAAAACATCACCACCATCATGCTCGACAACGAAGCTTACGCCAATACCGGCGGACAGGAAAGCGGTATGTCGAGCAAAGGTACCGTACTGAACATGGCCCCGAAAGGGAAAAAATTCCCAAAGATTCCGGTTCCCGAACTTGCAAGAGAATCTGGATGCGATTATGTGGCCGTAGTATCGCCTTATAGCCCGAAAAAATTGGAACGCGCAGTACGCCGTGCAATTCTGGTAGCCAGGGAAGTAGGACCAACCTATGTGCAGATTTTCTGCCCCTGCCCAACCAACTATAAATTTAAGCCTCAGGTAGCCTTGGATATGGTAAAGGTGAAAGAGGTTGATGGCTCATATGTTTCTAAGGAATATTTTTCTCCGGAAGCCGAAGAATTGATCAAGCGCCTGGAGGTAAAAAAAGATAAAAAGGAGTAGTAATTATGGAAGAAAGGTTTTCCATCAGGATGTCCGGCTTAGGCGGACAAGGAGTTGTAACGGCAGCTCACTTAATTGGTATGGCAGCTTCGGCCGACGGTAAGGAAAGCGCCGTAAACCCGTTTTTTGGCGCCGAGAAACGCCTGGCCCCAGCCGAGAGCTATGTGCGCATTTCGAACATGCCCATCCACGAGCGCGGAGAAATCCTCTACCCGGATATCATCATGATATTTCATGCCCATGTGGTAAGTATGGGAAAGAGCTACACCATGCCGTTTTATGATGGTTTAAAAGAGGGAGGTGTCGTGCTTCTAAACGCCGAAGGCGCTCACGATATTCAACCTGAAGACATGAAAGGCCTTAAGAAGCTTAAAGCCCGAATTTTCTACGTTCCGGCAACGCGTATCGCCATCGACCTGGCAGGTACCGACTTGTCATCAAACCTTGCCATGGTAGGCGGATTGCTGGGAGTGGTTAAACTGGTAAGTCAGGATGCACTCAGGGCAGCCATTCAGGAACGCTTCGGAGGCGGAAAATTCATCGCTTCGGGAACTACAGCAGCGCTCGACGATGTGTTGAAAAGCAAGTTCGACAAGATTTCCCAGCTGGTTGATAAGAATATGGAGGTGATCGAAAAGGCAGCTTTGAGTGTTACTGAATATATCTATGAAGGTCAGGCGGAAAACATTGCCGCGGCAAAACAAAACGGTAGCCCAAAGGCAGCCCTGATTCAAAGTGCAAGGGTAAACCAGGACCTTTGTATTGGTTGCAAAAGGTGTCTGATGACCTGTCCCGATCCCAACGTAATTCTTTACCACAAGGCGAAGAAAAAAGCTGAGGTGGTTGAGATCCGTTGCAAGGCTTGTGGTCTGTGCGTAGCCGTTTGCCCAAAAGAAGCCATAAAAATAGATTATTACTAATCTTATTTTTGACCAACCCCTTTA
>DATIKH010000037.1:0-17980 GCA_035477775.1 Bacteroidales bacterium | reverse complement strand
ATAAATTGCACTAAAATAATTACTGCCATGAGTTCAAAAAAACCTGAAAAAGCATACAAAAACATTGATTTTTTGATGTCACCTGCTGCCCGCGAGCTGCGCATTTTGTCGGAGTTTGTGGAGCCCAGGTCGCGCTTTTTGCGAAACAAGATTTACAATACGGTAGTTTTTTTTGGCTCGGCCCGAACGCTGCCTCGCGACAAGGCACTCGAAAATCTTTCGGCCATGAAGTTGCTTGCTGAACCCGACTCCAAAGCGTTGCAAAAAGCCGAAAAAGACCTCGAAAACTCACGCTATTACGAAGATGCCGTAGAACTTGCCAGGCGTATTACCATCTGGTGCCAGAACCACTGCAGCGACCATGACCGGTTTTATGTTTGTTCGGGAGGCGGCCCCGGCATCATGGAAGCAGCCAACAAGGGCGCTTATCTGGCAGGAGGGCGATCGATAGGGCTGAACATCAGCTTACCTTTCGAACAGGTTGACAATCCTTTTATTGACCCGGACCTTAATTTTGAATTCCATTATTTCTTTATGCGGAAATTCTGGTTTGCTTACCTGGCCAAAGCTATGGTGATTTTTCCTGGAGGGTTTGGCACACTCGACGAACTCATGGAAATTCTTACCCTGGTTCAAACCAAAAAGATCGTAAAGCCATTAAAAATATTGATTTACGACAGAAAATACTGGGACCAGATTATACGGATTGAAGGCCTTCTGGAGAATTATACCATTTGCGAGGCCGACCTTGATTTGTTTACCTGGTGCAACTCTGTCGATGAAATGGAAGCCGAACTGATTCGGTTCATCACCCAGGTAGGCAGAAAACCTGTTTAAGCAACCTGTTTGGCTTCTAAGGAAATTTTGTTTCAAATGCTGTAGGTGCAGGCACAATTCTATGCAAACTCCAAAATGCACATGCAGCAGAATCTAGCATTCAGTTAAAATTCTGTTACCAGATCAAGTTTCGGTTTCTGCGCAGTGCGGTAGCCACTGCCACCCTGAATCCTTCGGAGGTTCGTAAGATCATTTCAACATCTGACGGAAAGGGTAATGGTCTGGTTTGAACCAGCTTTCTGGATTCTTCGTCAAGCGCTTCAATATCGCCAATTGCCCTCGCTGAGCGGTGCTCGAACCTGCTGGCAGAACCCACGGGCTCGCGTTTTAAAAGACGCCGCGGATCGGCCGAAAAAATTTCAACATCGCCTTCAATGGTAATGGTTTTGAGTTGCCTGGTCTCAACCAACACACAAACCAGGGTTTTGTACTTAGGGATTTTTATATCGTTACCAAGACTGTCCTTTTTTACATTTCCCCGGGCATCGAGAGCATATTCGAACCCATCCTCTACTTCTTTTCTGAACTGCTGGTCGGATTGCTGGGTCTGATCGGGCGATATCAGAATTTGCCTGAGGTTTATCTGAATGAAATAGTCAAAAGAAATTCTTTCGTCCAGGTCGCTGTAATAAAATTCAACCCATTGTGTTTCCAGCCCGCGAGGGTCAACCGTAAGCAGCTGTTGTTTGTATTCTTCAGGAAGGTTTAGGTGTGTATGGTTTTGAATCACTACCAATGCGCGACTCACTCCTTTCTCGTAGGCTTCGGGAAGTAAGCGCTTCACATCGCGGTAATCGCCGGCCATTTCCTCAACCATTGCCAGGCTATACCAGGCTTCACGGTATGCCATCCGCTCATTACGCTCCATGAGTTCGAGAGCCCTGTTGTAATGAAACTCTGCCGCACCCCTCTGTGCTTCAATTATCCGCCGGTCGAAATCAACGTAGGGAAACTGCACCACCCTGTCGGGAAGGTTAAGCGGAGTTACCGTTCTTACCAAGGTCTGCCTTCTTTTCATACGCGTATAAAGGTCAACGATTTCGACAAAACTGCGGGGATTGGCTTCGGCATTCAAAAACCTGACCCTTTCGTAATTCTGCTCGTTTACAATGCGATAGGCCCTCTCCAGGTTGAGAATCTCTTTTTGGTTGTCAGGGTTTCTTTTGAGTCTTTCGACCGATCTCTCGATGGCTGCATCGTAATGTCCTTGCTGAATGAGTCTGGATGATGTATTGCATCCGGTAAAAAAAACTACTAAAAGCAAAACCCAGCAAAACTGAAATGTTTTCATAATTTTCTGATAATGGTCAATTATTGTTGAAGTGCAATATCTTTACTTGCTACCCAGTTGTTTGATTCTTATAAGTTTTTTACATGCTAATCCAATCCGGTTTTAGCAAACCCACCTTCAAGGAACGTCCTGTAAAAGCGTTAAAATGGTCCGCAAATTTACAGAATCCCAGCGTTCCAAATTTTTTCAATTCAAAACAAGTTAATTTTTAATGAGTACTTCTAAGTAAAAAAGGCAAAGCTGTACCGTTCAAAACCCCTGAATTGTATGTTGTTTTCACCTAAAACCTCGCCTGAAAGCAGTCAAACTTACTTACGTGTATCGTTGTCGAGGAGCATGCCAAGATAGCTTTGGTATCTCAAAATGTTTATCAATCCCTGGTTAACGGCCTCCTTTACCTGGCATCCTGGCTCGTTGTAATGGGTGCAATTATCGTATCGGCACTGGTTGAAAAGGGCCCGCATTTCGGGGAAGTAATGAGCAAGTTCCCACGGTTCGAAATCGGCCAGTCCGAACTCCTTAATCCCTGGTGTATCGATTATAAAAGTATTGTCGTCAAGCTTAAACATTTCGGCAAAGGTAGTAGTGTGGCGCCCTTTGAGGTGAGCCTGAGAAATGCTTTGTACTTTCAGGTTTAATCCTGGCACCAAAGTATTTATCAAGGTTGATTTGCCCACACCTGAATGGCCGCCAAGCAAGGAGGTTTTGCTGCGGAATGACTTCTCGAATATGTCCATATTCTGCCGGGTCATTGCCGACACTCCAAGTACCTGATATCCTATGCCTGTGTACATTTCGGTAAGTTGCGCCAAAACAGATAGGGCCTCTTCAGCATACAGGTCCAATTTGTTGAAAACTATAACAGCAGGGATACTGTACGCTTCGCAGGTAACCAGAAACCTGTCGATAAAGCCGGTGGAAGTGCGGGGTTCGGCCAGGGTGGCAATAATCATGGCCTGGTCAATATTGGCGGCAATAATCTGGGTTTGCCTCGAAAGGTTGGTAGCTTTCCGGATTATATAGTTTCTTCGGTCGGCTATGGCAGTTATGATAGTTGCGTCATTTCCGGCTCCAACCTGAATAAAAACTTTATCGCCAACCGCAATGGGGTTGGTTGACTTTATTCCGGATATTTTAAACCTACCACGCAACCGGCACTCATGCATGTTTCCGTTCTCATCAAGAACTACATACCAACTTCCGGTTGATTTTAAAACAGTTCCTTTCAAGATTTTGTCCAAAACTTCGTTTACTGATTGAAATTTTAAAATTAGTAATTTAGCGCAAAAGCAAAACATCTATGTCGATTGAGGTAAAAAATATAAGCAGGCTTTTCGGAGAACAGAAAGCCCTGAATGAAGTTTCCTTTTCAGTAAAGCAGGGCGAAGTGGTTGGCTTGCTCGGGCCCAACGGAGCAGGCAAATCCACCATGATGAAAATACTTACCTGCTATCTTCCTCAAAGTAGCGGATTTGCTTCGGTTTGTGGGTTCGATGTGGTATGGCAGCCACTTGAAGTAAGAAATAGGATTGGATATTTGCCCGAGCACAACCCTTTGTATCAAGATATGTTTATCAGGGAGTATCTGAGCTTTATGGCAGGAATCCATCGCTTGGGAAAAAACACCAACAAGCGGGTCGAAGAAGTCATTGAAATTACAGGGCTTAGTCCTGAGGCCGGCAAAAAAATTGGTTCCCTGTCGAAGGGATACAAGCAACGCGTCGGCCTGGCACAGGCCCTTATTCACAATCCAAAAGTACTGATCCTCGATGAGCCAACCTCGGGCCTCGACCCAAACCAACTCCTGGAAATCCGCAGCCTCATACGCAACCTGGGCAGCGAAAAAACCGTATTGCTTTCCACCCATATCATGCAGGAAGTTCAGGCCACCTGCGACAGGGTAATCATCATCCATCAGGGAAAAATAGTTGCCGATGCCCCTACAGGGCAGGTTCAACTGCTCAATCAAACCAACAGAATTATCAGGGTAGGCTTCGATAAGCCCTGGCCTGCAAGTGAGTTGAAAGCCCTCCGAGGGGTATTGGATGTGGTAGAACATGGGGAGAACGGCTTCCGCATTTTTACTCAAAGCGAGCACGACCTGAGGCCCGAAATTTTCCACTATGCCGTCGAAAAAGGCTTGGTAATACTATGGATGGACCTTGAGCAACAATCTCTTGAGCAAATCTTCAGACAACTGACTGTTTAAAAAGGAAGCTTTTTTCGTATTTTAATTATCTTTGCCAACTTAATTTTAACACTAATTTTTTCACAATATGGGATACCTGTTTACGTCTGAGTCAGTGTCCGAAGGTCACCCCGACAAAGTAGCCGATCAAATTTCCGATGCCTTGCTTGATGAGTTCTTGCGGCGCGACCCTGATTCGAAGGTTGCCTGCGAAACCATGGTAACCACTGGACTCGTGGTATGCGGAGGTGAGGTAAAAACCGAAGCCTGGGTTGACATTCAAAGTGTTGTACGAGAAGTTTTGAAGGAAATCGGCTACACCGACTCGGCGCTGAAATTCGAAGCCGAATCTTGCGGTGTGCTTTCAGCTATTCATGAGCAGTCGCCCGATATCCGTCAAGGGGTAGAAAGAGCCAGCGCCGAAGAACAGGGAGCCGGCGACCAGGGCATGATGTTTGGCTATGCCTCGCGCGAAACCGATGAGCGCATGCCGTTATCGCTTGATCTGGCACATATACTGCTCCAACAACTTGCAAAAATCCGCAAGGAACGCAAGGTGATGACTTACCTCCGCCCCGACAGCAAGTCGCAGGTTACCATTGAATACGACGACAATCACAATCCGGTTCGTATTGACACCATTGTAATCTCCACCCAGCACGACGAGTTTATTAAAGCGGCCAACGATTCAGAACAAGCTGTTTTGGCTGCAGAGCAAGCCATGCAAAAACAAATTTCTGAAGATATCCTTAAACACCTGATTCCTGCCGCGAAGGCAGAATTGCCCAAGCGGATAAACCCTTTGTTCGAAAACGGTTTTCGATTACTGGTAAATCCAACAGGCAAGTTTGTAATTGGAGGCCCCCATGGCGATACCGGCTTGACCGGCCGAAAAATAATTGTTGACACCTATGGAGGTAAAGGCGCCCACGGCGGAGGAGCATTTTCGGGCAAAGACTCCAGCAAGGTTGACCGCTCTGCTGCATACGCGGCCCGCCATATTGCCAGAAATATGGTAGCTGCCGGCATTGCCGATGAAGTGCTTGTGCAGGTTGCTTATGCCATTGGAGTAGCCGAACCTGTAGGCCTGTATGTGAACACTTTTGGCACATCCAAGGTTGCCCTTTCGGATGGCGAAATCGCTCTGAAAATCAAAGGTGTATTCGACCTTCGCCCTTATGCCATCATCAAGCGGTTTGGCCTGAAAAACCCCATTTTCAAAAGAACCTCAAACTATGGCCATTTTGGCCGTACCTGCTATAAGGATAAAGTAGAGGTAATGTATAACGGGCCTGGAGTAGAAGAAGTAATGGTAAAACTCAATGGTAAGTCAACCCTGAAAAAATTTAAGGAAGTTGAGTTTTTTGCCTGGGAAAAAGAAGACTGTGTCGATTTGTTGAAAAAAGCCTTTTCGTTGCCTGCCTAAAGCAGTTTTTCTTCCAATATCTGCCTGTAAACTTTGTCGGGGAGCATATACCTCGGAGGGCTTCCTTTCCGGAAGCCTTCCCGAATAATCGCTGACGATATTTCTATAAGGGGCGCCCCAACCATCCGGACCCTTGGATGCCTCTGAAACTCATTACCCGAAGCACCTCTGCGCGGATAAACATAAATGTCGGTGCTTTCCAGGATTTTACCGTGATCTTTCCATTGGGCAAAAACATCCAGGTTGTCGCTTCCGATAATCAGCACAAAATCCCTTTCGGGATTCTCTTCCCTGAGCACCTGAATGGTTTTCCAGGTATATGAAGGGCGCTCTAAGGTAAACTCGCGCTGGCAAAGAAAAAATCCTGGTTGTTCGTCGATGGCCAGCTTGAGCAAAGCAAGCCTGGTTTGCTCTGGCAGCAGTTCCGAATGCTCTTTCAGTGGATTTTGAGGTGAAACAACAAACCAGATTTCGCTTAAATCGGAATGATGTAAAAGGTGATGCGCTATGATCAGATGCCCTATGTGAACCGGATTGAACGATCCGGGGAAAATCCCCGTTCTGATCTTGTTAGTTGCATTCATTGATTACATTTTTGAATGAAGCCTGAGGGCATGGGGCAGAGGGCATGGGGCAGAGGGCATGGAGCAGAGGGCATGGGGCAGAGGGCATGGAGCAGAGGGCATGGAGCAGAGGGCATGGAGAAGGGGGCATGGAGCAGAGGGCACCCTTCGGCTTGGCTCAGGGGAAGTAAGGCAGAGGGCAGGGTGGGTTGCTTTCATGATTTATCCTATTTGAACGAAGTCCTTAATAAGCTCAGAGGCCTCTTCTATGGCTTGCGGTAGTTGGTCATTAATGATAATTCTATCGAACTTGTTTGAGAAACTGATTTCAAAGCGGGCTTTACTGAGCCTTTTGGCCAGGCTTTCTTCGGTTTCGGTTTTCCGGTTTCTCAGGCGGTTTTCGAGTACCTCAACCGAGGGGGGCATTACAAAAACTGCCAGGGCTTCGTCTTTAAATTGCTGTTTAATTTTTAGCCCGCCGGCCACATCAACATCGAAAACAACATGGTTGTCCTTACCCCAGATTCGCGAAACCTCCGAGCGGAGCGTACCATAGAAACTGCCGGGATAAACCTCTTCCCACTCTAAAAAATCGTTAATCTCAATCCGCTTTTTAAACTCCTCAGGACTCATAAAGTAATAATCCACGCCATGGGTTTCGCCGGGACGCTTTTGCCGGCTGGTAGCCGAAACCGAAAATTCGAGCCAGTGGTGCTTTTCTAAAAGAGCCCGCACAATGCTTGTTTTGCCAGCGCCCGATGGAGCCGAAAAAATAATCAGCTTTCCTTGCATAGCTATAAAATATTTAGCAATTGTTCCTTTATTTTCTCAAGTTCATCTTTCATTTGAACCACCAATTTCTGGATGCCGGATTCATTTGCTTTGCTTCCGATGGTGTTGATCTCGCGCCCGATTTCCTGCGCAATGAATCCAAGTTTGCGCCCCTGGGCGGTTTCGTTTTTAATGGTTTCCTCAAAATATTGTAGGTGTTTGCCCAATCTTACCATTTCTTCAGTAATATCGAGCTTTTCGAGATAAAATATCAGCTCCTGCTCAAACCGGTTTGGGTCGGCTTGTACATTTTCTTTCAGGTCATTAAGACTTTTAGAGATTCTTGCCCTTATGGCTTGTTCGCGACCGGATTCTAATGGTTCAATTTGTTTCGAAAGATATTCAATCCGGCCAACTCGTTCAAGCATGTCGTTTGCCAGATATTCTCCTTCCGAGGTCCTGAATTGGTCCACCTGGTTTAGGGCAAATAGTAAGGCTTCTTCAATCAGTAACCAATCATCAGGATTTTCAAGTAAAGTTTCGGCAGTCAGGACATCAGGCATCCGAAGCACAACGGAGAGGATATCTTCAGGAATTTTGATATTGTGTTCCTTGGCAAGCTGATCCAGATCGCTAAGGTATTTTACAATCAGGCCGCCATTAATGGCAAATGAGCCGCCCCCTCCTAAACCTTCAGTACTGAAAACAACATCGATTTTACCTCGGAGCATTTTCTGACTAATATGACCGCGAACAATTTGCTCTTTTTCGCGCAAGAATCCGGGCAACTTTAAGGCAACATCGAGCGACTTGCTGTTGAGGGCTCTCACTTCTACTGATAGCCGTCTGTTCTGAATTTGGCACGTCGCTTTGCCATATCCAGTCATCGATTTAAACATACCCTTTTTATTGCAAATATAAAACAAACGTTAGTCTTTCGGGAAATAAGAAAGGCAGGAACCGTATGCCTGCCTTTCCAGTTATTATGCCGCAAAAAACTTGATAGCATTACAAAACATCAGTTTTACTGTACTCAGGTGCTGGTTTCTTACTTTTATATTCCGTTATGAATCCTTGTCTTTCCATTTTACCCCAGGCCTTTTCTCCAGTAAAGAACTTGAATGTTCCACGCAAATTCGAAAAAAGAATTATCGGATGAAAGAACAACGGCTCTAGAAATGAGTTGATCAACATTCTGAATACCTCACTGGGTTTTTTATAGCGGTGAAAGGAAAGTTCTTCGTACAACACGGCCCAAAAACTCAGGCTTACCGCAAAGAGATAAACTGCCGAAAGCAAAAGGAAGAAGAATGGCCAATTGGAGAATCCCATTATGGCAATCACAATAAAATAAATTATACCAAAGAACTCGATAATTGGTGCAAGCCATTCGAAGAAAAACCAATATGGGTGCCCCATCAACCCTAAAGTTCTGTATTTAGGGTTAAAAAACAGCCTAAAGTGCTTAAACAGGCTTTCCATGGTGCCACGACTCCACCGGTCGCGTTGCCGGGTCAAAATTTTCAATTTCGAAGGTACTTCTGTCCAGCACAAGGGGTCGGGAATATATACCACCCGGTATTTTTGTTTGTTGTCGCTCATAAACCTACGCATACGCACGATTAGCTCCATGTCTTCACCTACAAGGTCGCAATCATATCCACCGCACTTGACAACTACTGAGCGGTCGAACATGCCAAATGCACCGGAAATCAACAGAAGACCGTTTAATTTACTCCAAGCCATACGGCCCATCAAAAACGCCCTGGTGTATTCAATTACCTGCATGCGAGGCAAGAATCGCTTGGGGAAATTTATTTCTGTAATCCTTCCATCCTCAATTTTGCAGGAGTTGGCAATGCGTATTACTCCGCCGGTTGCAATAATTCGCTTGTCGGTTTGTTCCAAAAAGGGCTTTGCCATGATGAGCAAAGCATTATCAACCAAAATGCTGTCGACATCAACCACTGAGATGTATTCTTTACTGGCCAGGTTAATGCCGGCGTTCAGGGCATCGGCCTTGCCACCGTTTATTTTATCGATAACCTTCAGTTTAGAAAAGGCTGGATTGCGCGAGTGGTAAATGGCATTAACTTGTTTTGTTTTCAGCTTTTCCTCATAAAATACCTGAACCTTTTCCAGGTCATAGGCCTTAACGATTTTTTCGAGGGAACCATCATTGCTCCCATCATTCACAATAATTACCTCAAAGTCGTTGTAATGCAGCGATAACAGACTCCGGATATTGTCAACGATTGTTTTGCCTTCGTTAAAGGCAGGTGCTATTACCGAAATGCTTGGAGCAAGGGGCGACGAAAGGATTATATTGTAATCGATAAAACTGTTTTTGCGCATATATTGAATCATAGCAATAGCAGAAAAAACTGCCAGAAATGTATATGAACCAAATATGAGAATGGTAATCACAATGATTCCATTTTCCACCATAAACTGCAAGACATTAAAAAATTCTATCATAGTGGCTATCTTTTTTGGTCAATAATCATCTGAACTTTTGGCTCAACATGGTCATACGCCTCATCCCACACGGATAAGTTTCCATTGCTTATTGCATCTAAAACATTCACAGATTTTTGAAGAATTACAAATTCTTTTTCGTTTCGCAGGACGAATTTAAAAAATGGTACATCTGATTCCGTGGCAATTTTTTCAAGGGCTTCAATAGCAGCAAGACGATTATTACTCATTTTCAGGTTGTAAAAAATATCATCCCCATTTTCTTCAACCGGCAGATGGTTTCGGTAAAAATCCTTGAACATTTCGAGGTTTTCAGGAAGTTCAAACAATCCTAAAGTTTCTACAGCAATCCTCCGAACCTCGGAGTTTCCGTGATAAACCAATTCTAAAATTTTGGTCCAACTGTGGATGTGGTTGAATAGCCCGGCCATTTTAATTGAAAAAACAACCACGCTATCGTTTTCGCTGTCCATCCACCTCTCAAAAGATTCAACTTTCACCTCATTGTTTTGCAAGGTGTTAAGTATGTTTAATTGTTCCCATTTTGAAAGGGGAAGTTTCAGATTGTCAAAAAACCCGAGTGGGTCATCTGGGTTAAGTTTTACCAATGCCAACTGCGCCTCTACACGAAGAACCTGATTTTTAGAGTTTACATAAGCAAGGATTTCCTGTGCAACATCTTTAACTTCCATTTGCGCCAGTTCTCTGAATCCCCTTGCCTTTACAGCCCAGCGGTTGCTCGAAAGATTCTTGAGTGAATGGCTATACAGGTCTAAATTGAAATACAGGTCATGCAGACGTTTGGCTGTTTCACCGTAAAGATTTCTATGCAGCCACATCATTTCGTTGATAAAAATCTGGCGGTTGGAGTATTTGTTAAGTCCTTGAAACAATATGTTTTGATCTTCTTCGCCGTAAATGTAATTGGTAAGCTGTTCCTGATATACGACTTTCATCAAATACTCTTTATCCCTAATCCTGGTTTTTCTCAGCCTGTTAAAAAAAATGAACAGAAACAGCAATAATATTACAGAAATAAGGCCTAATACAATTATTAAAAGCACAATTATCTCTGCTTGATATACAGGGAAAAATCCTAAAAAGTATGTAGGTGAACTTTCTGCAGATTCATTTTCAGCAATTGTTCTTCCGTTCTGGTAATCAGATGTGGCAGCAAAATCCTCAGATGCTGAAAAATTTGCTTCAACTGTTTCGCATTGGACTGCAAAGCCAAATAGTTCTGAAGTTGATGCATTCAAAAAGACAAATAAGAAAGCAATAAGTACCAAAACGTTCCTTATGCAACTATTAAATTTACTCATAACACAATGGTTTATTTAATTCACGTGTTAAAATCGGTAAACCACTCCAGCCTCGAAAGTATATTTGTTACCCCAAACTCCATCAGGATAATATTGAAAGCCACCACCGACGCGAACCAAGAATTGTGCTGAAATTTTTTGCTGATAATTTAACATGACCAGATTGCTTTCCAGATTGTACATCTCTGCTCCAAACAAGGCGTCGGCATCCGCCGCAAATCCAGTACCAGCGGTAAGGGTTAAATGATGGTCGGGCGAAGTAAAATACCTGCGCAGGGTAAGAAAATAAGATTGAGCGTGTTCTCCTACGGTGGGTATAGTATAAAATGGTCTGAAGGTGATTAAATATTTGTGAAAATATTTGTTGATACTGCCGGTGAGGATCAAAAGATCATTTCCCGGAAAACTCATGAACCTGGCACCTGCAGAAATCTCCCAATGCCTTGGCAGTTTTTGAAAAAGTTCCAAGCCTGCCCTAATTTCAGGGAAAACCTCTTGGTGAGGAGAATAGCCGGCATTAAGGTATAGGTAAGTACCCTGTGATAAAATTGGGTGCGCATCTATTTCGAACTGAAGTCCTTGATTGTCAAATCGTTCGGCCATGTTTAACCGGAAATTTATCAACCCCAGAGCCGAAGTTCTCCGGCCATATTCGGCGAAAACCAAATGCCAGGGCGATGACTGATCGAAATAATCGCCGCGGTAATTAATGGAGAAATGGTTTTGCATCCAGCCGGTTTGCACGGCTGTAAGCAGTCTTCGGGCTTCAGCATGTGTCGGATCAAGCTCGAGAAGCTGGGCTAGTACAACCGAGGCCATGAGGCCTTCCTCCTGAAGGTTCAAGATACTTGCTTTCCGGTAAAGCAATCCGGTATTGGTTGGTTGTCGTACCAGAACCCTGTCAAGATATCTGATAGCCTCAGAAAAATTACCCGACCATACCATTACATCAGTTAGTGCCAACAGGGCATCTTCGTGAACAGGATCCTTCCCGATTACGCTTTGAAGAACTATTGCAGCGTTTGTGTATTGGTATTCCCATGCGAGGGTACGGGCATATAAGATACTGGCATCATGGTAGTCGGGGTTTATCTCAAGTATCTGTCTGCATAATGCTCTGGCTGCTACCCTGTTCTGCTCAAAGGCTAGTTCCCTGGCCTGCAAAAACAAACTGTCGAGGTTGATATTGTAAGTGGGTGATTGGGCTGATATTGGGGCTGTATAATAAATCAAAAGAATTATTACAAGCCAAATCTTCCTATATTGTTTGCTCATTCTAAAAAAGTTAAAAAAGGTATTCCGCAATGAATCTTACTTATACTAAATTGGGGGAGGAAACATGCTATAACCTAACAAACTCCTGCCGTAAGGCATGCAGGACTACTTTTTCATTAACAACCTCTTAACCCTGATTGATAATTCATTTGGGCTAAACGGTTTGGTAAGATAATCGTCAGCTCCAAGCTGAAAAGCTTGAATTATGGTTTCTTCGTTGCCAACTTTGGACAATACAATTATCGGCGTTGCTTTCTTGATTTCGTTTCTAACCAGGTTTATCAATTCAAGACCTCCTGAAAAAGGCATGAGCAAGTCGGTTATAATCAAGTCGAATTCTTCCTGAGCCAGTTTTCCGGCAGCAATTTTGCCATCGTTTGCTACCTCTACATTGTACCCTTCTCTGATAAGTTTGTGCTCGATGGTTTTTATAATCATGTAATCATCTTCACAGACGAGAATTTTCATTTTGTGGCTGATTTAAATTAAAAATGAAAGAAATTTTCTTATTATTCTGCTGATAAACAAGGTTCCGAAAATTTTGCTGGCATCCTTAAAGAACAACCATAGATTCTTGTCAGCATACAGACTTTAAAGTCAAAACACCTGCACTGCTACCGAAATCAAACTGGTTAGCAGGCCACTTGATGAAACAAAATTAATAAATATTTGCTTAAATAGCAATAAGCGTAGATAAAATATTTTTTTTAGCCGACTTAAAATAGAAAATAAACTTTTTTACCTTAACAGCGAACAAAACGGCTTAGGACTATAACTAACTCATCTCATATTTTTTAAGTTCTTCCTTTAATTGCTCTATGGCCAGAAAGCAGTATTTTTCAACCCTGCTTCCCAATACAGGAATTTCCTCAAGATTGATTTTGTGATTGGCGTAATCTTCCATTTTTTCAACATCATCTTTAATAATATGAATTCCCATATAAATTACCTGGGGCTTTAGCTTATGGGCAATTTGCCTTACGGCCTCCCAATCTTCCAGTTTTACCTTATTTTTAAGGTTTTCTAAAACTGCAGGTGTATTTTCCACAAAAAAGGAAATCATGGTGGAAGAGAATTCCTTGTCACCTTCACTGGTTTCGTCAAGGTATGTAAGATCGAAATAATTTTCCATGGTAGGTAAGTATTCTTGTTTTGTAATGTGGCCGTGGTGCTTAAAAAGTTTGGATCGGTAGGCTACTACCAGGGGAACCATTTTTTCTTTCAGTTCCAATGGCTCGTATGGTTTTGGTACGAAATCATTTGCGCCGGCTTGTAAACAGGCGTTTCTGACTTGTTTTGAAGAGTTGGCGCTTATCCCGATTATGGGAATCTCCGAATACACTGCTTCCTGATCTGCTCGGATGGCCTTGATGGTTTGCTCTCCGTCGAGTCCGGGCATCTGATTGTCCATAATAATCAGATCGTACTGCTGTGTTTTGAGCTTTTCAAGCACGTTGAAGCCGGTTCGTACAAAATGAAGTGTAAGGCCCATTTTAAGGAGGTGCTGTTTTATTACCATTTGGTTGAGCTCGTCGTCCTCAGCGATCAGTATTAGGGTTTTTTCAGGAAAAACCTCCTTCCCGTTTGTTTGAACATTGGAATTAATTCCTGAAACCGGCTGGCTAAAGGGAAAACTCATCAGGAAATGCAAATAGAAAGATTTGCCGGTAACCTGTTGCAATAGTAGCTTTCCGCCAGCTTTTAACAAAATGCTGTTCAATCTTTCAAATTCGAATTCGTGGGCGGAATTCCCGATTTTATCCTGCTCTGCTTCGCTTTTCTGGTCACCCAAAAGACCCATTATAAAAAAGGAAACTTCACAATTGTTATCGCTAACTGAATTTGAAATGGCTGACAGGTTGATCATTTGGGTTTCTCTTCTCCCGAGCAGAAAATCAAGAGGCTGGGCTAGAATTTGTTCAAGGAAGGTTTTAACACCTGTAATTTTTCTCGTCGCAGGGAGCTCAAACTGGGTTAAAATATGTATTCCCGAATGTGCAGCAGAATCTCGATACCTTGCAATCAGGCTTTGAAGTGTTTGCCCCAGATCAAAAGGTTCGGGTGCAGGTTGTTCCTGAAGGAGCTCCTTTTTATTCCTTTTTGAATGCTCCCCAACGCTATGAGCTAGGGTGCAAAGGGATTCTTCAATTTTTTTAACTATTTCGCGTTGGTGTTCATTTAAAACTGAACCTTGAAGTGTTTTGCACAAGAGGTTTGCAGCCTTTAGTGTATTGCAAAAATCTTGCTCTGTACCCTGCAACCTATCATCTTGATCAGTCTTATCCGAATCTTCATCACCCGTTTTATTTCCTGTAGGTGTAAGTACTAAAAATTTTTCGAAATCATGACTCGGAACTTTTTTAGGGATAAATGATACCTCATACTCCACAGGAATTCCATTCTTATGTTTAATAAATATGGATTTTATCCATATTTGGTTCGATTGAAGGTGGGTTTGTAATTCTGCATCAAATCCCTCGCTATGGTATTCAAAACAAACTAGTTGGTTGAAAAAATCAGGAATTTCCTCAATCACATAACCGCTGACCTGGCAAAAACGCCTGTTTGCATAAGCGATTCCCCCCAGATGGTTTAGGGTAATAACCGGGGCAATTGAGTCGAGAGCATGCCAAAAAAGAGAAGCCATTTCATCAGCCTCCGTCCCGTTTTTAGGCCACTTCTGCAAATTTACAACCAACATTCCCTTCTGGTCTTTTTGAAAAGTAATTTTATGATTTTTTGCGAATTAAACGCAAAAAAGAATCGTCCAAAAAGCAATTTCAAAGATATTATTTATTTTTATTCTACAAACATACACCGCATTTCAAATTATCCACAATGGTTCATCTTAATGATATTTTATACACTAGTGGTTTTGTCGAGATGCGCCTTTTATTAGAATAGTTCCTTGATTAGCAGAAGAACCGCCCAGGCAATATTAAATTTAGGTTAATTAATTATTAAGGAATTTATAAATGAGACGGTTGGGCCGGAAGCAAGATGTTTTACCTTAAAAAAGGAACTACTTTTGTCGTGAAACAACCAGCAGCCAACTATGGAAACCGGAAACTTTCGAATTCTTCTTGTTGACGATGAGCCTGACATTCACGAGTTTATAGGTTATAATCTGCTCAGGGCCGGGTACAAGGTGTTTAATGCCTACAATGGCCTCGAAGCTGTAAAAATAGCCCGTGAAGTATTGCCTCATCTGGTGCTACTCGATGTCATGATGCCCGAAATGGATGGTATGGAAACCTGCAGGGAGTTAAACCGGCATCCGGAGCTAAAAAAAACCATCATTGCCTTTCTTACAGCCCGCAACGAGGATTATTCGCAAATAGCCGGTTTTGAATCGGGCGCCGACGATTATATTGCCAAGCCGGTACGGCCCGACTTATTAGTAAGTCGAATAAAGGCTCTTTTGAAACGCAGCATTCCATCGGAGCTAGAAACCCAGAACTCCCAGACTGGAAGTATTTTTATTGATCGCGAAAGATATTTGATTCTTAAAGACAAAAAAGAAATTTCGCTACCAAAAAAGGAGTTCGAATTGCTCACCCTGCTTACTTCGCGTCCGAACAAGGTTTTTACACGCGAGGAAATTTTCTCCCAGGTTTGGGGAACCAACGTAGTGGTTGGCGACCGGACTATTGATGTGCACGTGCGTAGACTGCGTGAAAAAATCGGTATCGAAAACATCAAAACCATCAAGGGCATAGGTTATAAATTTGAGGTGATTTCATGATGAATTATGCGCCCCCGGGCAAACTGGCATTTCTTACTTCCCTTATGCTCGCCCTTGTATTTACCATATCCTATGGTGCTAGCTCCATCCTGATCTACGGTGAGTTTTTTTTCAGACCTTTCCTGCTTTCGGTGTTGCTGCTGATCGTTGTTTCGTATTTGCTTTTTCGCTATGTGCTTACCAAGTTTATTTATGACCGCATACGCTTGATTTACAAAACCATTCATGACCTCAAAGCGCCCAAAGGCCAGAAAAAAGCGAAGCTATCCGACCAAACTGATATAATTCAAAAGACCAACCAGGAAGTTATTGAATGGGCCTCCGACAGAAACAAAGAGGTTGAAGAACTTCAAAAACTTGAAACCTACCGCAGAGAGTTTCTGGGAAATGTATCGCATGAACTGAAAACCCCCATTTTCAACATTCAGGGCTATGTGCTTACGCTGTTGGATGGCGGCCTCGACGACCCCGAAATAAACCGGAAGTACCTGTTGCGCACCGAACAAAGCATTGAACGCATGATCAGCATTATCGAAGATCTGGAAGCCATATCAAGTCTCGAATCAGGAGAATTGAAACTCAAGTTCGATTCTTTCGACCTGGTTGCTTTGGTTAAAGAGGTAATGGAATTTGTAGATATAAAAGCGACAGCCCGTAACATCAAGCTGCACTTTGCCCGAAGTTATGAAACCCCTATCATGGTAGTGGCCGACAGGGAAAAAATTCAACAGGTAATGACCAATCTTTTGATAAACGCCATTAAATATGGCAATGAAAACGGACGGGTAAAAATCGGGTTTTTCGATATGGATGAGAATATCCTGGTTGAAGTAACCGACAATGGCATCGGAATTTCGCGCGAGGAAATGCCCAGGGTGTTCGAGCGGTTTTACCGGGGCGATAAAAGCAGGACCTCCCGCAATGGCGAAGGAGGTACCGGCCTTGGACTGGCCATCGTAAAACACATTATTGAGGCACACAACCAAACCATAAGTGTAAGAAGCACTTTGGGATTGGGAACTACCTTCGCATTTACCCTGAAAAAGAAAAGCCCCCAGCCTTCAGGTCTTAGAAGCGTATTCTCCTTCTGAGACTTAAAGCCCTGCCAAAATTTTTTCAGTGAAATTATTATTTGCAGTATCAAAAAAAATTTATCTTTACCCAATTTTTTTCCCTGATGGTTTCCCGCAGGTATTCCTTAAAAGAAAATTAACTTACAATTTAACAAAAGATAAATTCACGTTTACACAACCGAATAACACAAACTATCCTTTTCAAACACAAAACAATGTTCTTATGAAAAAACAAACCATTTTAATGTGTCTATTTGTTGTGTTTAGCCTTGTTTTTGGCATAAACACAGCACATTCGCAGGGGGTTACTACCGGGGCCATTTCCGGCATGGTAGTTGACCAGGCTGGGCAAAGCCTGCCGGGTGCAACCGTCCTCGCAGTTCATGAGCCTTCGGGAACCCGTTATGGCGTGTCAACGCTTGCCGACGGTAGCTTCAACATCCTCGGTATGAGGGTTGGTGGTCCCTACAGGATTACCGTTTCATTTATCGGCTACGAAACACAGGAGCTTGCCGATGTGTTTGTGGCCCTTGGTGGAACGGCCAACATGTCGTTCAGGCTCAGGGATGCTGCAGCCGTCCTTGGCGAAGTGGTGGTTACCCATACACGCGACTTTGTGTTCAGCACCGACCGTACCGGAGCTTCTACCACAATCGGGCAAAGCGAGCTTCAAAACCTCCCTTCTTTCTCAAGAACTATAGGTGATTTTACCCGCCTGGTTCCAATGGCAAGCGGGCGCTCATTTGCTGGCGCCGACACCCGTATGAATAATATTACCGTTGATGGCTCTGCTTTCAACAACTCTTTTGGATTAGGCGGCCAGCCAGGCGAACGCACAGGAGTCGCCCCGATATCCATGTCGGCAATTGAGGCAATTACTGTTGATATAGCCCCATTCGATGTACGCCAAGCCGATTTTGTTGGTGCAGGTGTAAATACAGTTACCAGAAGTGGTACAAACGAGTTTAGAGGAGAGTTTCAGTATTCTTTTAGGCAACAAGGCCTTGTGGG
>DATIKH010000036.1:0-2892 GCA_035477775.1 Bacteroidales bacterium | reverse complement strand
CTGGGTTGATAACGCATTAAACCAAACCTATGCCGATGGGGTGCTTCTGGAAAAAGAGCAGGGCGCAGTGGCAGGAATACTATTGCCCAAAACCCACCCGAGCACCGGCTTCGGACAGATCTCCATGGTAGGGGTAAATCCGTCGTTTTTTGCCCGGGGCGTGGGCACCCGCCTTTGGCAACAAACCCTGGGTTACTATCACAGCAGGCCGGAAATTACCCGGATGATGACAAAGCTTTCGCTGCAAAACCTGCCTTCGCTGAACTGGCATCTGAAGTGCGGCTTTACCCGGATCGAAGAAACGGTGTTCGTTTACCACTTCAGAAGCAAGGGAGCCTCATGATCCCCTTCAACAAGCCATACCTCACCGGCAAGGAGATGCACTACATCTACCAGGCCGTTTATTCCGGAAAGATTTCTGGTAATGGGATGTTTACACGCAAGTGTCAGGAGTTTTTCGAACAGCGGTATGGCTTTAAAAAGGCATTGCTTACCACCTCCTGCACCGATGCGCTCGAGATGTGCGCCATGCTGATTGGCATTGAGCCTGGCGATGAGGTCATTGTACCGTCCTATACCTTTGTTTCCACCGCCCTGGCCTTCGTGCGACAGGGAGCCAAAATTGTATTTGCCGACAGCCAGGCGAACCATCCCAACATGGATGCCGGTAATATCGAAAGCCTGGTAACCCCCCGCACCAAAGCCATTGTTGTGGTGCACTATGCCGGCATGGCCTGCGATATGGATAAAATTATGGATGTGGCCAAAAAATACCAGCTTTTTGTAATCGAAGATGCTGCCCAGGCTATTGAAAGTTTTTATACCGGCAGCGATGGCATCAGGAAACCCCTGGGATCCATCGGCCACCTGGCTGCTTTCTCTTTTCATGAAACAAAAAACATCAACTCCGGTGAAGGAGGGCTATTGGCCATTAACGACCCAGCTTTTGCCAGAAGGGCAGAAATCATCTGGGAAAAAGGAACAAACCGCGCAGAGTTTTTTCGGGGCGAAGTAAACAAGTACGGCTGGGTGGATACCGGCTCGTCGTTTCTGCCCTCCGAAATTATCGCAGCATACCTCTGGGCGCAACTCGAAAACCTGGAGGAGATTCAGCAAAAGAGAATCAACATCTGGAATCAGTATTTCGAAGCGCTCCGGGAATGGTGCAACGTCAAAAACATTGGAATGCCGGTGGTACCCAAATATGCAACCTGCAACGGACACATGTTCTACCTGGTGTTCGAAAACATCGAGCAGCGGCAAAAGGTGATTGACCGCTTCAAAAGCAACGGAATCCTGGCTGTATTCCATTACCTGAGCCTGCACAACAGCAGTTTTTATAAATACCGGCATGATGGCCGCACCCTGAGCAATAGCGACAGGTACTCCGATTGCCTGCTGAGGCTGCCTTTGTTCTTCGAACTTCATGAGGACCAGGTTGAAACCATAGTATCCGTTTTAACCAAGGGCTGAAAATTGGGCATTGGGCATTTATGAGCAAATTTGCAGATTTGAGGATTAGCAAATGAGATAATGTGATAATGAGCAGATAGGCTGATGGCTGTTGGCTGACCCTTCTTTATCCTTGTTTGTTTTTTAGGGTTACGAGCATAAAAACCTTGCAATAATTTGCTATTTTTGTGGTTACAACCACAAAAACCCAAGAATGATAAAAAGAGAACTTTATCTTAACCAACTTCGCGATTTCATTGATAAGCCTCTTATCAAGGTCATTACAGGCATAAGGCGATGCGGAAAATCGGCCATGCTGCATTTGCTGAAGGATGAATTGCTTGGAAGGGGAGTAAGCGCCGAAAATATTGTTCATATTAATTTTGAAAGCTTCGAATACTCCGACTTTTGTGAAGCCGACAAGTTATATGCGCATATTAAATCAAAAATCATCAACAAGCAATCTTATTATATTCTGCTCGACGAAATACAGGAAGTGAATGGCTGGGAAAAAGCGGTTGATGCCTTCCTGGTTGATTTTAACGCTGACATTTATATTACCGGGTCAAACTCACGCCTGCTTTCATCAGAACTGGCCACTTACCTTGCAGGAAGATATGTTGAAATACGTATGTACCCCCTGTCTTTTTCAGAATACCTCCATTTCCGCAACCGGCAACAAGGGACTGATGCCACTCACCTGAGGGCGGAGTTTACCAGGTTTTTGCGACTGGGTGGCTTTCCGGTAATTCATATTGCCGATTATTCAATAGAATCGGCATACAAGGTTATTCACGACATCTATTCCTCGGCCATTCTGCGCGATACAGTGCAAAGGCACAACATTCGCGATGTGGAGTTGCTCGAAAGGGTGGTAAGGTTTGTATTTGATAATGTAGGCAGCAAGTTCTCGGCAAAAAATGTGGCCGATTATTTCAAAAGCCAGCAACGGAAAATAGATCTGAACACCATTTACAATTACCTGAATGCACTTGAAAGCGCTTTCATCATTCATAAAGTGCCTCGCTATGATGTAAAAGGCCGTGAAATACTTAAAACCTTTGAAAAGTATTTTGTTGGAGATCACTCACTTATTTACGCGCTCATGGGATTCAGAGACAGGTGGATTTCTGGCGTGCTCGAAAACATGGTAATGCTTGAGCTGAAAAGAAGGGGATTCAGGGTTTTCGTTGGCAAAGCCGACGACAAGGAAATAGACTTCGTTGCCGAAAAACAGGAAAGAAAGGTTTACGTGCAGGTATCCTATAAAATGACGGAGCAAAGCACCATCGAACGGGAGTTTTCGCCATTGAAAACCCTGCGCGACCACCACCCCAAGTATGTTGTCAGCATGGACGAAACCTGGACAGATAATATCGATGGAATACCTCATGTTCATATTGCCGATTTTCTGCTTATGGATGCTTTTTAAATCAACGG
>DATIKH010000035.1:0-3868 GCA_035477775.1 Bacteroidales bacterium | reverse complement strand
TGGTCGCAAAGCCCGGAGCAGGAAGTCTTTGCCCACCCTGCCTATGTAGCGCTTTTCCAAGACGAGCGGATCGCGGCCCGGGCGTTTCTTTTTGAAGGCCCCGACGGGGCCTTGCTCTATCCCTTCCTGCTGCGGAGAATCAACGCCGAACCCTATTGCCCCGCGGATTGGACCGATGTGTATGATATGGTCAGTCCATACGGCTATGGCGGGCCGGAGCTGGTTTACGGCAAGGCAACTCCTGCACTGTATAAATGCTTTTACCAGGCTTTCGAAGGCTGGGCCAAGGAGCAACGCATGGTTTCGGAGTTCGTGAGGTTCTCCCTTTTCAGCGAAAGCTACTTGTATTTCTACGGAAAAGTGGAGCACCGCAACGACAATATCGTGTGCGATCTCTTGCCGGGCTTCTCAGAGTTGTGGTCAGGCTTCAGCCACAAGGTGCGCAAAAATGTAGCCCAGGCTCAAGCGAACGGCATCAGCATTCTTGAAGATTCCTCCGGCGCCCGGCTCGATGACTTCATCAGGGTTTTTTACCACACCCTCGACAGGAGGCGGGCTGCAAAGGCTTCCTACTGGCCGCCAGGTACTTTTGAACGGATGATGGAGGCCATGCCCGGAAAATTTTGTTTCTTTCATGCCCTGAAGGATGGCGAGGTGGTGGCATCGGAGCTGATACTGATCTCCAGGCACAGGATGTATTCATTCCTTGGCGGAACGCTTCAAAGCGCCTTCGCGCTGCGTCCGGGCGATTTGCTGAAATACCACATCATCCAATGGGGGTGCAAGGCAGGCTTTCATCAGTTTGTAATCGGGGGCGGCTACAAATACCACGACGGCATCTTTGCCTTCAAAAAGTCCTTTGCCCCCCGGGGCATTTTTCCCTTCTTTACCGGAAGTATGATTTTCGACAGGGAACGCTACGATGTGCTGCAAAAGCACAGCGGCAGGAATCCCGACCCCTCCTTTTTTCCGGGCTACAGGTAATTTTCTTTTTTTTTGGAACGCTTAAGGTGCAGGGCCAATCGCCTGAGGGCACGCTCATGCCTCGCTGATCAGCTCCAGGTGGATCATTTCGTGGAGGTACCCTTGTACGTCGCTGCGGCATTGCATCGGGTCAACCTCGTAATCTTCCAGCAGCTTGCTGCACAATGCGTTGAGCGATAGGGGCTGGTCGAGCATCTCCCAGATGCGGGTTGCAACCGGATTCAACGAAAAGTATTTTCCCCTCTGGATATCCAGCATCACCAGCTGGTCGTGGAGGCTGCCTGTGAGGGTGTTCTGGTTGCGGATATAGGTTGTTTCTTGCATGGTGGCAGGTATCAGGGCTTTCGTTCAAAACAAAAAGGCAATACCAGATCATTTCAGGTACCGGTCTTTACCTGCTCAAAAAAGGTTTCGTAAATAGAATTTTGCGGAACATATTCCGGGGCGATTTCCTTCATCTTCAACACCATGCTTCTTAAATTGTTGTCCTGGTGAATCGGATAGAGTTCTTCCAGCTGCCGGTTGATCACCTCGTAGCTGGTTGAACGTGCTTTGGCACGCATGATCTTGGGATGGTAGGTTTCTATGTGGGTTTCGCCCGAGAACAGCAGCTCTTCAAAAAGCTTCTCGCCTGGCCTGAGGCCTACCTCGGTAATTTTGATGTCCTTGTCGGGCGTCAGTCCGGAGAGCTGTATCATCCGTTTGGCAAGATCCCATATTCTTACCGGCTGGCCCATGTCGAAAACAAAGATCTCACCGCCACAACCCATCGCCCCGGCTTCCAACACCAGACTGCATGCTTCGGGAATCATCATAAAGTAGCGGGTGATGTCGCGGTGGGTAACCGTAACCGGGCCCCCCTGTTCGATCTGCTTCTTGAAGATAGGTATCACCGACCCGTTGCTGTCCAACACATTGCCAAAGCGCGTGGTAATAAACCGGGTGGCCTTCTGGGGCAGACTTTGAACGTAGATCTCTGCGATCCTTTTAGAGGCACCCATTACGCTGCTTGGGTTCACCGCTTTGTCGGTCGATACCAGTACAAACTTCCGGGTGCCATATCGTAATGCCAGATCGGCTACCAGGCGGGTTCCGAATACATTGACAAGCAGCGCCATGTAGGGGTTCTCTTCCATCAGGGGCACATGCTTATAGGCTGCGGCATGATATACGATGTATGGCCGGTTCTCCTCAAACAACCTGGTCATAAACGGGGCGTCGTTGATATTCCCTACCACGAACTCTACCGAACTATACCCTTCACTGCCGTGGTATTTATTTGCAAACTCAAATTGCAGGTCAAACAGGGCCGATTCGGCCTGGTCGAGCAGCAGGAGCTTGCGGGGTTTATACAACAACACCTGGCGGGCCAAACCCGAGCCGATGCTTCCGGCGGCTCCGGTGATGAGCACTACCTGGTCTTCGATATTTGTGGCAACATTCAGCCGGTCTAACTTTATGATGGGCCGCTCCATCAGGTCCTCGATGCTCACCTTTCGGAGCTGGGTAGCACTCAGGCTGTTGTTGAGCCAGGCCTGCACCGGCGGTACCACCTTCACCTCATAGTTCTTGGCAAGGGCAAGCTCGATGATCTCCCTGCGCCGGTCGGCCCCAAGGTTTTGAACCGATACGATAAACAGGTTTACATTTTTCGAGATGCTGTTCTGCATATCAAAAAACACCCGGGAGTTGATTACCGGAACACCGTCCAACACCATCCCCGCCTTGGAAAAATTGTCGTCAAGAAAAGCAACCACCTGATAGGCCGTTTGCTTGTCGTGCTTCAGCGCTTCATAGGTAAGCCTTCCGGAGCTTCCTGCCCCGAAGATCACCACGATGCGCTTGGTTTTTACCCTGCCCATGATCAGATCCCGGTAAATGTTCCTGATAATGACCCTGGCGCCGATCATCAGCGAAAAGGCAATAAAAAACTGCATAAACAACACCGGAAAACTGATATGAAAGAACGCATCGGCCAGCAGGTAGCGGTTTATGGTCCTTAGGATGACCAATACCACGAATGCAAATGCGGTGGTCTTAAAAAGTTTGATGACCTCGTAAAAACCTGTATGCCTGATGATGCCGGAGTAGGAACGGAACAGGAAAATAAAAATCAGGTAAACAACCGACGAAAATGCGGCCTCGCTTGCCAGTTGGATGGATGAGGTCTCGCCTAAAAAAAAATTCTGATAGGTAATGTACGACAAAATATACGCAAAGAAGACCACCAGGAAATCGAAGACCAACACGTAATTTCGAGGCAGGTTGCGATTTGCAAACCGACGGTACAACCCAAAAAACAGTTTTTCTAAACCAACTTTACCCATATCCGCTTGTTTCGTAGGATTTACCTGCAGGTTAAATTGCTAATTTGCAAAATTAAACGATTTTTTTAATGAAATTCTTAAAAAATTTTGTTGACCTATAACGAACTTCTTTGAATAACGCATTTTTTTCTGTAAGATTTTGTCAGGGCGTTACATTGGTGGTTGTTTCTAAACACCCGGTATGCCTGTTATTCATCGCCCTGACCGGTTTCGCGCAGCCTGAACCTGAGGGTATCCGGCTCCTGAATCAATTCTATCAGGCCGGCACATATCAGGTTTACCAAGATGTTCTCCGCCCGGTAACGTGGTGTTTTGGCCAAACTACTAAACTTTCCAAGGGTTATGGAGCTATGGGCGGCTAAATACGACAGGAGCATTTTTTCGCTTTCACCGTATTTGATCAACATGCCCTGAGGGCTTTGCTGCCTGTTCCAAAGTTTTATCTGCAAAGGGGTTGCTAAAATGTTCTGGTCGGCCACCCTTACATAAGCCATCCAGCGGTTGTCCTCGGCAAGGCTGAAGGCGGGCTTCTGCGCCAGGGCGGGAATGTCGAACTC
>DATIKH010000034.1:0-10826 GCA_035477775.1 Bacteroidales bacterium | reverse complement strand
TCCAATTATGCGCAGGCAAAAAAGCGGCACCATCGTTACGATTGGTTCTATTGCCGGCCTTATGGGCCTCCCCTTCCAGGGATTTTATTCGGCCAGCAAACATGCCTTAGAAGGGCTCATGGAGTCGCTCAGATATGAAGTAAATCCATGGGGAATCAATGTGGTCATGGTCAATCCGGGCGACTTCAGCACAGGTTTTACAGCCAACAGGCAATTGGTTAAGAACTCCTCAAAAAGCGATTCCGACAAAGCACTCAATACAACACTCACCGTAATCGAAAGCGACGAAAAATCGGGGCTGAAGGCCGAAATGCTTGCCCGGAAAGTGGCTTCTATAGTTACAATGAAAAGGCCGGCAAGCCGCTACATTGTCGCATCGCTGGAGCAACGACTGGCAGTTTGTTTACGAAGGTTGCTGCCTCCAAAATGGTTTTTCGGGATATTGGCCCAACACTACAAGGTAAAAGGGATATGAAGGACATCAGGTTCCTGATGGCCCTGGTGGTGGTTATGGCCCTGGCCTACTTCCTCCCGGGACCGGCAGCGCCGGGAAGTAAGATACCGCTTCAGGAAATCAGCAGCGTAGGCATATTTCTGATCTTCTTCTTTTACGGGTTGAAGCTCGACCGGAATAAAATCCGCAGCGGCCTCGCCAATGTCCGCCTGCACCTCTTAGTACAACTTACCACCTTCCTGGTTTTTCCTCTGCTGGTGTTGCTATTGCTGCCTTTTTTGGGAAATGAATTGCAACGGACGCTTTGGCTGGGTACTTTTTTCCTGGCCGCCCTGCCTTCGACAGTTTCCACTTCGGTGGTCATGATCGCCCTGGCCAGGGGAAATTTAACCGCCGGGATTTTTAACGCCAGCCTGTCGGGACTCATCGGCATTGTGGTTACGCCGCTGTGGATGGGCATATTTCTCACAGCCGAAACCGGCGATTTCAACTTCTCGCATGTTTACCTGAAGCTGTTGCTCGAAATCATCCTGCCGGTGGCGCTGGGCATCTGGCTGCAACCCCGCCTGCAAAGCCTGGCCCTCAGGTTTTCGAAGCAGATCACCACCTTCGACAAGAGCGTGATCCTGCTGATCATTTACCGCAGCTTCGCCGACTCGTTTCTCAACGACCTGTTTAGCGGCATTGGACCGGTAAATATCCTGTTGCTGAGCGCCGGGGTCATCATGTTGTTTATTCTTGTTTATGGCCTGGTATCCTTTACCTCGGCCAGGCTGCGATTCAGCCGCGAAGACCGTATCACCGCCCTGATCTGCGCAACCCAAAAATCGCTGGTGCACGGATCGGTCTTTTCCGATGTGCTTTTCCGAAACCTTTCCTCGGCCGGCTTATTGCTGCTCCCCCTGATCATCTTCCATACCTTTCAGATCTTTGTCTTCAGCATACTCATTCAAAAGTATGCCGGCCAGGGCAAGGACGGGTAAGCCGGCACGATAGAAACAGGATAACGGGCAATTAAGTCGCAAAATATTTTCTTAGAGTCCTTGGCGTAAAACCTCGCGTTCTTCGCGGTTTTCATATTTATTCCGCCGCCCCAATACCCTTCCAATTGTCTGAACCATGATTAGTATGATTTAAAGATTAGCATGATTTTTAATTGACAGTTCTCCTTTGAATGCCTTTTGACTTAATGAACCGTAAAGGTTTTCAAGTTCAAGTAGGCTTTGTTGGTATTGGGCTTTGAGGGCTTCTGTTTTTTCTACGATTTGGGCAAATTGGGTTTGGAGGGAGAGGGGTGGAACTATCACTTTGTATTTTTCAAAAAAATCAGAAGGAACACGTTTTTGGCCAGCACTTCCTTTCATATTCAGTTCTGCCTTCTTTCTAAATGATTGTTGCATTGTTAAATGATATAGCCAATCAGATGTGGAAAGGCCTTCGGTAGGTCTTAAAACATGAAACTCTGTTGTTCCAAAACCAATTTTGTTTTTCAGGTTTTTCATAATCGCTCCTTTGCCGTTTTCCATGCAAGGTGTAATTTTTGCAAACGCTACATCATTTTCTCGGAAATATGTAAAGCCATTCCAGACTTCTTCTAATCTTCTGCTTTGGGATAAATCAACTTCTCCTTTTTCTGAGACAAATGCCATTGGTATAAATGAAACTTCAATCCCCTTATCTATTGAACTGATTTCAGATTTTTTCGGATTAACAATACAAGCCGATGACAGTGATACTTTTTCTCCTTTTAACTCTCCAAACATCTCCAAAAACGTGCTTTTCAAAAATTCATCGAGCAGGCGGATGCTTTCTTTGCGTTGGGCTATCAGGTTTTCGGCTTTGCTTAAAAGATTGGCGATGTGGAGTTGGTCGTTCACACTTATTACAGGAACTTCCAATTCATCTAAAGCCTTTCTGCTAATGTGCGGAATAGTTGCACCAGTTGTTTTACTTCGTAAATATTGATACTGCGATTGAAGAAAGATTCCAATAAAAGTCGTGGAGTATAAATCAGGTTGCTTTTTCCTTAATAAGGCAATTGTGCTTCCAATGTATCCCGATTTTCCATAACCGATTGTTCCAGCATTCGCACCATCCCAAGCTATGAGAACATCATCTTCTTTTGCAAATACACCCGTTTTATCATTTGTGAATTTCGGATTTGTATCATTACGCAAATCATCGATTTGTAATACTCTAACTGAATTTGCATCAGGAGTATCTACAAAGGATGGCTTTTTTCCTTTTTTTACTTCAACGATATTTTTGAGTTTTTCAAACTTCATACATCAACTCGTTTAATTCCGCCCATCCTTTTTGCATATTGGCTTCCATGCTTTTGTTAAAGAATCCCGAAGGGATTTGATGTTTATAGAAAAACATGACATAAGAAGGGTGCGACCCCGATGGGGTCGAATATCCTAAACATTTATATTGCCTATAAACATATGACCCTTTCAGGGTCGCATAAAAACCTGAATAACCGATTTTATTAACATGTAAACCCTTTAATATTTCTAATCTTTTATCCACTTGAACAAATATTCGTCTTTAAATTCGATTTCAAACTTCTTTCATTCTTTTTGTTAAAGAATCCCGAAGGGATTTGATGTTTATAGAAAAACATGACATAAGAAGGGTGCGACCCCGATGGGGTCGAATATCCTAAACATTTACATTGCCTATAAACATATGACCCTTTCAGGGTCGAATAAAAACCAGAATAACCGAATTTATTAACTTGTAAACCCTTTGATATTTCCAATCTTTTATCCACTTGAACAAATATTCGTCTTTAAATTCGATTTCAAATTTCTTCAAAAAATCTAAATACTCTTCACGAAATGTGTGCTTCTTGTGATGTTCTTTTTGATTCATGATATATTGTATCACATTCTCAATTTGCGAATGGCTATATGAAAAAGCCCCGTATCCTTCTTGCCAATTAAACTTAAACTTTGAAAACTTCTTTTCTGTAATAAATTCATTGGATGACTTTTTTATTTCTCTCACCAAATCAGATAAACAGCAAGCCGGTTTCATACCGAAAAAGATATGGACATGGTCTGGCATTCCGTTAATAGCTAACATCTTTTGTCCTTTATTGCTTACAATTCCTGTGATGTATTTATACAACTCTTCTTCCCATGATGCAGAAATCATTGCTTCCCTATTCTGAACAGCAAACACAATCTGAATGTATATTTGTGAAAACGTACCCGCCATTATATCATTTGCTTTAAGTCATTTAATCCTTTTTCAATGTCGGCTTCAATGCTTTCCAATTTTTGTTGATTGATTGTTGGACTCCTTCGGAGTCATATGTTTGTAGGTATGGACATAGCTACAAACCTGCGACCCCAAAGGGGTCGAACAAACCATGGCTGAATATTTATAGCTAAAAGAAAATGATTTCTTCTATCCATTTACCAACGATTTTAACTCCTTTAAACCTGATTCAATATTTTCCTCTAATACTTCTAACTTCCCGAAAATCACATTTGGATTTTCATACACCACTTCTTCATACACTTCTTCTTTGTAAGTGCTCAGGTTCAGGTCGTAGCTGTTTTCTACAATTTCCTTTTTCGGTACTATAAAGTATTTCTGCTTTCGGTCCCCTTCGACCCCGCTCAATGCCCCACGATTTTTGTATTGTTGCACGATATCAGGCAAATCGCTTTCGGCAATTTTGTTTCGCTTGTCGTCTAAGGTGTACCCGTCGGCCTGCATGTCGTAAAACCATACCTTGTTGGTTTCTCCACCTTTGGTAAAAATCAAAATGGCCGTGCTTACCCCTGCATAGGGTTTAAATACTCCGCTGGGCAGGGCAATCACGGCTTTCAGTTCTGCTTTTTCAATAATCAGTTTCCGCAGGGCTTCAAATGCTTTGCCGCTGTTTTGTATCACACCGCTGGGCACAATCACGGCAGCCGTTCCGCCCATTCTCAGCATGTTGAAAATGCGTTCTACAAACAGCAGTTCGGTTTTGGTGGTGGGCAGTTTCAGCCCTTCGTTTATGTCGCCTTTGTCAATATTGCCCGTAAATGGCGGGTTGGCCATGATGATTTCGAACTGGCTGTCTTCGTTGTAGCTTTTGCTCAGCGTGTCTTTGTAGTCAATTTGAGGTTCGTCAATGCCGTGCATCATCATGTTCATCAAACCCAGGCGCACCATGGTGGTGTCGATGTCATACCCCACAAAACTCTGGTCGAGTATGGTTTTTACTTTTTGTGTAAGCACGGTACTTATGGCAGCGCGTTCAAAGCCGTCTTCGTCTTTCTGCAATTTTGGTTTGTCTTGGGCACTGAGCGAAGTCGAAGTGCGCACCAAATCGGTAAGAATGTATTGATATGCACCCAACAGAAAACCGCCTGTTCCGCAGGCAGGGTCAGCAATACGATGCCCCAATTGCGGTTCTACCAACTCAGCCATCAGCTTGATAATGTGTCGGGGAGTGCGAAACTGCCCGTTTTTACCTGCCGTGGCAATCTCGCTCAACAACATTTCATATACATCGCCCTGTATGTCCTGAAAAGCATGTCCGCCCTCGGTGGCATCTTTTTCAATTTCTTTGAAAATATCTTCTACAATGTTGATGGCCGAAACCAGCAAACTGGCTTTGGGCATGATGAATACGGCATTTGCCATGTGTTTGGTGAAGGGCAAACTTCCTCCGTTCAGTTCTTTCAAAAACGGAAACACTTTCATTTGTACATGCATCAGCATTTCATCGGCAGGTTTGTGCTTAAAAACACTCCAACGCAATTCGTTTTTGTCAATGTTTTCGCTGCTGCCCGGTATTTGGAACCTGCCTTTGAAACGGCTGGTATATTTTTCGCCTGTAAACTCGGCATCCCTTTCCCGTTTGGCTTCCAAATCGTCCAAGCGTTTCATAAAAATGAGGTAGGTAATTTGCTCAATGGCAGTTAAAGGGTTGGCAATGCCGCCTTCCCAAAAGTTTTGCCAGAGCTTGTCTATAAGGGATTTAAGTTGTGCGTTGTTTTGAAGCATCAATTTTTCTTTTTCAATTGTTCTTTCAGTGCCTTTCCTTTGTTGGTAAGGCGGTATTTTTGGGTTGGACTGTTTGGTGATTCGGGCTGGGTCATTTCTATGTATAGAGAAGCAAGGGCAGGTTGCAAATAGTTTTGCAGAAAATTTCTACGGCCTTTCAGCATTAGGCTATTCATAATTTCCTGTACTGACATTTCGTTGTCAATAATCTGTATAACTGATTTTACTTGTTCCTTTACCTGTTCCTTTACTTGTTCCTTTACTTGTTCCTGCAAACGATTTAGCGCATCCTTCAGCTTTCTACCTGCCAGCGAAAGCCTATACTTTTGTTGGGGATGTGTTGGCGTATCAGGAACTGTAAGCTCAATGAAGCCCTTATCAAAAGCCTGATAAATATAGTTTTCTCTGAAGTTCTTCTCGTCTTTCAGTTCCAATAGTTGTTGTAGTTCCACTCTGGTTTTTTCTCCATCTAAAACCATTATCAGTTTTCTGACTTCGGGGGTAGCTTCGGGGGTAGCTTGCTCCCCTGCTTGTTCCTTTTCTTTGTTGTTGGCAGGTCGATAAATAATACTTCTGAAATCAACATCCTGTATAAACGCAGGTTCTTTCAGCCCGGCAGCAGTACACCATTTTACAATATCGGTGGTTCCTGTGCCAATGCGCTCAATATATCCAGCCAGATAAAGCGGTTCGGCGATAAGAGGGTTGGCCGGCACAGAGGTATGCAATTTTTTAAGATTCTCCACCGTCCATCCCATGGGGAGGGCACCTGGATTCAAGATTTCCACCCGGTCTCTGAAAACCATTACCTGCACACTGGCGTTGCTGGTATAATCACGGTGGGCAATAGCGTTTACAATGGCTTCGGCAATGGCTTCCTTCGGTATTTCGTAAGCACCGGGGATGGAAATGTGCTCTGCCCGTGTTTCGATGCGGTAATCGAGTTTATTCAACACAAACTCCAGAGCCTGGTCGGCCAGCTCAAACAGGGTGCCCTTAAATACCTTGTAGGAAGGAATGGGTTTTTCAACCACTGTGCCGGCAAAAGAGGCACAGCGTACTTCGGAGGTGATAAAAAACCGTTGTGGTTCTTTAGCAAAAAGCAAAATTGCTGCGTTTGTTATCCGACCGGATGTAAAAAGATTGAGATGGGTAAGGATTTTTTCCATCGGCTCGGTTTCTGCTAATGGAAAACCTCTTTTGGCATTTGCCAGGCGAACAAACGACCGCAGTTTCTCAACATCCAAGTCATTAAGGGTGGCCGTGCCGTGCAAGGTGGCATCAAACGGACCGGTGCGTATAATCTCCTTTTCTTCAAGGTAACGCACCAGTGAGGCATAAACTGCAGATTTCAACTCTTCCACGGTGCTAAACATTTTACGTACAAGTACCTCCTGAGCTTTTTTGATGAGTTGATTTTCTTTAGGGTGGCGCTCGGTTGTGGGATGATTGGTTAAAAATACAAGTCTGGTTTTATGCAGGGCGGTGGCATGGTCAAATTCGATTTCCGTTGGTGAAATTCCTTTTTCATTTTCAGAACCATAGTTTTTGCCGAAAATCCCGAGGTAGATATCCGTACGTTCAACCTCCTTCAGGTAAATGGCATCTGCTCGCCGGTCAATGGCAGGCAGTAATTCAAAGAGAAAAGGTTCAAAGAATTTTCCCAGCAACGGGTCGGCACAGATGTATTCATGCAAAGCTTTCCGTTCTTCAGAAAACTCAGCTTGTACGCTGCTGATGAATATTCGCTTTTTCGCCATTCTATGCTGCTAAAACTTTTTCGGTTAAACTTAAAATTTCATCAATCTCTCTTTGATTGAAAATTCCCCTGATGCCCTCGGGGTGAAGCAAAGTAAAAGGTGATTCAATCAGGTTGCGTTTGCTCACATTACCTTTTTCCAGCACAAAATTCTTGAGCAAGTCGAGAAATTGAAGTTGTCGGCTGCTGAGGTAGCTATGTTTGGCAATAAAATCATCAAATGCTTTGGTAACAGTTTCGGCAAAGGTTTCCAATGGCTCAATACCCAAAATGTGTCTGATGAATTGCACCAAAGCGGCTTTGCGGTGGTTATAAACCTTGCGAAGCAAATCAATGGTAATATGCGGATGCTCGTTGTGCAGTTCTTCGGCTAATTGTTCAGCTTCTTCCGGTGTAATGGCTTTGCCTTGCTTCAGTTTTTGTAAAATCAGACTGCTCGAAATCAGTTCGTTGATTTTCTTTTCAACCAATTCACGGTATTTGCCTACACTCAATGCTTCGTGTTGCGGACCAAACTCTATAAACTCCTTTTCGGCAACAATGTCTGTCAGGTCTATTTTGGCAGGTCCCAATGGAATTACTGCTTCACGGTATTGCATCAATGGCGCAAGTTTTTGAATCAACTCTTCAAACTTGTCTTCAAGGACGCCTGCCCGACTACCTGGCGGGGTTGCCCAATAGTGTTTTGTTTGTGCCTGTCGAATCAATTCCTTTTCCCTTGCTACCGTGTTGATGCTCAAAGGCAATTCGCCAATTTCTTCAATGATGCTTTCTTTCAACATTTCAAATTGCTCGGTTTCTCCCGTCAAATGAGCTAAAGAAACTTCCACAATGTCTTTTTCAAAACGCATGGCTTTGAAATCAACACCTGAAACCGTGCGAAGCAACGGTTTTACAACGGCGCCCAGGAATTCCATCTTGTCGGCAGTAAGATTGTTCCAGAAGTTTTCATCTTCCAAACGCTGCAAATCGTTTCGGGCTTCCATAATCACTACCGAATTTTTCGGAAGTCCTTCAACCTGCTTTCTGATTTTCTGAATTTCTCTGTTCGCAATTTCTATATTGCTTTGCTTTTGGGCTTCCTCAATTTTATCCAATCGCACACCAAACAAGCGAACCGGTAAAGGAATTTGTGCTTTCAGCAATTTACCAGTCGGATTTAGTTTGAAATACTCAAAGTTGTCCCAACAATCGAGAATCAGGAAGTTGTCCTTCTGTGTACACCAGGGTTTTATTTTCTCCCGTTCGAGCAATCGGGTTCCTCGGCCTATCATCTGCCAAAATTTGGTGTAGCTGTAAACAGGTTTTGCAAAAACCAAATTTACCAATTCCCGAACATCAATGCCCGTGTCGAGCATATCCACGCTAATGGCAATTCGTGGCATGTCGTTACTTACAAACTGGTTGAGCAAACCACCTTTGCCATAAACCCGTGGGTCTTCGCTTACCAATACTTTAGCCAGTTCTCCTCTGTGTTCGGGATAAAGCGAATCGAAAATTTCTTCTATCCGCCTTGCATGGGCTTTGCTGATGCAAAAGAAAATTGTTTTACCAGGTAATACCCCGTTGGAATCTTTGATGCATTCTTCCATGAATTCACGGACAATCAAAGCATTCGTGCCTTTGTTGGTTACCTTCTTTTCAATATCCGTTCCTTCGAAATTGATTTCTTCAATTTCCCTTCCTTCCAATATTAATTTTCGTTGGTCTTCCAGCGAAATAGTCCGCTTGTTTATTCCTTCATCCTGAAACCTGGTTTTGATTTTCATTACCTGAAAATTGCTCAGGAAGGGCGGGATATGATTTACAGCTTCCTCGTACGAAAATGCAAAAGTCGGTACGCCATCTTCACACTCAAATAATTGAAAGGTGTTGTGGTCAATTACATCCTTTGGCGTGGCGGTTAAGCCAAGCGTTATGGTATTGAAGTAATCAAGAATTTCCTGATACGTATTGTATATGCTTCGGTGGCTTTCGTCCACCACAATCAAGTCAAAGAAATGCGGACTTAATGTTTTATCCACATTGCGAATAATGTTCAACATGGTCGGATAAGTTGAAACATAAATCCGTCTGTCGGTAGCAATTTCTTTTTCGTCCGGTTTTGGCCAGCGTGGTTCGTTGGGCAAATGCTCCTTGAAGGCTTCCAATGTTTGGTCACGAAGTGCAATTCTGTCAACAAGAAACAAAACCCGCTCTGCCCAACCTGCTCTCATGAGTGCATCCACTAAAGCAATGCAGGTTCTTGTCTTGCCGGTGCCGGTCGCCATTACCAACAAGAATTTGCTTTTCCGTTTTTCGATGGCTTCCATAACTGCACGGATAGCTGCAATCTGATAATTCCGACCGGCAATTTTGGTGTTGATGAGTTCCCCTGCCAATTGCTTTCTCGCTTTTCGAATATATGCGTAGCGTTCAAGGTCGTCACGGGTTGGAAAACCGTAAACTTTTTTGGGCGGATAATTTTCCAAGTCCCAAAAGTAAATGTCGTGTCCGTTGGTATAAAAACAGAAAGGCAGGTCAACGCCTTGTGTAGATTGAATGTTGTAGCAATATTGTTTGGCTTGTTCCCGTCCTAAAGCAGCGTCAACCGATGTCCTTTTTGCTTCGACAACTGCAAGCGGTTTACCGTCTTTACCCAATAAAACATAGTCGCTGTATTGATGTCCGGCGTAAGGTGTTGCTGGTTCTTCAACAACGGTTAAGTGAATATCAAATTCCTCAATTACCTGAGTTCGGTCAGTAGCATTCCAACCTGCTTGTTTTAAGCGGTTGTCAATGATATCTTTCCTTGTCAGTTTCTCGCTTTTCACTTCTACATCTAAAATAATAGTGGGTCAAAATACGCCAAAATTCCGTTATGTTTTTTTAAGCTCTATCAGTGCGTTAGCAAATAATTACTGACCTGAATATTTCTTTTTAAGAGGAGTTCGAGAATCGCTTCGCGTATTTGAATACAATTAAAGTGCTATGGTTCTCCCATTCAATCCAGCCCCGAATCGGCTGTTTATGTGTGAATAGCATCATACAATACCCGCATACGAATATAGGGTTTTTTACTATTAATCATCGAAAAACGATTTTATCGCTCAATTCTGTTTCTGACTGCTTGGGTTATTAAAGTACCGGAGCGCAGGAAAAGCACAAGGGAAAAGTTGCGGAGTTTCCATTATTACTTCAAAAAATAATTTATAATTATTTTTATTTTATAATAATTATAATTTAAAATTTATTCTAACTTTGCAATGCGTTCATTAAATTGTTTTCAAAAATGCAAACCAACCAGGAATTGGCTCAGAAGCTTGCGCAGCACGGTATGAAGGTTACACCGCAGCGCATTGCGGTATTGCATGCGCTGTTGAAATTTCACCACCATCCTACGGCCGAAGAAATTTTCAGAGAAGTATCGAAAGATATTCCGGGTTTGTCGCAGGCCACGGTTTACAACACATTAGATGTGTTGGTAAGCAGGGGTATTGCTTTCAAAATAGCCACCAATGCCGATGTGATGCGTTACGATGTCGTTTCCGTGCCCCATCATCATCTTTTCGACGAGGTGTCGAACCGTGTGGAAGATTATTACGACCCGGAGCTCGACCA
>DATIKH010000033.1:0-2095 GCA_035477775.1 Bacteroidales bacterium | reverse complement strand
GTCAGGGAACGGGTAAAAAAGTATGAAAACAGCCCCGGAAGCTATCTTTCATGGAATGATATTGACCGTAAAATGGCCACTCGCAAATGAAATTCAAGGTAGAATACAACCCTGATTTCTATAATGATATTGCGCAGGCTGTTGAATGGTACAACGAAAAACAAGCCGGTTTAGGCGACCGGCTCCTAAAAATCATCAAACAACAAACGGCAAAACTTGCTGCTTCGGCTTTGCATTTTGAAATAAAATATGACGACATACGCTGCATGCGCATAGAAAAATTCCCTTACATGGTGCATTACAGAGTAAATGAACAAACCAAAACGGTTAAAGTGGAAGCAATGTTGCATACCAGCCGCAACCCTGAAAACTGGATTGAACGTTCCTAACATGGACGCAAACAGCGTGGCTTTGCCTAGGCTGTTTTGCTATACAAATTCTATCACCGCTATTGTCAGCGCCACATAAAGAAAACTAAAAAATTCCCGATTATCCTGCGTGCTTCAGATTCTCCTTTGTAACGGATTGTAATTTCCCTTACTCGCCTCTTGTCAGAAATAATATACCAATCGTGATAAAAAATTAAATAAGGTAAGATGCCCTGGGGCCTGCCTTACCTACTAAGGTTAAAAAAATATCAACCCATAAAACATTGCATTTTTAACCCCGGAAGGCGGGGCAGCCCACTAATCAATCTGCAAATCATCACATCATCACTTCATCACATCTTCTCACTGGTCTTGTAACCAGGATTTTTTCAAGGCCGAAGAAAAAACAGGCCTTGATTTTTCCGGCCGGAATGTAGCCCTGTCAGTATGGGATGACTTATGTCGTTACAAAAAGCCATAAAATTACCGCTTGTTATTAACTCGCGTTAGCACCGCCTGGTCGTCTAATGACCCGAGCACCTTTTTTCCGAGAGCAGCTTCTCGTAAGCCTGCCGCATGAGGCCGGCTACCCTTGGGTTCAACGTCTTGCACTGGCTGTAAAGCTCTTGAAATATCCGCTGAAATTCAGGATCATCAGGGTGGGGGCCGTCATAGAGAAAATACCAGAAGCTCAATATCTCCGTGTCGGAATAGGCAGATAGCTGCTCAACGTATTGAGGCAAGCTATTTGACAAATGGGTTAGCAAGTTAAAACTAAGGTAACCAACACCATCCGCCTCCCATGTGCCATGTAAAGCCAAGCCGATCAGCCTGGTCACAAATTTTTGTGCGTCAATCGAATGCATGGAGAAAAGTGTCTCCACATGGTCAAGGCTGTACTGTTCCAATAAGCTGCCCATTGCTCCATATAAATGATAATAACAATCAAAGGTGGTAGGGAATAGCTCGAAGAACTCCCTTTCACTTATGACTCTCTCCACTGAGCCCGGGGAAGTAGCCGATATTTTCTCCTGGAGCCTGATCAAGGCATCAGCATATTCCCTTAGCGAGTAAAAACCTTTTGGCAAAGAGCATGGGGAATGTTGCTTTGAGGCGGCATATTCCCTTGGCGCATAAGAATCTTCAGGCAAAGTGGATAGGGAATCCTGGCTTGCCCTCTGCCCACATGAGGTCAAAAGCAGGACTATCAAAGTCAAAACATAAAAACTTTTTTTCATGGCTCTTTTTATTAGGTTAGAACGCGTCAAATATTTTAAGCCGCATGTTACGGTAGCCATTTTTTTGTTTTCATTTCTTAATGATCTTAAGGTTAATGTCTGGATGGTCACCCGACCCCGTTGTACAGGCTACCTTGGCCACCTATGGCGGGTGACCCGGCAGACAGGCGCTTTTTCTTCGCGACAGGTGTAGCCGCGGTCGAAGCGGGGCTGCATTGCAAGAGATTTCAAAGAACGAAAAAGTAAATATAATAAAAAACCCGGCTCATCGGCCGGGTTTTGCATTACAATCAGGCGGTTTGCTCTATATTCCACACGAAGGCCCTGATGCCCTGCAATTCGGACTTGGCATTGATAAGCCTTACGGCTTCGAGCAGGAGGGGCACTTTTTCTTCGTCAACTACCGCCATGATTGCAGAGTTCAAGGCTGGCCAGGTGTGGCTGCCCATGTGCGGTTCGCCCGTTGTGGAACCCCTTCCTTTTGTTTCC
>DATIKH010000032.1:0-17103 GCA_035477775.1 Bacteroidales bacterium | reverse complement strand
CCCCCGCACCCGGTGCCACCAGCGGTTCAGATCATGGCTGAGCGTACCGGTTGAAATTACCCCAAGTTTATAAAGTTTGGAGACGTTCTCGATACTTAGCGCAGTTGAAGGCATTTTTTTTATTTTTTTGATTGTTATTATGGTTACAGCACTGCCAGACAGCATGCAGGCATTTTACCATTTTCCCATTTACCATTCCGCTTAAAAAATCCTCCTACACTTCAAGCCTTTGATTTGTGTATGTAATCATTTTGGCAAATATCTTTGTTTCTGGTAGTTTATCGGTTAAGTATTTCTACCCAATATAATTCAAATTCCTTCACGGTAGGGCATTATTAAATACTGCGAATTAATGAAAAAAAGCCCTAAACATTATAAAAGGAATGCAATGAGGTTTCAACGTTTGTAAGTTTTCGAATTCAAATTTTAATCCGGTCTAAAAACAAACAATTTCAGGTTTTTAGCCCAGTGCTGGTTTTTATTCACTTCTTAGGCCTCACTCCAATATCCTTTTTTTCCTGCATTTAAAAAGCATAACCACATCAGTCATGTTTTTCGAAAATCTGGGGAAACGTGGCGGTTTTCTGTGTTTACAAACCTTTGGTCGATTCCAGAACAAGGGAATTTGGTAAAAAAATATTTTTAAGGGGTTTACCTGCCAGGGCGAAAAATAGTCAACGATTTCAAGCCCCGCCCCTTCAATCAGTTCCCGTGCAGTTTTTTGGTTAAAGAAACGGAGGTGTGTGCGATCCATTACGCCCATATCAGTGTATTCGAAACGGCCTCTCAGCATTTCAAACCGGTCCCAGGCATTGGATACATTGGGCAGGGCAATGATAATAAAACCGTTATCATTCAGTCTTTCGGTGCCTCTTTTTAGCGCTGTTTCTGCATCTTTGAGATGTTCAAGAATATGCATAAAAGCTACTACATCAAATAAATTTTCTTTTATTGCTGACCAGGTTTCTGGTCTTTCAATGTCGCCTGCTATGCTTTGTACCAGATAAGGTTTTGCTTTTTCAAGAGCATCCTCATTTAATTCAACCCCAGTTACCTTGCATCCAAACTTTTTTAACCATGACGACAAGTGACCAGTGAAACAAGCAAATTCCAGCACTGTTTTATCATGCCCAATCCATTCAACCACTTTCTTCGTTTCGGTGTTTGGTATTAAATCTTCTTCGGCATAAGGCTTGTGATACTTATACCCTTCATTTTCCTTCGTCTGCATAGTTTTAAAAGCTTAACCAAATATCACAAAGAAACCCATTCTTAATTTCCAAAACAGAACTGCAATTATAATTCCCACGCAAAGGGACAAACATTTTTGATTCGAATTGTTATTTTTAAATAAAGTGCGACTTTGCAAGTTTCTTTAGCAAGTTCTCTAAAAAAACGAATTCGCATTCCGGCCCTCCAGACACTTTGAAATTACTGTTTTAGTCTGCCTAATTAACATGGCCTGATTATGCATTTCAAAGTCTTGATGTAACACGATCTTGTTCATCTTTAGCCGAATGTTTTAAAATCAACCAACTGCTTCTAAAATTATTTTTCAACCCACTACCCAATGCCTGCGCGGCTGCCTAACTGGCCAATGTCCGGTGACCAATGACCGATGACCAATTTCCATATTCACACCACATCCACAAAGCTCTTCTCGGTTCGGTTAAAGACGAGTAGTCCTATTATGAAGATAACCAGCGTTGCGGCGGTGGCGTATGCCAGGTTTGCCCATGAGAAGGTTCCGGCGCCTAAAAATCCGTAGCGAAACGTTTCAACTATTGAGGTCATGGGGTTTGCAATAAGCATCCACTGCCTTTCGGGTCTTACTATGGAGAGGGGATACACAACCGGGGTGGCATACATGGCCAGTTGAACTACAAATTGCATCAGGAACACCAGGTCGCGGTATTTTACTGTAAGTGCCGAAATGATCATGCCCAGCCCGAGGCTAAGCAGTGCCATAAGTAGCACCAGGTATGGAAACAGGAGTAAATAAAGGTTGGGCTGCAGCCCTGCATCTGAAAAAAGGAACCATACATACACCAGCATAAAGAGCAGGAATTGGATGCCCAGCCTGAAAAGGTTGGTAATGACCACCGACAGGGGTATAATGACCCTTGGAAAATATACTTTTCCGAAAATGTCCTGATTTTTACGAAAAACATCGGTGGTTTCGTTCCAACAAGCAGAAAAATAATTCCAGGTGGTGATACCTGCCAGGTAAAACAAAATATCTGGCAGTCCATCTGTGCTGATCCTGGCGACCCGTCCGAATATTATGGTAAAAATAATTGTTGTGAGTATGGGTTGAATAAAAAACCAGAGTGGCCCAAGAATAGTCTGTTTGTAAAACGCCACAAAGTCGCGGCGAACAAACATAAACAGGAGGTCTTTATATGCAAGTACTTCGCGAACAGGAAAGGAAAAAAAACTGTGCTTCGGCGATAAAACTTGTGTCCAGCCTTGTTGTTCGGAGGGTTGAGTCATTTGCATAATAATATGAACCAAAGGTACACTGTTCGCAGTTAGTAAAAAAGTCGAAATCACTGATTAATCACCAAGGGTATCATTTTTCCTTGAGACAAAATTGGGCAAGGATTCGCTGGTCAGGCAGGCCATTCACCAATCAAATAACATTCAAGCCGGCCAGTCGTTTCTGGTGTCAACCTATTAAAAACCAAATAGTAAAAAATTTTTTATATTTGTATAGCTTACGACTTTATTGTAATAACCAAAAATTCGAAATGCCATGACGAAAATTTTGTGCATTCTGGGATGGATTTGCGGTGCCGTAGGGGCTGCAATGATGCTACTGGGCGTAATAGCAGTTTTTGCCGGAGGTATTTTTCTCGATAGTATGTGGCAAAACTATTTCTACCCCGGGGTTGGTTTTTTAGTTTTGGGTATTTTCCTGTTCAATGGCCTTTGCTGTTGCAAAAAGTGCGATTGCAACTGCTGCGAAAACGACAAGGACAAAGCAGCCTAAATGTGGCAGTGAATTCTGAGCCTATTTCGGGTTAGGGTTTACTCTTATTCGACCAATACCTTACCCTCCATCTCGTCAGGAATACTAAGCCCCATCATGCTCAGCACTGTAGGGGCAAGATCGGCGAGCCTTCCGGGCTTAATGCGGGTGTAGCCATCGGCAATAAGCCAGCAGGGCACTGGGTTGGTGGTGTGTGCAGTGTTGGGCGATCCGTCGGAGTTTATGGCATAATCTGCATTGCCATGATCGGCGGTTACGATTACCTGGTACCCTTTGTTGCGGGCGGCCTCAATCGTTTCTTTAAGGCATGCGTCAACTGTTTCCAAGGCCTTTCTGATGGCCTCATAGTAACCGGTATGACCAACCATGTCGGCATTGGCGTAGTTGAGGCAAATGAAATCGAATTGTTCACTGTTGATTGCTTCTACAACCTTGTCCTTCACTTCGGGAGCGCTCATGGCGGGCTGCAGGTCGTAAGTTGCTACTTTGGGCGAAGGAACCATAATGCGCGTTTCGCCAGCGAAAGGCTCTTCGCGGCCCCCGTTGAAAAAGAAGGTTACGTGCGGGTATTTTTCTGTTTCGGCAATTCGCAGTTGTGTTTTGCCGTTAGAGGCCAGCACTTCGCCCAAGGTGTTGGCAAAGTCATCTTTCTCGTAAATTACGTGTACGTTTTTAAACGATTCATCGTATCGTGTCATGGTAACGTAATGAAGAGCTATAGTTTTCATTCCAAAATCAGGCATGTCTTTTTGAGTAAGTACCGTAGTGATTTCTCTCAAACGGTCGGTGCGAAAATTAAAACAGATCACCACGTCGTCTTCGCTAATGGTAGCTAGTGGTTTTCCGTTTTCACACGTAATTATTTTTGGGGTAATGAATTCATCTGTAATTCCGGAATCATAAGATGCTTCCATGGCTTTCAAAGGGCTGTTGAATGTCTCGCCCTTCCCAAAAATGAGCATGTCGTATGCCAGTTTGATGCGCTCCCACCGTTTGTCGCGGTCCATGGCATAATATCGTCCGCAAATAGTTGCCAACTTTCCTGCCGAAGTTTTCAGATATTTTTCAACTTCAGAAATAAAGCCTAATCCGCTTCGTGGATCGGTATCGCGCCCATCGGTGAAAGCATGTATAAAGAGTTGATCAAATCCTTTCGCTTTGGCCACATCGCAAAAACCAAACAGGTGATCCATTGCTGAGTGTACACCACCATTTGAAACCAATCCGAGCAGGTGCACTTTTTTGCCGTTGGCCATGGCATAATCAAAAGCCTGATTTAGTACCGGTTCATAGTGAAATGCGCCCTCCCGGATTGCCTTGGAAATTTTTACCAGTTCCTGATACACTACGCGGCCTGCGCCTATGTTTAGGTGGCCTACCTCGGAGTTGCCCATTTGTCCGTGGGGCAGACCAACGTCTTCACCCGATGTTTTAATCAGTGTGTTTGGAACCGATTGGGTTAAAAATTTGGTAAATGGAACATCGGCGTTGTGAATAATATCTGATTGGCTCTTATTTCCCTTGCCCCAGCCATCGAGAATTACCAAAAGAACTTTTTTTTCTGACATGCCTGTTGAAGTTAATATTTAGGTAAAGTTTGAATGAAAAAATTTTGAAAGCAAAATGCAATGTCTGGCCATTATCCTGTTGATCGGATCGCATCTACCGGTTCGAGTCGTGAAGCGGTCCAGGCAGGTACAAAGCCGGAAACCACTCCGATAATTGCCGAAACATTCAATCCCAGCAAAATATTGCCCAGAGTAAGATTAAAATCCATGTTTGCCAGTGTAGAAAGAAAGGCAGAAATTCCAAAAGTGATGATCAAACCAACAGCCCCTCCCAGCAGGCTTAACAATACAGCCTCGAAAAGGAATTGTAAAAGAATAAATATATTTTTTGCACCAAGGGCTTTTTGAATGCCGATGATGCTGGTTCGTTCCCTTACCGAAACAAACATGATATTGGCAATTCCGAATCCTCCTACCAGGATGGAGAATCCCCCGATAATCCACCCTGCAAGCGAAATAACGGCAAACATGCTGTCTGTTTGTCTGGTTAAGAGGCTGGTTTCGTTTAGTGCAAAGTTGTCGTCGGCAAGGGGTTTTAGCCGTCTGATGGCCCTCATGGTAGCCGTAAGGTCATCAATCATTTCCTCATTGCTTACTCCGTCTCGGGCCCTTACCATGATTTGCGGGTTGTGCCCCTCACTGTTCACATCCACAAACTGGTTTAGATATCCTACTGGTGTAAGCACCCAGTCGTCGTGGCTTTCGCCGAAGGTTCCAGTACCCTCGCGCTGAAAAACACCCACCACTTCGGCATTGCGGCCAAAAAACCTAACCTGCCTTCCAATGGGGTCAGTATCACCAAAAAGTGCTTCGGCAATTTCGGTTCCGATCACCACCACATTTCTTCCTCCAGCAAGCTCTGCCTGCGAAAGGTATCTTCCCAGTCCAATATTTACTTCTCTTACACGTTCGTAGCCTTCCGATACGCCAACCAGGCTGGCATTTTCTACCCTGTTTCTTGCGTGCTCGACATTTGCAGCTGTACTTGCCAGAAAAGCGGCAGCTTCTACTGTATAGGTGCGCCGGGTTACTTCGGGCAATTCGCGAAGATGTGGCACAGGGCGGTTCATGTAACGCCACCAGGGAAAATCGCCCTCAAAGACCCAGGGCCATTTTTGAATATAAACCACATTGGTTCCCAAGGCATTGATGCTGTTTCGCACCTGACGTTCGAGGCCATCGAGTACAGAAAAAACCAGAATAATGGAAAAAATGCCAATGGTAATACCCAACAAAGTAAGAATTGTCCGAAGTTTATTTGCCATGATCGACACAAGGGCAAATCTGGCACTTTCCTTTAGGATGCGGGCAATTATAATCATGGCATTTTTAAGAATTAGCTTTTTTTGAGTATTCGCATCAGTTCGGTGGCATACACAAATTGGTTCAATTCCTCGTTATCTGTATGCAGGATGTCTTCGCGGGTTCCTTCCCACCAAAGCGATCCATTGTAAAGAAAGGAAACCTTGTCGCCTATTTCCATCACGGAGTTCATGTCGTGGGTGTTGATGATGGTGGTTATATTAAACTCCCTTGTAATCTCACTGATCAGGTTGTCGATGATAATGGCTGTTCGTGGGTCGAGACCTGAATTGGGTTCATCGCAGAAAAGGTACTTCGGGCTATTGGAAATAGCCCTGGCAATGGCCACCCTTTTTTTCATACCTCCACTCAACTCTGAAGGATATAAGTGGTTAGTATTTTCAAGGTTCACCCTCTTGAGGCAGAAGTTGGCCCTTTCGCGTTTTTCTTCGCGGACCAAGTTGCTAAACATATCCAATGGAAAAATGATGTTTTCTTCTACTGTCAGGGAGTCGAAAAGTGCACCTCCCTGGAAAAGCATACCGATTTGCTGCCTGATTATTTGCCGGGCTGCAAAATCTGTACTGGTAAATTCTAAATCATCATAATAAATACTGCCTTTATCGCAGCCCATGAGCCCAACCAGGCACTTCATCAGAACAGTTTTACCGGAACCACTCTGACCTATAACCAGATTTGTTTTTCCCTGTTCAAAAGAAGTGGTAACGCCTTTCAGTACAGGTACCTCATCGAAATATTTTGAAACCTCCATAACCCTTATCATGTCAGCAACAATTGGGTAAGAAGCAAGTTAAACAACAGGATAAAAATGCTGCTCATAACCACGGCCTTTGTGCTTGATTGACCCACCTCGAGCGCGCCCCCTTTGGTAAAAAAGCCATAATAACCCGAAATGGTAGTGATTATGAAGGCAAAAACTATCGTTTTGATCAGGGCATAAAAAACATCGAAAAGAGCAAAATCGAACAAAATTCCATATACATAATGCCCCAAAGGAAGCACATTGGTAATTACTACCGCCAGCCATCCTCCGAAAATTCCTAAAAACATACTGATTATAATCAATATCGGATTGAGTATCAGCGAGGCAATAACCTTAGGTAAAATCAGGTATCCTGCAGCATTTACCCCCATAATTTCAAGGGCATCTATCTGCTCAGTAATGCGCATGGTGCCTATTTCGGATGCTATGCGCGAACCTAATTTACCCGCCAGAACCAGGCTTATTATGGTAGGTGAAAACTCCAGGATAATGGCTTGCCTTGTGGCCGCCCCAACGGCGTATATGGGCAATAACGGATGCTCTGTGTTAAAGGCAGTTTGAAGGGTAAGCACTGCACCCATAAAAATGGAAATTATGGCTACCAGGCCCAGGCTTTGCAAGCCCAGATTGTCCATCTCAATGATGATTTGCTTCCGGTAAATATTGGCTCTTTCAGGCTTTTTAAAGATCAGCGCTATAAGAGTCAGATATCTTCCCGTATGGAAAAAGAATTGCATGGGCTATTGAAACGGAAATGCTAAATTAGTCATTATTTACGTTTACCTTTTAGAAAATTAGGCGAGAGCAAACTCCTGGCCTGTATTTTATTAATTTTGAAATTAAATTTTATGAAATTGAAAAGTATGCCAAAGAACTTTTTTAAATCGAGAAAAGTAGTATTAATCCTCTTTGCAGGCATGCTGATCTTGAGTTCCTGTGCAACCAATCGATGGGGCCGCAGGTGCAGTTTCTGCTCAAACAATCAGATGCCATATACTACGGTGCAAAACCTCCATAATGCCAAAGGCGAATAATATTACTCTTGCTCAATATTTACCCATTGAAGCGCTGAATGAGGTAACGAGTACCATCCAGCAATACCAGGTGCAGCTTTGGATAAAAAGAGAACGTTGCAGCAAGTTGGGTGATTTCAGGCCGCAAAAAAACGGAACACCTGCTCGTATCAGCATCAATGGAAATCTGAATTCTTACTCATTTCTTTTGGTTTTACTACACGAATTGGCTCATGCCATCGTGTTTCAGAAACATGGAAACGCACTTGCTCCTCATGGCAAAGTCTGGAAAGAAACTTTCGGCTTTCTGCTAAGAGATTATGCGGGCAAGGGTTGTTTCCACTGTTCACTGACTGAGGCCATAATCTCTTACTCCTTTCGGGTGAAAGCCTCCGGACTTGGTTGTCCCGAACTGCAAAGGCTTTTGAGGATGTTCGATGGCAATTTGATAACCGACGACAGTGCTTTTCTGGAGGAATTGCCCGAAAACAGCCTTTTTATTACAAAATCCGGTCGTCTTTTTCGAAAAGAAAATAAGCTCCGAAAAAGGTTCAGATGTTATTGTTTAAACAAAAAAAGGACATACCTTTTCCACCCGATGGCCGTGGTTAAAATGTATGACCCTAGTATTCAGAAGAAGTCACTAAAAATGGTTTCCAACCAGTTGGAAGCAGTTACGTAATTGTAAATAAACTTTTTAACGAAAATTTAAACCACCTTTATGGCACACCCAGCATTACACAATTATGCGGTGATAATGGCAGGAGGGATCGGTGAACGGTTCTGGCCAATGAGCCGCAGCTACAGGCCTAAGCAGTTTATCGATATCCTGGGCACGGGAAAGTCTTTGATCCGGCAAACCTATGATAGATTCCTGGAGTTTCTTCCGCGTGAGAATATCTTTGTTATCACCAATGAAAAGTTTCTTCCCCTAGTGGTGGAACATATTCCCGACATTGACATAACAAGAATCATCTGCGAACCAACCCGCAAAAATACCGCTCCCTGTGTTGCATATGCATCCTGGAAAATTCATGCGATGGATCCGAAGGCTTGTTTGATAGTAGCTCCATCCGATCATGTAATTCTGAAAGAAAAAGAATTTGAACGAATTATTCGTGCCGCAATCAATGCAGCTTCCGCCAATCCATGGCTAATTACCCTGGGTATAAAACCCAGCCGCCCTGATACGGGCTACGGCTACATTCAGTTCAAACAATGCAAGCCATGGGCTGAAGATGAAAATCTCAGAAAGGTGAAAACCTTTACAGAAAAGCCCAATCTGGAACTTGCCGAATCTTTTATTAAGAGTGGGGATTTTTTGTGGAACAGTGGAATTTTTATTTGGTCTTCTCAGGCAATTATCGATGCTTTCGAAAAATACCAACCCGAAATAAGTTTTGTTTTTCGCGAATGTGAAGGCAAATACAACACCTCCAGGGAGGCTGAGTATATAAGCACAGCGTTTTCGGCCTGCAAAAGCATTTCCATCGATTATGCCATCATGGAAAAAGCCGACAATGTTTACGTAATTGCTTCTGACTTTGGCTGGTGTGACCTGGGCACATGGGGCTCACTGTTCGAACTGCGACCCATTGATAGTAACCGCAATGCCATTATGGGTAGCAATGTTTTGCTCTACGATTCGACAAATTGCATCGTTAACGTACCTAACGAAAAGCTGGTTGTAATGCAAGGGCTCGACGATTATATTGTGGCCGAATCCGACGACGCACTGCTGATTTGCCGAAAAGACAATGAACAGGAAATAAGGCGGTACTTAAATGATATTCGTCAGAAAAAAGGAGATACTTTTGTGTAAATGTCTCTTGCGGCAATTCATAATTTTAAAAAACAAACACTAATAAACATGATCAGAAAAAATTTTTTAAGTTTTCTAATGGCCCTTTTCCTTGCGCCAATGGTGACATTAGCCGACGAAGGGATGTGGCTCCCCTGGCAGCTTGACCAGGCCTTGATGGAACGTATGCAGGCCATGGGCTTGAATCTTACCCGCGAACAAGTTTTCAGCACTACCGAACCCAGTGTGATGCATGCCATTGTGAGCATTGGAGGTTGTACCGCCGAGATGATTTCGCCCGAAGGCTTGATGCTCACCAACCACCATTGCGCCACCGGTCGCATTCAAGCCCACAGTACCTTGGAGCGCAACCTGTTGCGCGATGGTTTTTGGGCCATGACCCGTGCAGAAGAACTACCCAATCCGGGTATGGTTGCCCGGTTCCTGGTGAGGGTAGAGGATGTTACAGAACAAATGAAAACTGTGTTGCGCGAAGATATGACAGAAGCCGAGCGCACCATGGCCATCCGCACTAAAAGCACCGAACTGGAAAGAACAGCCGTGGCTGGAACTCACTACACGGCTACTGTAAGACCCATGTTTGCCGGAAACGAATTTCACCTTTTTGTGATCGAGACTTTTACAGATGTCCGACTAGTGGGTGCTCCTCCAAACAGTATAGGAGCTTTTGGCGGAGATACCGACAACTGGATGTGGCCACGCCATACCGGCGATTTTACCCTGTTCAGGGTTTATACCGGACCAGATGGAAAACCGGCCGACTTCAGTCCTGAAAATATTCCGTTGAAGCCTCGCCATTATCTGCCCATCTCCATTAAGGGGGTAAATGAAGGCGACTTCGCAATGGTTATGGGTTACCCCGGTGCCACACAGAGGTACCTTACTTCCTACGGTATCGACTTCAACTTGCAAATGCAATACCCCCCACGTATAGAAATACGCCGGCGTAAGCTCGACATCATCGAAGCAGCAATGGCTGCCGACGAGAAGATCCGCATCCAGTATGCCACCCGTCAATCGGGCATCTCCAACTGGTGGAAAAAGTATATTGGAATGCAACGCGCACTGGATCTGAACAATGTTGCCGAATCGAAACGCGAACGTGAACGCGGGTTCATGGAATGGGCAAACGCTGACCCCGAAAGGAAAACGAAATACGGAAACCTGATAGAAGAGTACCGCGAAATTTATCAAGGCCTTACAGCCTTCAACTCCTTGAACTTTATATATATGGAAGCCATGGCCACCGGCCCACTGAACTTTAACCTGGCCAACGCTTTCAATGATTTCCTGTTGCTACTTGATGATCCTGCAAAAGAAGCCGAACGGGAGGAAATGTCCACCAGGTTGCGGGGTGTAGTTGAGCGTACTTTCAGAAATTATAATGCAGCAGTGGAACAGCAGCTTTGGGCAGCAATGTTTGAGGAATACGCCAAAAGAATTTCGCGTGAAAATCTGCCGGCAATATTTCAAACCATCGAGCGCCGTTACCGGAATGATTTCAACAGGTTTTCTGCCGATGTATTCAGAAGAAGCATTTTCGCCAATCCTGAGCGCTTGAATCGTTTTCTTGATAAGCCCAACGCAAGGACACTTCGTCAGGATCCGATTTTCACGGCAGCCAGGTCGGTACAGGATCACTTCATGGCAAACAACAGGCGCATCCAGGAATACCAGACCCGCCTGGATCGGGCTGAAAGACTATACATTCGCGGATTACGCGAAATGAACCCCGATGTGCTTTTCTATCCCGATGCCAATGGCACCATGAGACTTACCTTCGGAACAGTAAGTGGATATCAGGCTGCCGATGCGGTGTTTTTCCATTATGTAACCACGCTTAGTGGTGTAATGGCCAAAGAAAACCCCAACCACCACGAGTTTATTGTACCTGCTAAGCTTCGGGAACTTTATGAAAATAAGAACTTTGGCCCTTACGCTGAAAATGGCAATATTGTAGTAAACTTCATTTCGAACACCGATATTACCGGTGGTAACTCAGGAAGCCCCGTAATAAATGGTGACGGCCACCTGATAGGTTTGGCTTTCGATGGCAATTGGGAGGCCATGAGCGGGGATATCATGTTTGAGAACACGACTCAAAGAACCATCAGTGTTGATGCCCGGTATATCTTATTCATTATTGACAAGTTTGCCGGAGCCCGTCACCTGATTGATGAGATGACCATCATCAAGTAAGTTTTTCGCAAATTATTTTATTTGGGGATTTTAATGGGAGGCTGTCCAAAAAACTGGACAGCCTCCCATTTTAGCGTTAGTATCGGGGGCTTATACCCATATTGTAGAACATGAAGGAGTACATATCGGTAAGTTCATCGATAACCATCGAAACGGGCTTTCCGGCTCCGTGTCCGGCACGGGTTTCGATTCTGATTAAAGCAGGGTTCCTCCCGGCCTTGCTTCGCTGCAACTCGGCAATGTATTTGAAGCTGTGAGCAGGCACTACGCGATCGTCGTGGTCGGCAGTGGTAACCAAAACTGCCGGATACCTTTGCCCATCTCTGATGTTGTGCAGAGGCGAATATGCAAGCAGGTTGTGGAAGTCCTCTTCGTTTTCACTGGAACCATAGTCTGTTACCCATGCCCACCCAATGGTAAACAGGTGGAAGCGCAGCATATCCAGTACGCCCACGTCGGGGAAAGCCACCCCAAACAAATCAGGCCGTTGGTTGGTAACTGCCCCCACAAGGAGCCCTCCGTTGGAAACTCCGTGTATGGCAAGCCGACGGGGCGTTGTGTAATTTTCGGCAATCAGATATTCTGCTGCAGCAATGAAATCGTCGAACACATTCTGTTTATTGAGCCGCGTACCTGCTTTGTACCATTCCTGGCCAAATTCGCCTCCACCCCTTATGTTGGCTACAGCAAATACCCCTCCGTTTTCCAAAAGAATAAACCTTGAAACATCGAACCTGGGCGGACTGCTGATATTGAATCCCCCATAACCGTATAGCAGTGTGGGGTTTCGCCCGTTCATTCTCAGACCCTTTTTATGGGTTATAAACATGGGAATCATCGTGCCATCCTTGCTCGGGAAAAACACCTGCCTGGTTTCGAAGGCATTGGGATCAAAATCCACTTCCGGGGCGAAATATACCTCGTGGGTGTTTGATTCTGCGTTGTATTTAAACACGGTGGTAGGAAAAGTAAAGGAGCTGAAAGTGAAGAAAGCAACAGGCTCATCTCTTTTTCCGCTGAAAGCACCCATAGTGCCAATGCCGGGAAGTTCCAGCTCGCCAATCCGGCTACCTTCATACGTGTAAATATGAACCTTGCTCATTACATTTTCAAAATAGTGTGCAAACAGCCTGTTGTAGATCATACTGACTCCGCGGAGTAGGTAATCGCTTTCGGGTATTACCTCTGTCCAGTTTTCAGGTGCGGCATTTGCAGGATCAATGAGCACCAATCTGTACATCGGTGCCTGGTTATTGGTAAGCACAAGAAACTTTCCGTCAATGTGATCTATTACCCGGTTGTCGTACTCAAATCCTTCGATAAGGTAAGCCAGTTGGGACCCTGGCTTTGAATAATCCCTGAAAAGTACAGCATTGCCAAATGTGGTTTCGGCTTCGCTGATCAACAAGAACCGTTCGTCGTCGGTGGTGAATGCCCTGAAGGTTCGCCGGGGGTTGGCGGGATTGCTGTGCACCAACCTGTCGGCACTTTGGTGGGTACCCATTTGATGAAAATACACCCTGTGGTTTTCGTTCACTGCAAGGAGTTCCTGCCCCGGTGCAGGAGCATCGAAGCGGCTGTAGTAGAACCCGTTGCCCCGCCAGGCAATGCCCGAAAATTTTACCCAGGGAATGCGCACTTCCAGATCTTGGCCCGTATCGATGTTTCGAACAAAAATCTCATTCCAATCGGAGCCACCTTGTGATATGCTGTATGCCAAATAACGGGCATCGCCCGAAATGCCAATGGCTGCAAGTGCAGCAGTGCCATCTTCGGCTATTAGGTTTGGATCGAGCAGTACCCTGGGATCTCCGTCAAGGCCTTCCCTTACAAAAAGTACGCTCTGGTTTTGCAAACCGTCGTTTTTATAAAAAAAGTAGCGCCCATTTTCCCAGAAAGGTGCAGTATAGCGCTCAAAATTCCAGATTTCGGTGAGTCTGTTGCGGATATCCTCTCTGAAGGGGATTTGCTCAAGATAGGAGAAAGTCACCCTGTTTTGTTGCTCAATCCATTCGCGGACCTCGGGCGATTTGTGATCCTCGAGCCAACGAAACGGATCCGGCACTTCTACTCCAAAATAGGTATCCACCACATCTACGGTAGCTGTAACGGGGTAATCAATCCGGGCTTGGCGCCTGCACGAGACTGCAAACACCACAATGAACAGTAAACCCGTTAAACACAAAATTCTTTTTTTCATTGTTTTCGGAATTTAAAGTTTTGGATAGCTGTAAAGATATCATTTTTTGGTTGTTAGCAATTGCTAAAGCAAGGAACAATAAATCGATTTTTATTTTTTTTAACTAAACCTTCAGACATCAAAAAAATGGCCCAATGGAAAACCAAGGGGCCATTTATGCATTCAGAAGTTTATTCCTTTACGTTCTTATTTTGGAGCCTTTTGTTGCGAAGAACACCATATAAGCATAGTAAATAAACAGGGCACTTACGGCAATGATTACCGAGCCCGAAATTTTCTGGATGCTCCCCATGATGGGCATTAGGATTGCAGCGCCAATTACCGAGGTGGCTATAATGCCTGAGGCAACTTTGGCGTTCGGACCCAAGTCTTCGAGTGAAAGGTTAAAAATAACCGGCCACATGATGGAGTGGAACAAGCCGGTGGCCAGGAACAACCACATAGCCAGATGGGGTAATGTTCCGGACAATAAGAAGGATGCACCAAGCAGCGAGGCGCCTCCAATGGCGCAAATGGTAAGAATCAAGGCTGGTTTGAATTTTCTTAGTATGAAGATTCCAACGAGCCTGCCTACCATTAAGCCTCCCCAGTAGAATGGAAGCATGTCAACTGAGTTAATTCCTTCTATGCCGAGGCTTTTTAAATAATCGGGGAAGAAGCTGGGAATGCCGATTTCGATTCCAAGGTAAAAGAAAATGGCCAAAGAACCCAACCAAACATGGGGGTACTTATAGGCACTCGACTTGTATGCCTTGGTGGAAGCTCCCACCTGCTCTTCGGATTTGATTTCGGGTAATTTCAGGAAAAACATGATGAGCAATATTACCAAGGTGATTGCACCAATGGCAAAGTAGGGGGTTGATACGATTTGCCTGATTTCATTATAGGGTAGTGTTTCACCTTCGGCCAGAGCGGGTGTAACCAAAAGTATTGAAACAAAAACCGGTGCGATGGTAGTTGCAACGGAGTTCAGTGCATTGGTAAGGGTAAGCCTGCTGGCAGCGGTTTTGGGATCGCCCAGAGCGTTCACATAAGGGGCGGCAGCAACTTGAAGTACCACTACTCCAATGGCAAAAATTGAGACAGCGCTTAGAAATCCGTAATAACCGCCCGATATGGCTGGCACCGAGGCAAAGAAGCCTGCCACGATGAGTGCAAGGCCTACGAGAATGCCGTTTTTATAACCAATCTTGGTAAGCATGATGCCCACTGGAACCGACAAAATATATGCGCCGAAAAAGAAAGTGTTGGGCAACTGACTTTGCACATCATCAAGCCCGAAAGCCTGGGTCAGGAAGTTGATTGTGGAATTGTTCATGGTGGTAATAAAACCGAACAGGAAAAATAGCGCGGCCATCACCACAAGGGGAAACAAATACTTGTTCTGTTGATTATTCATGCGATTAAGAATTTGAGGTTAAACTAAATCAGTACTGAATTTATGGATGCTTTTTTGGATGTATAATTCACCGGGTTTAAGTGATGTTGAAGGGAAGTGCTTATGATTGGCAGCATCTGGGAAGTGCTGGGTTTCCAGGCAGAAGGCTTCACGTTTATTGTAAATCCTGCCTTTCTTCCCTTTTTGGTTTTCTGTCCAGTTTGATGAGTAGAACTGCACCCCGGGTTGGGTAGTATATATTTTCATGGTTCGACCCGAAACAGGATCATGGGCTATGGCTGCAAGCCCTAATTCTCCCAATCCCTTGCGGAGCACCCAGTTGTGGTCGTAGCCTGTGCCGTATTTCAACTGCAGGTCATCGGCAAAAATATCCCTTCCAATGTTTTTCATACTTGTATAGTCCATAGGTGTGCCCTTTACAGTGCGTATTTCTCCGGTGGGTATGGATGTTTCGTCAACAGGAGTGAAAAAGTCAGCATTGATCAAGAGCAGTTGATCATAAACCTTTCCTGAGCCGTCGCCTGCCAGATTGAAGTAGGAGTGGCTCGCCAGGTTTATCAGGGTTGGCTCGCTTGTAGTGGCCTCATAGTCAAGAATCAGTTCATTGGCATCGTTCAGTGTGTAAGATACCTGAACTTTGAGGTCGCCGGGATACCCTTCCTCGCCGTCTGGCGAAAAGTAAGAAAATACCACTTGGTTTTGGGAAGCAGATTTTACATCCCACACAACTTTGTCGAATCCCTTGATTCCTCCATGCAGGTGGTTTGGACCATTGTTTACAGCAAGCTGGTATTCTTTCCCATCAAGTGAAAACATACCGCCAGCAATCCGGTTTGCGCTGCGACCGCAGATAGAACCCATATATGGGCCATTATGTTTCACATAATCTTCAATGCTGTCGAGACCATGTACAATATCGGCAAACAGGCCGTTGCGGTCAGGTACAAAGAGGCTCACAATGGTTGCACCAAAATTGGTAATCTGAGCCACGAGGCCGTTTTTGTTGCGAAGGGTATATAAGGCTGTAGGCTTACCATCAACCACAGAGGCAAATCGTTTTTCATCTAAGATTTCGTAATTTTTCATCTTAAAAGGAATTCAGTAATAGGCCAAAATTACATTATCTATTAAACTGGTTCAAAAATAAATCTAAATTGTTTTAGGCTAAAACAACTTTACCGCTCCCAGGTTTCTGATAAACAAGATGTGGCAGGCTCCTTTACCAAACACAGGTTCGAGGGTTTCAACATATTTCTCCAGAAGGTGTTGCGGCACGAAAGCCTGAATGGTTCCGGCAAACCCGCCGCCATGCACGCGCCATGCGCCTTCTCCGTCTAATACTAAGTGGCTCAACGCCAATGCCAGGGCTACTCCCTGGTGGAAAACATCAATAATTGGGTAAATATTCTGGTTATACATATAGGAACTGAAACCCGACTCGGTTACCATTTTCAGGAATGCCGCGAAGTTGTTTTGCTCTAATGCTTCTACCTGCCGCACCACCCGGGCATTATCGCCCTGAAAGTGGATAGACCTTAAAATTGCCCTGTCGCCAACCTTTTCGCGCAATGTGGGGATGGCTTCCAGCATCTTTTCCATCGAAACCTGACGTAGCACTGTGGCTCCTAACCCTGCGGCAACCGATTTCATTTCGCGAGGAAGCGACGCGTATTCATCATTCAGGTTGGCATGGCTGCCTCCGGTATCGGTTATGACCAGTGCATATCCGGATTTTGTAAAATCGAAATTCACCTTTTTGACGATGGGTTTTTTCGGGTTTTCAAAATCAATGGTAACCAACCCACCTACCGAGCAGGCTGTTTG
>DATIKH010000031.1:0-1684 GCA_035477775.1 Bacteroidales bacterium | reverse complement strand
GCCCGAATTCGAGGTGTTAAGACCTGCCAGGAAAGGGCTGATGTTTTCGCATTTTGTACAACCTGATATCTGCGGAATTACCAGTTGGATGGCACAAAACACACATGCGTTGAGAAATCATTTCGATTTTATGGAGCAAAGCAATGTAACTTATTCATTTGTCGGACATACCCATCCGTGGGGAGCATCCATTGCCGGACGACTTGTTTGGAACGATGATTTTTTTTCAGGAAACCTGACATTAAGCAATCGCAGGCAAGTTGTTTTCTGCCCACCCATAACAGGAAACAAGAAGAAAAGCGGTTTTGTATTATACGATACCAATACAAATGCACTTACCCAGGTTTGGGTAACATAATTTTTCGGAATGACCTCTAAACTTAGACTTGAGGCTTGAAATCAGGAAAGCAGAAAGTCAGGAAATCAGAAGCTCATTAAAAATGTGGTCATGACCTTTATGGTATGACTTTTCGAATCGAGGTTAAATTCCTCAAACCGGTGCTGTAATTGAACCTGGAATCTCATCCTGTTTGGGAGCAACCAGCCAATACCGCCATCTACCCGATTATCCCATGCCGATTCGCCGCCCCCTGTTTCGAACAGGAGTTCATTTTGAAACAACAGATAGGGGTCCCACACTTCCAGGCGCACTCCTTTTAAAGGAATTTCGGCTCCTGCACGGATTCGGAATCTTTGGCTAAACTCATCTCCGCGAAACCGCTGTTCAGAGCGCAAGCGTAGGGCAAGCCTCGAATTTTCGATATTGTAAGTGGTAGCGTATTGTTGAACAATCCGGTGATAGTTCTCCGGGTCGTCCTCGAAAGGACTTAGAAGGCGGTAAACATATCCAAGTCCAATCCTTCTGGAGCCCATAATCGTATAGTTTCCAAAAATCTGAAACTCAAAACGGTCGGTTTCGGTGGCTTCGAACCCGCTCAACTCGTTTCCCCCAACCAACTGACGCATTTTCAACTGGCTGGTAAAACTCCATCGGTCGCTGGCACGCCAGGTAACCGAATAAGCCGGCTCTACCATCACCTCAAGAGGCGAACCAGAAAATACAGGGCTTGATAAGAGGGATAGGCTGGCAAATAAAAACAGCAGACCTCTTCTAAAAATGCAAATTGACATCGGATATCGGAATTATTTTACGTTTTTCTATCAGTTGAAACTTATGATCAAACAGGAATTCATAAAACCCAAACTCTTTATTTTCAATTCCTTTCACTTCGGCTTCCAACTCGTATGATTGCGCCTGTGGCAGCTCATCTTGTAATATGGAGGCGATAAATTTCTCATTTGTCTGTCCGGGCTGAGGAAGGAACTGCAATTGCACCCTTCTGATTCTGTGCCGCTCATAATGCTTTTCAAAATAATCAGCGAGAGGATCTTTGATAGAAGGTTTTACCCAACGCCAGTTCTCCAGCACTTCGATATCGAGCAACGACAAATCGTCGCTGTATTCAATGCTGAATACCTTTCGGTTGTAAACCATTTTTACTTCCCAGGAATACCGGGTTCCGTCAAATTCCTGAAAAAACCGTACCCTCCGCGCAGCGTCGAGGTAGGTTGAAAGTTCCTTGATGATTTGTGCCGGAAATTGATCTTTTGATACCCTTCTCTCAAACTCAATTTTCCCGTTTTCCTGGGCATAGAGTCCAAAATGAATAAAAAGAACGAAGCA
>DATIKH010000030.1:0-33268 GCA_035477775.1 Bacteroidales bacterium | reverse complement strand
TTCCATAGATAGTTCCTCCAAAATTCATTTTATTAACAGCCAAGAAAGGCTTATTGTGTTAATTATTAGTTTGTTATATGCATTGTTAACAATCGCAACTGCAAAGATATCTATATTGCCCTTTAAATACCTAATAAAATCTTGAATAAATACGATATTGGAAAGAAACCGTAGTGGGTATTTCCCAAATGTCCGGCCGCTAATGCTGCATTTTGAAATGCACCTGAAGAACAAATGGCTCAATTTACCAGCTTAGAAATCAACCAAAATAGTTTGATAGAATAGCCTTCGTTCAATAACGCTCCCCAACTGAAACGCTTCTTACCCAGGTCATTGAGTATGGTTTTGAGAATTATATTGCAGCGATTGGTCCCAGTCCTTCCAGACTACTTCGTAGCCTTGCTCTTCGATAACCGCTCTTACAGTATGAGCCGGTCGGTTGTCAATCACCGCAAACTGTTCCAGTTCGCTAATCTTCCTCGCATAACCTCCGGGTACGGTTTTCGACCCGGCGCTCATCAGGGTGATGCCCAGACTGAAAACATTATCGCGGAAAACCGGAGTTTCGCGCGTTGAAAGCGACAATTCCAACTCTTCGTCGAAAATTCTGAACGCAAGGATGAGTTGCAACAGGTTCCGGTCGCTTGCTGGGTTATTGGGTGCAAAACCGCCCGGAAAAGGCCTTAACCTTGGGAAGGATATACTGTATTTGGACTTCCAATACTTTTTTTCAAGATACCTGATGTGCAATGCGGCAAAAAAACCTTCGGTGCGCCAGTCTTCAAGTCCCAGCAAGCATCCCAGCCCGGTTTTATATATTCCTGCCATGCCCAGCCTGTCGGGGGTCTCCAGTCGGTATCTGAAATCGGCCTTTTTACCCCCCGGATGATATACGGGATACCTGGACTGATTGTAGGTTTCTTGGTAAATATAAACAGCATGTAGGCCTTCCGCTATCAGGGAGCGGTATTCTTCGGCGCTCATTGGAGCCACTTCGGCCGAAATACAGTGAAAATGCGGCCTGATAAGTCTGATGACTTCCTTCAGGTACCGGAATCCGCAGTTTTTCGGGTGCTCGCCGGTTACCAGCAGAATATGCTCAAAGCCAAGTTCCTTAATGGCAATTACCTCTTCCATGATCTGATCGCGGGTGAGCGAAACTCGATCCACACGGTTGTTGCTGTTGAAACCGCAATACACGCATTGGTTGGTACACTCATTCGAAAGGTAGAGTGGCACGTAAAACTGCATGGTTTTACCAAACCTTTTTTGGGTAAGTTGTTGACTGAGCCGGGCCATTTCTTCGAGGTACCTTTCGGCTGCCGGCGACACCAAAGCCTTGAAATCTTCGAGGTTGCGGCGGGTCGTGGCTATTGCAGCCTCCACATCCTTACCAGTCTTGGCCATTATCGAAGCCCTTGACTCTTCCCAAAGATGCTGCTGGTGCACATCATAAAATGTTTCCATGCGGATTTCTGATTATTTTTGGAGAAGGAGCAATTTTTCTGTTTGTGAAAGTCATTCTCGCGCTCGGTTCATTTTCACTTCTTTGTGTTCACAGTGTCTTCTTAGTGTTCTTTGTGGTTTAGAATTTTTTAAACGCAGAGGCCGCAAAGGTTTTCGCAATGAGGGCAAAGGTGTAATCAGCCATTTTGATGTTAGAGATTGCTTAAAAATGCCGTAAGCGGGCTTGTGGCTTCGCCGTGCCTGCCTCTTGGGGCCAATCGGGCATCAAAAGCCAAACGTCCGGCTTCCACTGCCAGTTTGAAGGCCAAGGACATTACGGCCGGATTGGGCGATACGGCTATTGCTGTATTTACGAGCACTGCATCGGCTCCCAGTTCTAAGGCCTCGGCAGCATGCGAAGGAGCCCCCAGCCCTGCATCAACAATTACCGGCACCTTGGTTTGCTCGATGATGATGCGCAAAAAATCGCGGGTTTGCAGGCCCTGGTTCGACCCGATAGGCGAGCCCAGGGGCATCACGGCGGCTGCCCCGGCATCCTCAAGCTTCTTGCACAAAACAGGGTCGGCATGGATATATGGAAGCACCACAAAGCCTTCTTTGGCCAGTATGGCTGTGGCCTTCAGGGTTTCCTCCCCATCTGGCAAAAGGTATTTCGGGTCGGGATGTATCTCTAATTTCACCCAATTTGTGCCAAGGGCTTCGCGCGCCAGCATGCAGGCAAATACAGCCTCTTCGGCGTTGCGCACACCCGAAGTGTTTGGCAACAGGTTAATTCGCGGATGCTTTAGGTAGCTTGTCAGATCGTCGCCCGATGCGTCAAGGTCAACCCTTCGTAGGGCAACAGTTACCAGCTCGGTGCCCGATGCCAATACAGCCTCCTCCATAACCCGGTTCGAACTGAACTTGCCAGTTCCGATAAACAAGCGCGATTGGAACTCTTTCCCAGCGATAATCAAAGGCTTCATGGTAGTATTCATTTGAAATGATTTATCTTGTTTTTTTAATTGGTTTTTTCAACAAACCGCCTGATGCTTTCAGCAAAATGATCGTTACCTGAAACCGCTCCCGACACGGCTATTCCATGCAGCCCCACTGACAGCAATTGGTCAATGTCGCCGAGGTTTATTCCGCCAATGGCAAGTATCGGAGTTTGGATTTGCAACTCTTTGAGTTGTTGAATAATTTCGATATAAGCCTCCAGGCCGAGAATGGGGCTGAGGTTTTTTTTTGACGATGTGAATCTGAAAGGGCCCAATCCGATATAATCCACCTTTTCGTCAACCAGCCTTAGTATATCTTGCAATATGTTGGCTGTGCCTCCGATAATGGAGCCATCGCCCAGAATCTGCCTGGCTTTCGCCGGCCGCATATCGTCGAGGCCTAAATGCACCCCGTGGGCGCCGGTTGCACGGGCTATTTCCGGATGGTCGTTGATGATCAGGATGCCGTCGTGCCTGGAGGCTGCCATCATGGCCTTACGAGCTTCGGTTTCGATTTCTTCAGCAGAATGCCCTTTCATGCGCAGTTGTACCCACCTGCAACCGTTCATAAAGGCTAACCCGGCAAGCTCAGCATATCCATAATCAGGATGCCGGCCGGTTATATATTGAAGCTTTTCAATTTGCTTGTTCATTTCGGTAATGGTAACCCAGATTAAAGTTGTTGCTCAGGATGAATTGTTCGGTATAACTTTTTGCTTTTAGGCAGGCCTCTTCCAGATGGTTGCCTCTGGCAAGGTGTGCGATTATCGCTGCCGATAACACACAGCCGGTGCCGTGCTTTGTCCTGCCCCCGAAAGGCTTGCCCGGCAATTCGGTAGTTATCCGCTTGTCCATCAGCAGGTCGCTGCCGGGATGGTCAGGTCTATGGCCTCCTTTGATTAAAACCGGGCAGAGTTCGCTCACGTCCATTATTTGCGATAGGCCTCCAGGCCAGAGAGACATGGCTTCAGCCCAGTTTGGCGTAATCAGCGACAATTGCCTTAAAAGCATTATTGGGAGGTTTTGTTGCTCTTTATGAAAGCTAAACCCCGAAGAGCTCTTGATGATTGGGTCCCATACTATTTGTACAGCCGGATTGAGTTTTTTCAGAAATCTCACCAGGCGCTCCATGCTTTTAAAATCTTTGATTAGCCCAATCTTGGCATGGCTGGGGCGATATTTAGCAAAAAGGGTTTCAATCTGGTAATACAGTTTCTTTTGCCCGATCCAATCAACCCCAAAAAACTCCGAATCGGTCTGGAAGGTGTTCGAAGTAGCGGCTGCCAGACCATTAACCCCCAGCGCCTCAAAAGTTTTAATATCGGCAAGTATGCCAGCCCCTCCCGAAGGGTCGAATCCCGCTATGGTAATCACAACAGGTCTGTTTTGAAGGGGATTTGGCATATCGAATTAAAATTTTGAAATCGCGTTTATTTTGCCAACAGATGGTCAGGGCTTTTCATTTCCTTTTGCTAAAGCGAACTTATCTTTTTGAAAAAGCATCGAGTTTGCGAAAGAGTTGCAAAAGTTCACCGGAGTTCCGACCGCATATAAATGGCACCCATAATGCACCCAACACTGCAAAGTCGTCGAAGCCCAATTCAAGAGCCTTTGGGGCCGTATTTGCATCAATTCCCCCAAGGGCAATGTATTTAAACATGGGTCTTTTGTTTTCCTTTAGGTGTCGTTCAGGCTCTCCGGGTTCCCAGTAATTCTGATAGTCGTCCTTGGAAATACTTGGAAATACGGGACTTAGCATGATATAGTCCATTCCATCGGGCACGCCGGCAATCTCTTCGATGCCATGCACAGGCCAGCTCTTAAACCCCGCGATGTTTAAGTATTTTTTGTACTGTCTCTTGCTTTGCCCTGAAAAATGTATGCCCCTGCAAAAAAATTCCTGCATCAGGTCGAATCCCTGGTGCAACATGATGCGTCCATGATACTCATACCTGATACCTTGCAGGAATGCACGAAGGTCTTTGCCCGAAATGCCGGGCTTGCGCACATGAAGTATTTTAAGACCTTCCTCAAAAAGCAGGTTCAGGAACTCATGTTCGCCTTTTAGATTTTCGGGCCAGGTTATGAGTATCATGGCGCAAGGGTTTTATGATTTCAGATACATTTCTTTGCCTGCTAGCCTGAATTCATTTGCTTTTCCTTCAAGTTTTGCGGCCAGGGCTTTCACCTGGTGCGAGGTTCGCATGGCGCAGAAATGCTCTCCGCACATGGAGCAGAAGTGGGCCGATTTATAACCTTCGTCGGGCAGGGTGGAATCGTGAAAACTCATTGCCTTCTCGGGGTCCAGAGCCAGTGCAAACTGGTCTTTCCAACGAAACTCGAATCGTGCTTTGCTCATGGCGTTGTCGCGAATCTGGGCGCCGGGAAAACCTTTGGCCAAATCGGCGGCGTGAGCAGCCAGTTTGAAAGTGATAACCCCTTCGCGCACATCATTCTTGTCGGGCAGACCCAGGTGCTCCTTTTGTGTTACATAGCACAGCATTGAAGTTCCATACCAGGCTATCATGCTTCCGCCAATGGCGGAGGTGACGTGGTCGTAACCCGGTGCAATGTCCGACACTAATGGCCCAAGCGTGTAAAAAGGCGCTTCGCCGCAGTATTTGAGTTGCAAATCCATGTTTTCCTTTATCATTTGCATGGGGACATGGCCGGGGCCTTCAATCATGATTTGCACGAAATGCTTTCGGGCTATTTCTGCCAACTCGCCGGCTATTTTCAGTTCGCCTAACTGCGCCCTGTCGTTGGCATCGGCAATGGAGCCCGGTCTGAGTCCGTCGCCCAGCGAAATGCCCGCATCGTACCGGGCAAGTATCTCACAGATTTCTTCGAAGTGTGTATAAAGGAAATTCTCTTTATGATGAGCAAGGCACCACTTAGCCATGATCGAACCGCCTCTTGAAACAATTCCTGTGCGACGGTTTATCGTAAGCGGGACGTGCCGCAGGAGCAAGCCGGCATGGATGGTAAAATAATCAACCCCCTGCTCGCATTGCTCAATAAGGGTGTCCTTGTAGATTTCCCAGGTGAGGTCTTCGGCCACCCCACCCACTTTTTCCAGAGCCTGATAAAGAGGCACCGACCCAACCGGAACGGGTGAGTTGCGGATAATCCATTCGCGGGTTTCGTGAATGTTTTTTCCGGTAGAGAGGTCCATGATGGTATCGGCTCCCCAGCGAAATGCCCACACAGCCTTTTCAACCTCCTCTTCGATTCCTGATGTAGTGGGTGAATTGCCTAAGTTGGCATTGATCTTCACCAGAAAGTTGCGTCCTATGATCATTGGCTCCGACTCCGGGTGGTTGATGTTGGCCGGAATGATTGCCCTTCCTGCTGCTACCTCCTCGCGCACAAACTCAGGCGTAATATGCGATAATGGAATCCTGGCTCCGAAGGCTTCGCCAGGGTGTTGAATTTCTTTATGGCGGTATTTGTCAATGCGACAGTTTTCGCGTATGGCCACATACTCCATTTCAGGAGTGATGATTCCTTGCTTTGCATAAAAATACTGTGTTGGCACCCTTCCGGATTTGGCCCTTAATGGTTTGGTGTTGGAGTGGGGGAAGCGGATATCCCTCAACGCATTATCTGCCAGGCGCTGGCGACCGTAGTCCGAGCTGAGACCTTCCAGCGGCTCCACATCGCCACGCCCCAGAATCCATTGTTTGCGTATTTCAGGTACTCCTTTACGAAGGTCAACATGATAACCCGTGTCGGTGTATGGGCCGGAGGTATCATAAACCGTTACCGGTTGGTTTTTTTCTCGGGTGCCATCAGTGTGAATGGTGTCCGACATCTCAATTTCGCGCATGGCTACCATGATGTCGTGCAACTCTCCCGTGACATGGATTTTTTTTGAGTTAGGGAAGGAGCCCTTGGTGATGTTGTCTAAAATTTCGTTTTTCATATTACCCTCCTTACCCTCCCTTGGTTGCACGGATTAGCAACACCTTGTCATTCTCTTTTAGCAAAGGATTATTCCAGCCCGATCTGGGAACTACCCGGTTGTTGATGGCCACTGCCATGCCCTGAAGCGCTTCCATGCCCAGCGAAGATAGCAGCCCGGAAACGGTAGCGCATAAGGGCGCTTCACGCAGTTCGTCGTTTACAAATACACGCATTTTCAACATTTTTAAATGTTTAATCTTGCAGGCGTGTCCTTCTGTTGCTGCGGATTGTTTCGGCTTTCCCTTGGCAGCATTACCTGCCCAGGTTCAACGGGTTTGATCTCAGCCTGCAATTTAAGGCACCCCTGGTATGAATTAAAGCAAAGGTAGTATTTTCTGGAATTTAACTTCTAAAAATCCATAAAAAATCGCTCAAAAAAACAGGTAAGCCGGATACAAAAAATGAAGGAAAAAACATGAAATTGTAAAACACAAAGAACACGGAGGAATTACACAATGTTCACAAAAATTAAATGGCTATCTATTGAATCTCGAGGCTTCATGGTACTCTTTGTTCGTTTTTTTTGTTATTAATGGTAAAACCATGAGTTTTGTGTAGTTTTTAGTTCGTTTCAAAAACGCAAAATATTTTTAGGGATATTGATTACATTTGCACCAAAATTGCCGGCTCCGTAGTTCAATGGATAGAATGACAGATTCCGGTTCTGTTGGTTGGGGGTTCGAGTCCCTCCGGAGTCACAAAAAAACCTCCTGAAAGTATTTGCTTCAGGAGGTTTTTCATTTTGGGCCGTTCGCTGACATTGCCCAATGGGTCAGGGTTTGTTATTGCGCCACTGGCTGCGTTTCTTGCTGTTCGGGGAAGCGAATGCTGTAAATAAGGGCCTCGACCTGCCTCATGAAGTCCCTCTTGGGCTCCCCGGGGGCATACACAAATCCGTCGAGGATCAGCAGGCGGTTGTTGTGGGGTTGCACCAAAGTATAATTTACAAAAGGCCCACCCATAAAATCATTCTCCACCCGCCACAGGCTTCGGGCCTCTATGGCATAGTGCCCGTTGAAATTTACTTCTCTGAACTGTGGTGGCAGTTCCGGGTAAGTGGTCATGAATGACCCCGGAAGTTCCCCCGGAATGAACCTTCGGGTTAAAGAATCGCGTCGGGCCTGGATGGTGCTGTGGGCAAAGTCCACATTGGGGTCGCGGTAGGGCAGCGAGGCAATGAGCACACCCAATTCAAGGTCCTCGCGCACGCCTGTCCGGCGCACCCACATGAAATTATCGCCGCGCACAGCAATAATAAATCCTTCGGGGATGGCCATATCGAACCCGAACATTTCTTTCACCATTTGTCGTGCCTCGCGGTTGGGAATGGTATTGTTTGCATTGACTACCCTTGTACGTTCTGCCGATAAAAAGTGATCGGAGAAGGACTCGGCATTGGCCAAAAGCACTTCGCGAAAAACAGAATCGTTCGGAGCCGAAACGCGAATGACCATTTGTGGCTGAGACCATACATTCTCGGTAATGCCAATAGCAGCCCGTTGATGTTCTTCTCCAATACTGGCAATAAAAATATGGCGGTGGGTCTGGAACAATTCCACAAAGTTGTCCTCGGGAATGTGTATCACATCGAACATGGGTTCGGGAGCCAGCAGCATGGGTACGTTTGATGAAAAGGTTTCGCGGGCAGCAAATCCTGCCAGACCTTCATAATGTTTCTGACTCATCACCACCAGCAATTCGCCGGCCCGGCCTGTTGCCGAAGGCTTGGTTGGGCGCTCCACTCTGCACGAACCGATCAGAACAACAAGTAAAAGGAAAAGCAGGGTTTTCATGGCAGTTAATTTTTTAGATATTCAGGGATTTTCCAGGGTTTTTAATTCGAACAAAAATTTTGCCAAAAACAGCACGGTATATTGGGTCATCCCCTTTCAAAAAATGTGTTTTAGTTGGTGCCAGGTTGGCTGGCAGGTGGGCGCACAATCAGTTGCTGCCCGACCTGAATCAGGCTGCTTTCTAAATTGTTCCACGACATGAGGTTGGCTACAGAAATTTGATATCTGCTGGCAATGGCCCCAAGGGTTTCGCCGCTGCGAACCACATGTACGTTTGGCCTGGCTGCGGCAGTAACTGGCCTGTTTGCCGGTGCTCGAACGATGAGTCTTTGCCCCGGCCTGATTACCGTACCGCGCAAATTATTCAACCGCTGTATTTCGCCAACCGATGTTCCATAACGACGGGCAATGCTGCCTAAAACGTCACCTGAACGTACCACGTGAACCGTAGTCTCTTCCATTCGGGCAGCAAGTTCGGCCTGACGGATGTCTTCGGGCGATCTGAAGTTGTAAATCAACTCTTCGTTGGCCATAAAAAGTGAAGAATATTCCCTTGGCAGGTGCAGCACATAAGGGTCCTGCTGGTTGCGTGGTATGATATTCAACCGGAATGCAGGATTCAGGTGCCTTAAATTATCCAGGGGAATGTCGAGTTTATCGCTTACCGTTCTCAGGCTCAATTGCTGACGCACCTGGAAGGTGTCCACATCGAGGAAGGAATATATGGGAGGAACAGCAAACAGGTTGTGTTCGCGAGCGTGCTCCATCACATAGGCTACGGCCATGAATGCCGGAACATAATTACGGGTTTCGCGCGGCAGGAACGGGCTTATTTTCCAGAAATCGCGTACACCGCCGGCTCTTCTTATGGCCCTGTTTACGTTACCTGGCCCGGCATTGTAGGCCGCCAGAGCAAGCGACCAGTCGTTATAAATCCGGTGGAGGTCTCTGAGGTATTCGGCTGCGGCTATGGTGGCGCGAATAACGTCTTTTCGGTCATCCACGTAGCTGGTTACCCTTAAGCCATACATCCGGCCAGTATGATACATAAACTGCCAGATTCCGGTAGCTCCAACCCGCGAACGGGCGGTAGGGTTTAACGCAGACTCAACAACAGCCAGGTACTTAAGTTCAAGAGGAAGACTGTGGCGATCGAGCTGTTCTTCAAACAATGGAAAATACAGTTGTGCCAGTCCAAGCATACGTTCGGTCTGGGCGCGACGCCGATTGGCATAAAGCTCAATAAATGCCCTTACGGCTGCATTGTAGGTAAATTCAATCGGCGAACGGTCATCCATTTTTTGAATGCGGGCTGCAATAATCGAATCGGAAAAAACCGGAACGAAGTCAGCCGGAAATTCGCGTTGATTTTCCTGGCCGCCGTGACGCATTTCTATGTTCTGAAAAATTTTCAGTGTGGCCAGGCTGTCTAACATGGCAGAGATCGGGTCGTCGGGGGCAATTACATAAACGGATGCTGTGTCGGGTTGGGCGGCCGGTGGCCTTGTTGCCTGCTGTCCACGGCTGCTTATAGAATTCAATAGCAGGGCGCCAACAAAAAGAAGAAAATATTTAATCATGGAGGGGGTTCAAAATTACATAACGAGCATGATGTTTGTCCAAAAACAATGCTGAAAACCGCATGCGTATTTCTGTCGAAATCAATGATTAGATATGAGCGTTATAACATGTCGCATTGCCCATGTTATCCGACCACACTGTTTCGATGAAGAAATCTGGAGAAAGGAAGAAGCCAAAGATATTCCGTTAGGCTTTATTCTACTGGTTTTTCTTCTTTATTACCAGCTTCATCTTTTTGGGCATCCTTAAACTCCTTGAGACCTTTGCCCAGTCCGCGCATCAGTTCTGGAATTTTGCGGCCACCAAAAAACAAAAGGGCTATCAAGGCTATGATGATTATTTCCGTAACCCCTATCATTGCAACAAAAAACAAAGTTTCCATTGGGTAAGAATTTTTGTGAAAGTGCAAAATTATAAAAAAGACGCCAGGTTTGAACCCCGCAACTGAATTATCTCTGTGTGGCAAGCCAAATTGCCGGGTCCAGTTTTTGGTTTCCCTGCCATATTTCGAAATGGATCATGGTTCTTCCATCGCCGGTATCAGTTGCAACGGTTCCTATTTCCTGTCTGATGGTTACCCTGTCGCCATTGCTTACATTTACCTGGCTGATATTCGAATAAACCGTAAGAAAGTCACCATGTCGGATTATAACAGCATAAAATGATCCCGGAACCAGCACCACCCGCGACACGGTTCCGTCGAATACTGCCCTTGCCCTTGCTCCCGGTACAGTAGAAATATCAATACCGTTATTTACAATCTGGATGTTTCTCAATACCGGGTGTGCATGCACACCAAATGTACCGGAAATCACACCCCGCTCTACCGGCCAGGGCAACCTGCCTCTATTGCCGGCAAAATTGTCGGAAATGATCTGTTCTTCAGGCGAAAGGGCAAAGGTTCCAGGAACAACCCTTCTTCCTTCAGCCCTCGCCTGTTCCTGGGAGCGTCGGCGCTCTTCGGCTATGATTCGTTCAATGCTTCTTTGCAGTTCCTGCCGAGCCCTTTCCTGCCTGCGAAGCCTTTGGGTAAGGTCCCGCTCCCTGCGGCGCAGGTTTCTTACGGTGCGGTCTTGTTCCGATTTCTCCCTGTTTAGTTCCGAGACCGCCCGTTGATGTTCGGCCATCAAGATTTGCTGTTCGCTCTTACGTTGTTCCAGAATTTCGATCTCGCCTTTGAGTTTTTCCTGGGTGCTAATAATCCTTTGGGCTTGCAGCTGCCTGTGCCTTGCGTATTCCCGCATATATCTGAGCCGAAGAAAAGCCTGGTTGAAGCTCTCAGCCGAAAAAAGAAAGGCTATCCGCTGATAGCTGCTGCGGTTTAGGTAGGCATACCGGATCATTTTTGCATACGAATCGCGAATGCTGTTAAGCCTCGCGGTCAGCTCGGCCACCGCTCTGCTTTGCTCGGCGATTTGCTGCTCAATGGCCTCCATTTCCCTGCCAAGTGCAACCAAAAGGCGCTCCCTGCGGTTAATCCGGGTGTTGAGCATTACCAAATGGCTCAGGCTAACTTCGGCAGTACTTCGGGTTTCCTGAAGCATCTGGTTTATCAGCCGTATTTCTCCTTCAATTTCCCGTCTGTTTCGCTCCAGCGCCTCCCGGCTTTGATTTTGGGCTTCGAGCATGGGGGTGTTGGCAAAAAATACCATAAGGAATACCAAAGGCCAACCGATATTCTGGAAAAGGTATTTGCCCTGGCACCTCATGTATTGTTAGAGTTCGATTTGTTGGAATCTGGACGGGACACTAAAGGAAAATTCCAGAGGGGTGTTCAGGGTAATCCTGCTGAACCTCAGGGAAAAGGCTGCATAGTTGCCAGGCTCACTTAACGACATGTTCATCTCCGATGGAAGCAATTGGTTGTCGATAGGCAGAAATTGGGTGTAGCTCAGGGTAATCTTTTGCTGATTGGCAGGTAAGCTTATTTCTGAACGGCGAATTCGAAAATCGGCCGGATCGACCCATAAACTCTGTTCAAGGCGAAAGTCTGTCTGGCTATTATTCTTTTGCCTGTTATCAGTGCGCAGCAAAATCATTTCCCTGTCGTTGGCAATCTTGAAATTATCTGTGTTAAAATGTTTGAAATCGTTTCCCATAAAAATGTCCTGCAACATAAAATAATCGAGTCCCGCGCCTATGATTGCCTGCAGGGAATTGATATCGCCCACGTAATAGGAAGCTTCAAGGCGGTTCAGAAATTTCACCGAGTCAGGGGTAATCAGGATGCGCGAAACCTCAATGCCAAGAATGGGCGCAATCGAAATCCAAATAGCTTTGTCTTTTTGAATCCGGATGGTGCCGCTTACATTGTGCTGGTTGCCTGCCCAGGAAGCATTTCCGCTAAACCTGGCCGAAAAGGTGTTGAAATCTGCATGGTGACTATGAACGACCCTGATGGCACGCCCGGGAGACCTCATAAGGTCATCCACGGTGGGAATTACATCCCGGCGCGGCCTGCAGGAAAAAAAACTTGCAGTAATGGCCATCAGGAAAAAGGCGTAGAGAATAGCTCGTTTACTCATGAAGTTTTCGGTCGATTATTTTTTGAGGAAGAAGGTCTGATGCCTCGCCCGCTTCTTTGGCTTTTTTCCAGTAAATCACAGCTTCATCAACCCGGTTGAGTTTATATAAAACATCCCCAAAGTGTTCCAAAATAACCCCGCTGGGCTCCTCGCTTGACGAAACTGCTTTGCCGATCCATTCTTTGGCCTCGGTGTAGCGTCCGAGTTTAAAATAAACCCAGCCCAGGGTGTCTTGAAATGCCGCCACACCGGGCCTGATTCGGTTGGCTTCCAGCGCCATGGCTTCAGCTTCATTGAGCCGTTCCCGCCTTAAAGCCAAATGATAGGCATAGTTGTTCAAAACGGTAGAATTCAATGAATCGATCTTCAGTGCGCTTTCATAAGCCCGGTCGCTTTGCTCAAATTTTTCAAGTCTATGGTAAGTATCACCCAGCAGACCGTAAAAATACCCCCGAAGCTCATGGTCGTTTTGCATAATCGAAAGTCCAAACTCGAGAGCTGAAGCCGCGTCCTGATATTTTTCGAGTTGGAAATTGGCCAAGCCGTTGAAAAGGAACAAGAAGGGCTGATCAAGAAAATGTTCAAGCGCCTGTGATGAGTGTTCTAACAGCCCCTGGTAGTCCTCCAGTCGGTTGTTTAAAATCATTATTTGGTGCCACGCAGAGAGGTTCTTCAGATCGATCCGGATGCCCTTTAAAAAGGCTTCCCTGGCTTCTTCGTTACGTTCTTCACGCATTAAAAACTCACCATAAATGAAATAAGGCTGTGCTTCGCCCGGTAGAAGTTCGATAAGTTTCCGGCACAGAGCCAGAGCGGGTTCTACATAAAGGGAATCCTCTTCAGAAAGGTTATAAACCATGAATAAAATGCGGTGCCTGCTTTGCAAATCCAGGCGCGGGCTGTTGAATGCATTGTTTATCGCTTCTATGGCCTGGACATGTTGACCGATATTGGAGTAGTAGTCGGCAAGCATCAGGTATGCAAAGGGGTTTTCGGGGTCGCGAGCAAGCAGGTTTTCAAAAAGGCTCTTGGCCTTTTCGGCCTGGCCGGTTTCTAAATATAAATCGCCTAAAAGTTCTAAAAACAAGGTTTCTTCGGGGAATGTTTTTACGAGTACCTGGGCCTCTGCGATGGCTTCATCCATTTTGCCGAGTTCAATAAAAATCCTTTGCTTTTGAAGGGAAACTTCCTCGTTGATACCGATAATTTGTTCGATTTGATTAAAGACAGCCAGAGCCTCGGAAGGGCGACCTGAAAGAACATAGGCGTTTGCCAGGTTGAACAAAAGGTCGATCCGGTGAGTGTAAGTTTTGGTAACCTGAAGGAAAACGTCAACAGCCTTTTCGGGTTGCCTATTGGCTATAAATAGTTCGGCCAAAGTAATTTGGTAATAAACATTGGCTGGGTCTAAATCAACGGCCTGCCTGGCAAACCCGATGGCATCGTCCAACTGACCCTGGGCTGCGTGTAGTCTGGCCAGTTCGAAATGCGCCGCATCATTAGCGGGGTTTAATCTGGTTGCCTCATGATAAAGAACTACCGCCTGAGCCAGTTCGCCCAACAAGCGGTGCCTGGTTGCCTCTACCAGCAGAGCAGTACTTTTAATCTTATCTGTCTCTTCAATTTTTGGTCGGTTTCTTGCACCTCTGTCAGTTACCGTGCCTTCGCGGGCAGTCCGGCACCCCGAACCCAGAAGGATTGCAAGTAAGCCAAAGAGAAAAATTTGTAATACCAGGTGTTTTATCATTTTTCGGAAAGTTCAGTGTTTTTTTAAATGCTGCAAGGGCGTGTTTGTTTTGGGAAAAACTCGAAGCGCCTGATCGCAACCAGCTTATTCTGATCCTGTATGCCCGAAACCACCTGTTCCCCTTCTGGTTTCGGCAAGTTTTTCAACCGGGGTGAAAAAAGCCCTTTCATGTCGCGATATAATCATTTGAGCAATCCTGTCGCCGGGCTTAATGGTGAATTCTGTATCGGAAAGATTTACCAAAATTACCTTTATTTCGCCCCGGTAGTCGGCATCAATAGTGCCCGGAGTATTCAGTACGGTTATGCCGTGCTTTGCAGCAAGTCCGCTTCTGGGTCGAATCTGCGCCTCGCATCCTACGGGGATTTCAACGAACAGCCCTGTTCCAACAATAGCTCTTTGAAGGGGTTTTAACGACAAGGGTTCATCGATAGAAGCGCGCACATCCATTCCGGCAGCGTTTGCTGTTTCGTAGGCTGGTAGCGGATTGCCTGATACATTTACAACCTTGATTTCCATCTTATTAAAATTGCTGGCACTGTTTTGCTTCAAACCACAAAATTAACCAAATGCCGCAGTAATTGCGAAGTTATTCAATGACAATCAAACAACTCCCGGTTTTGATCCGGTCACCCTTTCGCAATTTTGCCCTTTTTCGGTACTCGACCTTATCATTGAGCTTCACCAGCCCGTCGTCAACCATTTTTTTGGCTGCTCCTCCGCTTTCGGCCAGGTTGGTTGCTTTCAGAAGTTGAATGAGTTCAATGTAGTCGCCGCTAAGGGCAAACCTGATCATGTCATTCTTTGGATTCACTGATGATGATCTTTTCGATGATATCGCCAGCCCTGATTTGATCAATCACATCAACACCATCCACTACCTTTCCGAAACAGGTATGGTTCCTGTCGAGGTGGGCCGTGTTTTGGCGACCGTGGCAGATAAAAAACTGAGAGCCTCCCGTGTTTCGACCGGCATGAGCCATAGAAAGAACGCCCCTGTCGTGGTATTGGTTTCCGCCGGTAAGTTCACAATCAATTTGGTATCCCGGGCCGCCCACTCCGGTTCCCTTTGGGCAACCTCCCTGAATGACAAAGTTTGGAATTACCCTGTGAAATGTCAAACCATCGTAAAACCCTTTTCGGGATAAATCAACAAAGTTCTTAACGGTATTGGGAGCATCTTTTTCATAAAACTCAACCTTCATGGAGCCTTTTACCGTTTTTATTTCTGCAGTTAGCATAAGTTTATAAAATTTAGATGAAAGTAAAACTAATTAACTCTGGATGCCAGCGGGTTGTTCAGTCCGTGAAATTCGGATAGTTCCAGCCTGAGATTGCCTACCTTAAGCCCTGTTTCAATTCTTACCGGCACGCGGTTCATGTCGTCGGTAACCCACAAGGTCATGGGGAAAGGCTGCGCGAAGGTTTCGCCGGTATGCATCATGGGCTTGAGGCGAATGGTATTAAAGGTGCCCAGGCGGGTTCGGATCCGTTCCGTTCCATCATAAATAATGCGGGTAACAAAAACCGAATCTCCATGAAAAAAATCCATGGCAAATTCTTGACCCGGCTGAGGATTTTGGATTGGAAGGGTGCGGGCAAAATAAAATGCCGACAAAACATCCTGCACATAGGCCGGAATGGGAAGCACTTCATTGTTCGTGTATGCCAGACCACCAGCGTGGTCGAAAACAACATCCTGGTTTCTTTGATAATTGCCTTCCTGTAGGTTTCTAATAAATCGCAAAGGCGCAATGGCCAATCTGTCAATAAAGGACTCGAAGCGGTTGTTAACCCGGAAAAACAAGCTAAACACTCCGCGTGTACGCATCTGGCAAATCACGCGCATGGCAGAACGCCCGTTGATGGTCTGCAGGTCGGGATGAATCTCCATAACGGCATCCCCAGCCAACACGTTTCCGGTTAGGGTGCTGTTGTAGTAGGCCCTGAAAACCAGTTTTTCACCTGGTGCAAATGCGATATTGGGAACGGTTCGCATGTTTTGACCGAATGATTCAAACTGAAATCCCGCAAGTATCAGGAACAGTAATATCATTGCCCTTTTTGCCAGCGATGTATTTGATAAGTTCATAATGTCCAGAATTTAATTGTTTACAGGTATGAAAACCCTAAAGAAAAAAGTCTTCAATACCCGAAATTCCAAAAAGCATTCCAAAAACATTTAAACTCGCAAAAACTTCAATTAATGGGTCGAATAAAATTTTCAAACGACCACATTTACAATCTTTCCATGCACCACGATTACACGTTTGGGTGGTTTTCCATCAAGCCACTTGACGCTTTCAGGGGCGGCTAAAACGGCTGCCGTTACCTTTTCGTTGTCATCACCGGCAGGTAACTCTATTTTAAAACGCGTTTTACCATTAAACGAAACAGGATAAACCACAGTATCGTCGGCCACGTATTTTTGCTCCCATCCCGGAAATGCTATGTTGGTTATGGTGCTCGTATGCCCCAGCAGATGCCACAGTTCCTCTCCCAGATGTGGGGCAAAGGGAGCTATGGTTATAGCCAGAGGCTCAAGCACTGCCCGTTTGTTACACCCCAAATCACCCAGTTCGTTGACACAAATCATAAAGGTACTCACCGCCGTGTTGAAGGAGAACTTCTCAATGTCGTCGCTCACTTTCCGGATGGTTTTGTGAAGAACCTTCAGTTCCTGCTCGGTTGCCGGTTCGTCAGAAATATTCCACTGATTGTTTTTATCGTGGTAAAGCCTCCAGAGTTTTCTGATGAAACGGAAAACCCCTTCAATACCATTGGTGTCCCAGGGTTTTGACTGTTCAATGGGCCCAAGGAACATCTCGTAAAGCCGGAGGGTGTCTGCTCCGTATTTTTCGATCAGGTCGTCGGGATTTTGAACATTGTGCAGCGACTTCGACATTTTCTCCACCTCCCATCCGCAAATATATTTGCCATCCTCGAGGATAAACTCAGCATTTGCGAAATCGCTGTTCCATTTTCGGAATGCCTCAATATCCAAAACATCGTGCTGCACCAGGTTGATGTCAACATGAAGGGGAGTAACCTCGTAATCTTTCCGGAGGTTGTACGAAACAAATGTATTGCTGCCTTTTATCCGGTAAACGAAATTTGACCTGCCCTGGATCATGCCCTGGTTGATGAGTTTCTGGAATGGCTCGTCTTTTACTGCCAGGCCTATATCATACAAAAACTTATTCCAGAAGCGGGAATAGACAAGGTGCCCTGTGGCATGCTCGGCACCCCCGACGTATAGATCCACATTTTGCCAATATTCCACGGCCTTTTTCGACACCAGGGCTTGTTTGTTGTCCGGGTCCATGTAACGTAAGAAGTAGGCACTTGAGCCGGCAAATCCGGGCATGGTGTTCACCTCGAGCGGATACCCCTGGCTGGTTTGCCAGTTTTTTGCACGGGCCAGGGGAGGCTCTCCGGTTTCGGTTGGAAGGTACTTATCGACAGGCGGCAGTTGGAGCGGCAACTCAGACTCATCGAGCATGCAGGGGATATTGTTTTTATAATACACAGGGAATGGCTCTCCCCAATAGCGTTGCCTGCTGAAAATGGCATCGCGGAGGCGGTAGTTTACCCGTCCCCGGCCTATGCCCATTTGCTCCAGACGCGTGTTTACGGCTGCAATGGCATCTTTTACCTGGAGCCCGTTAATAAAATCGCTGTTGATCAAAATGCCTTCGGTGGCATCGTAGGAGCCCTCGCTGATATCGCCGCCTGATACCACTTCTGCAATTTCGAGACCGAAATGCCTGGCAAAGGCATAGTCGCGGCTGTCGTGCGCAGGTACCGCCATGATGGCCCCCGTGCCATATCCGGCAAGCACATAGTCTGCAATATAAACAGGAAGTGGTTTTCCTGAAAAAGGATGCACGGCAAACCCACCGGTAAACTGACCTGAAACGGTTTTCACTTCGGCCATCCGTTCCCGGTCGGAACGTCGCGAGGCCATGGTTTTATATTGCGAAACCGATTCAGCATAAGCCGGTTGGGTTATCCTGCTCACCAGGTCGTGCTCCGGGGCAAGTACCATAAAAGTTGCTCCGAAAATCGTGTCGGGGCGGGTAGTGAATACCTCTATGCTTCCCTCGCAATCTTTCAGAGGGAAAAAGATGGTAGCGCCCTCCGAACGTCCAATCCAGTTTCGCTGGATTTCTTTTATAGAGTCGCTCCATTCGATCCGTTCAAGCCCTTCGAGCAAGCGCTCTGCATAGGCCGTTATTCTCAAAAACCATTGCCGCATTTGCTTTTTCTCTACAGGGTGCCCGCCCCTGACCGAAAAACCTTCTTTCACTTCGTCGTTGGCCAGAACGGTTCCCAGCGCCGGACACCAGTTTACCATGGTGTCGGCCTGATAGGCCAAACGGTAGTTCATAAGAATTTGCTGCTGCCCGGCTTCGTCCATGTTTTTCCATTCACCGGCCCCGAAAGGTTGTATAGCATCGCCCCAGGCGGTGATGTTTTTGTTCCCGCCTTTTTCTAAAGCGCTGATCAGCTTGCTGATGGGCTCTGCTTTATTGGTCTTTAGATCGTAGTAATGATTAAACAGCTTGATGAACGTCCATTGAGTCCAGTGGTAGTAGCCGGGGTCGCAGGTACGAACCTCCCGATCCCAGTCATACGAAAATCCGATCCTGTCGAGCTGTTCCCGGTAGCGGGCGATATTTCGTTCGGTGGTAATTGCCGGGTGTTGCCCTGTCTGTATGGCATATTGTTCGGCCGGAAGCCCGTAAGCATCATATCCCATCGGGTGCAGGACATTAAAGCCCTTCTGGCGCTTGTAGCGCGCAAAGATGTCGGATGCAATATAGCCAAGCGGATGGCCAACATGCAACCCGGCACCCGAAGGATAAGGAAACATGTCGAGCACATAATACTTTGGCCGGCTATGATCTATATCGGTTTTGTAGGTTTTGTTCCTGCTCCAGAATTCTTGCCACTTCTTTTCTACTTCCCTGAAATTGTATTCCATATCAAATTGTAGGTATTTGCTTTTCAAGCTGCGAAATTACTAAATGTAAGCCAATTGCAGGGCAAAGGATTATCGGTCTGACTTAGGAAAAACCCGCCGCATGATAACTCACTGAATTTTATTGCACCAAACGATTTTGCTTTATTTTTGCAGGGTTTTCATTTTCATTTGATCGTTTAAACTGCCTATTCTTTATCACAAAATAAAATCTCACATATGGACCCTAAAAACAAATCCCGCTTATTTGACGAATTCCCACCCGTTTCGGCAAAACAATGGGAAGAAAAGATTCTGGCAGACCTGAAAGGAGCGGATTTCCAAAAGCTCATTTGGTCAACCATTGATGGGTTAAGCTTCAGACCATATTACCGCGCAGAGGATATGGAAAAGCTTGCCCTTGAAAAAAACCAACCCGGAGAAGCACCGTTTTTAAGAGGTGCGAAAACGCTCGACAACAACTGGGAAATCAGACAGTACATTGACGATGAAGATGTTCGGAAAGCTAATGCTAAAGCCCTTAAAGCACTAGCAGATGGAGCTGAAGGATTGAGGCTGAATACATCGGGGGTAGCCAATGCCGGCGACCTGAAAACGCTCCTTGGAGGAATTAGCCTGTCCGATAACCCGGTTCATTTTGGAAATTGTAAAAATTATCCTGAATTCTTCGAATGGCTTTCGGGAATTTGCGCTTCGGATTCCAGAGGCTCTCTAAACTTCGACCCTCTGGGATATTATGTTCTTTATAACCGGTTTTATCATGACCGCGATACCGATCTGGGGCAGGCCGCCAAATTGCTTTCCCTGGGGTTGAAGAAACTTCCCGCCTTCAGGGTCATTATGGTGAACGGGCAGCATTTTCACAATGCAGGAGGCAGCATGGTGCAGGAGTTATCCTTTGCCCTGGCCCAGGGGAATGAGTACCTGGTAGATTTGACCCAAAGGGGTTTTTCTATCGACGACATCGCTCCCCGCATCCAGTTTACCCTGGCCGTGGGCTCGGATTATTTTCCTGAAATAGCGCGCCTTCGTGCAGCCCGGGTTTTGTGGGCAAAGATTGTGGAACAGTATCATCCGAAAAATCCGGAAAGCCTTAAAATGCAGATTCATGCTGAAACATCTTCCTGGAACAAGACAATTTATGATCCGTATGTAAATATGCTCAGGACTACCACAGAGGCCATGGCTGCCGCTCTGGGCGGAGCCGACAGCATTACAGTGCATCCTTATGACAGCGCCTACAAAAAACCGGATGAGTTTTCGGAACGCATTGCCCGAAACCAACAGCTTGTTTTAAAACATGAATCCTATTTTCATGAGGTTGTTGATCCTGCAGGTGGTTCGTATTACATAGAAGCCCTTTCGCAATCTATTGGCGAGGCGGCCTGGAACCTGTTCAGGGAGATTGAGGCAAACGGGGGTTTTATCGCATGTGTAGCAAATGGCATGATAAGCCAAAAGATTGATGAAAGCCGTCAAAAAAAGGAGGCAGATATTGCAAGGCGTAAGCAGGTGATTATAGGAGTGAACCAGTATCCCAATCTGGAAGAGTCGATGATCGACAAACTCGAACCTACAGGAGGTCTGAGCCAGATGGCAGCCCTGAAGCCTGCAAGAGGCGCTCAGGCATTTGAGGCACTGCGTATCGCGGTCGAAAACCATCAGAAAAAAGGGTTCGAAATACCAAAGGTATTCCTGCTGACTTTTGGAAACCTGGCCATGCGCAAGGCAAGGGCAGGGTTTGCCACCAATTTTTTTGGCGTGTCGGGCTACCGGATCATCGATAATGCCGGATTCGAAACCCTTGAAGCCGGGGTCGGAGAAGCCGTGGCGTCGGGAGCATCCATGGTGGTTTTTTGCAGCAGCGATGAAGAATATGCAGGCATCGCCCCTGCGGTGGAACAAATAAAAAAGCGATTGCCCAAATCGCTTGTTGTGGTGGCGGGTTACCCGAAAGAACTAATCGAAACGCTCGACCGGGCCGGCGTTGACCATTACATCCACCTGCGCACCAATATTCTGGAAGCCCTAACCCATTTCAACGAAAAACTTGGCATAGCCTGACTTATTTTGAAAAAAATCAGAAAATGAGACCAGATTTTAAAAATATACCTTTTGATTCCGGTAAATTGAAATCGGAACAAGCCAAAGCAATTAAAACCCAAGCGTCGGAAAAAACCTGGATGACATCCGAGCAGATTCAGGTAAAACCTGTTTACGTCCCTGAGGACCTCAAAACTATGGAGCATCTGAACTACGCCGCAGGCATTGCGCCTTATTTGCGTGGGCCGTACAGCACCATGTTTGTAATGAAGCCCTGGACGATTCGGCAATATGCCGGATTCAGCACCGCCGAGGAATCCAACGCATTTTACCGCCGAAACCTGGCCGCAGGGCAAAAAGGACTTTCGGTTGCTTTCGATCTGGCTACCCATCGTGGTTATGACTCCGACCATGAAAGGGTAGTAGGCGACGTTGGGAAAGCAGGCGTAGCCATCGACTCCATTCTCGATATGAAGATCCTCTTCGACCAGATACCACTTGATGTCATGTCGGTTTCGATGACAATGAACGGGGCGGTGCTCCCCATCCTGGCATTTTACATCGTGGCCGCCGAAGAGCAGGGGGTGAGCATGGATAAGCTTACGGGAACAATTCAAAACGACATCCTGAAAGAGTTCATGGTTCGCAACACCTACATTTACCCGCCCCTGCCTTCCATGCGGATCATTGCCGACATATTCCGGTTTACTTCCAAAAACATGCCCAAGTTCAATTCCATATCCATAAGCGGCTACCACATGCAGGAAGCCGGCGCAACGTGCGATATCGAACTTGCTTATACGCTGGCCGACGGGCTGGAATATCTTCGTACAGGGGTTAATTCTGGAATGGACATCGATTCGTTTGCTCCCCGGCTCTCGTTTTTCTGGGCCGTTGGCATGAACCACTTTATGGAAATAGCCAAGATGCGCGCCGCGCGCCTGCTCTGGGCCAAAATTGTGAAGCAGTTCAACCCCAAAAACCCCAAATCGCTGGCGCTACGCACCCACTCGCAAACATCGGGCTGGAGCCTTACCGAGCAAGACCCGTTCAACAATGTTGCCCGAACAGCAATTGAAGCGATGGCTGCAGTACTGGGACATACCCAGTCGTTGCACACCAACGCCCTCGACGAAGCCATTGCCCTGCCAACCGATTTCTCGGCAAGGATAGCCCGCAACACCCAGCTTTTTATTCAGGAAGAAACCAACGTTTGCAAGGCCATCGACCCCTGGGCGGGATCGTACTATGTGGAGTCGCTCACCCATGAAATAGCTCACCGTGCCTGGGCTCATATCCAGGAAATAGAAAGTCTGGGAGGAATGGCTGTTGCCATCGAAACAGGCATTCCGAAAATGCGCATCGAGGAAGCTTCAGCCCGCAAGCAGGCCCGTATCGATTCGGGAAAAGATATTATCATTGGCGTTAATACTTACAGGCTCAAGAAGGAAGACCCTATTGAGATTCTGGATGTTGACAACACAGCCGTTCGTTCAGCTCAGATCAGGCGACTTGAGCAACTGCGTGCCAACCGCAACAACGCTGAGGTTCAGCGGGCACTCGAAGCCATTACACGGGCATGCGACTCAGGTGAGGGCAACCTGTTGGAACTGGCCGTAGATGCAGCCCGAAAGAGGGCTTCCTTAGGCGAAATCAGCATGGCCTGCGAAAAGGTCTTTGGCCGTTACCAGGCCTCAATACGTTCAATATCAGGTGTATATTCAATGGAAATAGAAAAAAACGAAAGTTTTATCAAGGCCCGTCAGATGGCCGACCAGTTTGCTGCCATGGAGGGGCGGAGGCCCCGGATCATGGTAGCCAAAATGGGGCAAGACGGACACGACAGGGGCGCTAAAGTGGTTGCCACGGCTTATGCCGACATGGGGTTCGATGTTGACATCGGCCCACTTTTCCAAACTCCGAAGGAGGCAGCAAGGCAGGCCGTAGAAAACGACGTGCATATCGTTGGCGTTTCGAGTCTCGCTGCCGGACACAAAACCCTGGCTCCGCAAATCATTCAGGAATTAAAAGCCCTGAAGCGCGACGACATCATGGTGATCGTAGGCGGGGTAATACCGCCACAGGATTACCAGTTCCTGTACGACGCAGGGGTGGTGGGTATTTTTGGCCCGGGAACCATCATCGCCGATGCAGCCATAAAAATTTTAGGAATACTGATCGAGAGCAGGAAGGAATAACCATTCAGCAAACCACAGCCTCAATGCCCACAGGCCGGGATTAAACCGGCCTGTGGCAAAAGGCAATTCTGAAAAAACTTTTTCCAGGCGAGGGGGGAAGGGAAACACCCCTCAACCTGAGTCGGAAAGAGAGCCAGTAGAAAAATCTTCCAGCCAATGGACTTGCCGGCGACAGAGCGACTCCTTACAAATCTTTCCAAATGAGCGCTCCGGCTCCCAATATGGCGGCGTTCTTGTCCATTAAGCCCGAAGGCAGGAGCTTTACCTTGTTGCGGAAGGTCCTCAGGAGGCTCTCCTCCATGTATTTTTTAGTGGGCTCAAAAATATAACGTCCTGATTTAGCCAGTCCTCCAAAAAGGAAAATAGCTTCAGGGCTGGTGTGTGCCACCGAGTCGGCGAGTTTGGTGCCAAGAAATCTTGCTGTAATGTCGAAGGCCTTCAAAGCGATGGGGTCGTTCTTTTTTGCCGCCTCGTAAATCATTTCACTGTTCAGCTCTTTGAACGAATAGTTGGCCAACTCCGAGCCTTCGTGATCGTATGCAAGCAGCTCAAACACGGTGCGTTTAATTCCCGGCGCCGAAACATAGGTTTCGAGGCATCCGAAGTTTCCGCATCCGCATTTGCGACCGTTTTTCTGAACATTTATGTGCCCCAATTCTCCTGCAAACCCATCGTGGCCGTAAACCAGGTCGCCGTTTACCACCAACCCGCTTCCCAAACCGGTTCCCAGAGTGATCATAATGAAATCGCGCATTCCCTTTGCCTCACCGTAAATCATCTCCCCCAGAGCGGCAGCATTGGCATCATTGGTCAGTTTTACCGGCACATCATAGTATTTGCGAAAAAGTTCTGCAAAAGGGACAATGCCCTTCCACTTCAGGTTTGCAGCGTTCTCGATGGTGCCTTTGTGATAGTTTCCATTGGGTGCGCCTATGCCAACGCCGGAAATTTTAAACGGCACTTTTATTTGTGCTTCAAGCCGTTTTAGCTCGGCGCATAGGTTTTTCAGATAATCTTCAACCCGGTCGTACGGGTCGGTTGGTGAAACACCCTCGGCAAAAAAATTACCCTCACGGTCAACAAATCCGCATTTAGTCAGCGTTCCGCCAATGTCGATGCCAATAACCAAATCTTTCATAAATAGTGAATTTTCAGTTTTAGAAATATGCCGTTAATTTACAACTTTTGTACATACCAACTATAGAAAATAAATCGGCAAGCAACATGATAACCATACATGGTCTGTTACACATTGATTATCCGGGATTTGGTTATGAATGGGACCGGAGCGCCGGAAAATGATTTCGGAAAAGGCAGCAAGAAATTTTGTAGTTTTAGATGATCTTTTTCTAGTAGTAAAGGAAAATCACTGGATGACCGGATTTGGTTTTCCCTAATTTTGTTGAAGCGGGATTAAAACCTGATAATTTATGTGTGCAAAAATCAAAACCGGCTTTAGCTGCAGCAATTGCGGAGCCAAATCGGCCAAATGGATTGGCCGATGCCCGTCGTGCGGTGAGTGGAACACTTACCAGGAGGAGATCGTAAGGGCAGAGCCTGCCAACAAGCAACATTTGCCAAAAAGGGCGCCCGAAAACCGCCCCAGGCTGATTCACGACATCGAAGCCGGGCAGGAACAAAGGATTGATGCAGGCAACTCGGAGTTGAACCGCGTACTGGGCGGGGGCCTGGTTCCGGGCGCCGTTATGCTGGTTGGTGGCGAGCCGGGCATAGGCAAATCCACCCTGATGCTTCAGGTTGCACTGAAAATACCGAATACTAAAGTGCTCTATATTTCGGGAGAAGAAAGCGAGTTGCAGCTCCGGATGCGCGCCAACAGGCTCGGGCTTGAGAAAAATGATTGTTACATTCTGACCGAAACCGACACCGAATGCATCTTCAGGCATTTGAACGAGTTGAACCCCGGATTGGTAATTATTGACTCGATCCAGACGCTCACCACCCCCATGGTCGAATCTTCGGCGGGCAGCATTACCCAAATCCGCGAGTGCGCTTCCGAATTTCAGCGTTACGCCAAGGTAACCGGTGTCCCTGTATTTCTGATTGGGCATATCACCAAGGAAGGGATGCTGGCCGGCCCGAAAGTTCTTGAACACATGGTTGACACGGTGCTTCAGTTTGAGGGCGATCAAAATCATGTGTATCGTCTGCTTCGCGCTGCCAAAAACCGTTTTGGAAACACCAGCGAGCTGGGCATTTTTGAGATGCGCTCCAATGGGCTCCGCGAGGTGCTCAATCCATCGGAAGTGCTTCTGTCGCAACGCGACGACGAAGTCAGCGGAGTTACCATTTCGGCTACCGTTGAAGGCCAGCGGCCGCTGCTTATCGAAACCCAGGCCCTGGTAAGTCAGGCTGTTTATGGTACTCCCCAGCGGGTATCAAACGGTTTTGATTTTAAAAGGCTTAACATGCTTTTGGCGGTATTAGAAAAACGAAACGGGATCCGCATTCTTTCCAAGGACGTTTTTCTGAACATAACAGGCGGAATCAAAATTGACGACCCTGCCACCGACCTGGGCGTGGTGGTTGCCCTGCTGTCGTCGAATGAAGATATATCTGTAAATGAAAAAACCTGTTTTGCTGCCGAAGTGGGGCTAACCGGAGAGATCAGGCCGGTAATCCGGATCGAGCAGCGCATCAGCGAAGCCGCCAAATTGGGTTTTCAGGAGATTTACGTTTCTAAATACAACCTGAAAGGTCTGGGTAAAAAAAACCCTGATATCGAAATTCGTGCGGTAAGCAAGTTAGATCAGGTTTTCGGGCGGTTATTCGGGTAGGTTAATCCTGTTCAAATTATTTAGGGTGTTTGTAGCTAAACTACCCTGTCTTAGTTGGGCTTTCTCAAAAGATGGTTTAGGGCATCATTCAAATCCGGGTAAAGAAACCGGTACTGCGCGTCGGTAAGTTTTTGGGGTACTGCTGCTTGTCCGCGTGTAAGTACGGCAGCCCCGTCGCCAAGCAACCATTTCAGTGCAAATTCCGGAACCTGCATCCAGGCAGGGCGGCCCGTAACGGCCGAAATCGCCCTGATAAACTCATCATGGTGCAACGGGTTTGGCGATACCACATTCACGGGGCCATTTAATTCAGGGTTTTGGATTGCAAAACGCACTATTTCCAGAACATCATGCAAATGAACCCACGAAACCCATTGCTTTCCTGATCCAAAACGGGTTCCGGCAAAAAACCTGAAAGGCAAAACCATTTTTGGCAATGCACCGCCCTCCGAACCTAAAATCAGGCCAAAGCGTAAATTTACAACCCGGACTCCCCCGGGAACTTCCCAGGAGGCCTTTTCCCAATCCAAACAAACCTTGGCCAGGAAACCATCTGCAGCTTCTCCAGTGTAATCGTCGTGCAGACCATGGTCTGGGTAAATGCCTACAGCAGAGGAACTGATGAAGAGTTCAGGTTTGGCATCAGCCAACGAAACAGCCTTGGCAATGTTGGTGGTTGTAATTATACGGCTTTGGTAAATTTCATTCATATACCTCTTGGTCCAACGGGCCGCAATGGGGGCACCTGCCAAATGAACTATCACCTTGGCGCTTTCCATCAGCGGCACAAGCTTTTCCGGAGGACCGTAAAGGATTTCTCTTTCGGGCGTCAGCACTTCATAGCCCATCCCGAGCAGCATGGGTTTTAATGCGGAACCTACAAAACCACCCGAACCGGTAAGAACAGCTTTCATTTTAGGAGTTTAAGAATACTTTATTAATCTCACATACAGTCAACTTCAAATAAAGATTTTTGAGAAGGTTTTTGTTCAAAACCAAACAACCTGATTCTTGGTGCTAAAACTTTAAAAAGGCTATAGACTGTTAAACTGTTGTAACTTTTCGGCTATGCCAACGGAATCACTACATTTGCAGTTGCTTCAAAGGCAAGCATTACCTGAAAAAATTAAACCGATTAAAACATGCAATCATTCAGAATTAATCTTTTGGCCTATCTTTTCATGTTACCGGTTTTTTCCGGATTTTCCGCAAATGCGCAAACCAAGTGGAGTCTGGAAGCAAGTATCCGGCACGCGCTACAAAACAATCTTCAGATAAGGCAAGGGCACCTCAATGTGGGGTTGGCTCACGAAAATCTTACAGGGGCTCGGGCGAGCCAACTGCCAAGTCTTAACGCCAATGCTACGCACGGGATCAACACCGGAAGGACCATAGATCCTTTCACCAACACCTTTGCGACCGAAAACGTTCGTACCAACAATTTCAGCCTGAGCACAGGACTGACTCTTTTCAGTGGTTTTCAGGTTCGCAACAGCATCGAACAGTCGAAGCACGACCTGGATGCCAGCCGCTACGATGTTGAAAAAATGGAAAACGATGTTACCCTGTCGGTTACATCGGCCTATTTGCAGATTCTTCTTGCCCGGGAATTGGTGGAAGTTGCCGCCCGCAATCTCGACATTACCAGGCTTCAGATAGAGCGCACTTCCCGGCTTGTTGAAGCGGGTACTCTTGCACGCGGCAGCCTTCTTACCATCGAGGCACAAGCTGCAACGGATGAACTGCAATTGATAAACGCCCAAAACCAACTTGAGTTTGCCTACCTCAACCTTGCCCAGTTGCTGCGCCTCGAAGACCATCAGAATTTTGAGATAGAAATTCCTGAAATCGATATTTCGGCTATTGGAATTATAGATTACTCGCCCATGCAAATTTTTAACGCTTCAGTAGAGAATCAGCCAGAGGTGCAGGCCGCAGGGTTTCGTGAAGCAAGTGCAGAAAGGGGTGTTAGAATTGCTTTAGGCGCCCGCAGTCCCATATTAAGCCTGCGCGCAAGTTATGGAACGGGCTATTCTGGTGCTTCCCGTGAAATTATCGATGTGGTGACGAGCCAACAGGTGATCGGTGTAACTGCTTCGGGCGAAAATGTTTTTGGACCATCTTTAGACTTCACAACGCGGATAAAGCCTTTCCGCAGCCAGATAGAAGACAACTTGAACCGCTCTGTTGCATTGGTTCTAACCATCCCAATTTTGAACAACTGGCAGGTAAACAACAACATCAACCGGTCGCAGATTGCCCTTGAAAATGCCAGGGTAACCAAACAAATAGTGCGCGACCAGTTTTTTATGAACATTCAGCAAGCCTATGCCGATGCAAGGGCGGCTCTGAAAAGATACAACTCCACTTCCAAAAACGTAGTTGCACTGGAAGAAGCCTTTCGCTATACCACCCAGAAATTCAATCTCGGCATGGTCAACAGCCTGGAGTTTAACGATTCGCGAAACCGGCTGAGCACAGCGCAATCCGACCTGGTTCAGGCAAAATATGAATATGTTTTCCGGGTAAAGATGCTCAATTATTTTATGGGGGAGCCCATTTCATTTTAACCTGAAAAGTTAGCCGGGATGAATGTAAATTTGTATTTTTTTGATAAATGCATTTGACAAAGAAAATTGCACTCTTAGGTCACTCTGCGAGGTTCATTCGACATTAACCTTTTAAAAAAAATTCCGTGAAAAGCAAAAGTTTATTAAAAATCACCCTTATTTCTTTTGGGGTTTTGATAGTGTTTTTAATTGTTGGCCGGTCGGCCGGCTGGATAGGAAGCCCCGAAGGCGAACGGGTTACGGTTGAAGAGGTTGGTCGGCGCAGCATTGTTGAAATTGTAACAGCAAGCGGCAAGGTGCAACCTGTGGTAGAGGTTAAGATCAGCCCCGATGTTTCGGGCGAAATCATTGAGCTTCCGGTACGGGAGGGGGCTTTTGTGCGCAGGGGCGAATTGCTTGCCAGGATCAACCCCGACCTTTACGAGTCGGCTCTCGATCGGGTTACAGCAGCGCTCAATACGAGTCGGGCAAATCTGGCCAATGCCCGTGCGCGTGGTTCGCAGGCCGATGCCAGGTTTATTACTGCCCGATCCAATTACGCCCGCAATCAACGCTTGTTCGAACAGCAGGCGATATCCGAGGCCGATTACGATGCGGCCAGGGCTGAGTTTCTTGTAGCACAAGCAGAGGTAGAAGCAGCTAAGCAAAGTATTGTAGCTGCCGAATTTCAGGTTAAAAGCGCGGAGGCAGCCGTAACCGAAGCCCGCGAAAGCCTCGCCAAAACCAGCATTTTTGCCCCGATGGACGGCACCATCTCGCGGCTCGACGCCGAAATTGGCGAAAGGGTTGTTGGCACCTCCCAGTTTGCCGGCACCGAAATCATGCGCATTGCCAACCTGAACCACATGGAGGTTCTGGTGGAGGTGAATGAAAACGACATTATCAGGGTGAATGAAAACGACACTGCAGTAATTGAGATTGATGCATTCAGGGGAAGGAAGTTTACCGGCGTTGTTGCATCCATAGCTAACTCAGCGCTCGTTACCGGACAAGCCCTCGACCAGGTTACCAACTTTGAGGTAAAAATTCATATCCTTCCGGATTCATACAGAGACTTAATATTTGCAGACCGCCCACATTTGTCGCCGTTCAGGCCGGGCATGTCGGCAACCACCGAAATACAAACCCGTAGGGCCATTGATGTACTTTCGGTGCCCATCCAGGCAGTTACTACCAGGCAAGATGAGGGCAACGGCCAGGATACCGTTGCAGCACAGGCCGAAACGCAGGTAGCTGTACAGGAGTATGTTTTTTTGTATAAAGAAGGCAAGGCTGTTTTACAAAAAGTTAAGTCGGGCATTCAGGATACCCGGTATATTGAAATCGTGGAAGGGATTGAGCCCGGAACAATGGTTATAACTGGCCCTTTCAGAGCCGTATCGCAAGAGCTTAACGATGGCGATGCCGTTCTTAAAACTACCCGGCAGGAACTTTTTGGTGAAAACTAATCTGAGTAGGTGATGGCTCATTTGCTGCTGATCGAAACTTCTACCAAGGTGTGTTCAGTAGGGATTTCGCATCAGGGAAATTTGATTTCGCTGGAGGAAGACCATAGCGCCAACTACGGACATGCCGGCAAACTTACCCTGATGATTGAGCATACCATGAAGCAGGCAGGCATTTCATTCGAAAAGCTTTCGGGTGTGGCGGTAAGCAAGGGGCCGGGATCATTCACGGGATTACGCATCGGAGTGTCGGCAGCCAAGGGAATTTGTTTCGGCAAAGACTTGCCGCTCATCGCCTTAGATACCTTACAGGCAATGGCATTACATTGCCTGCAACTGAAATCCAAGGAGTTGCCTGAAAGCGCCCAGGGAGAAAAACCGCTTCTGCTCTGCCCAATGATTGATGCCCGGCGCATGGAAGTTTACTGCGCCCTTTTCGATCAAAAGGCAACCCCCCTGAGCCCAATTCAGGCATTGGTTGTTGAACAAAATACTTTCTTGTCTTTTTTGGAAAACAAAAGGATGGTGTTTTTCGGTGATGGAGCCGCAAAATGCAGCGAGGTAATTGCACACAGCAACGCCATCGTTTTCGGGGATGTGTTTCCTTCGGCACGGGGAATGGCTTCGCTGGCCTATGAGAAATATAGTGTCCGGTCGTTCGAAAGCTTGGCGTATTTTGAACCGTATTATCTGAAAGACTTTGTTGCCGGCAAGCCCAAGGTCAAAGGTTTGTACGGCTAAAAGTTTAATTTTGTATTCAAATTCCGCCCAATATGCCCATGCGAATCCCCGGTTTTGTAAAAAACAAATATTTCATTGCATCGGTGGTTGCACTGGTCTGGCTTGCTTTTTTCGACAACAACAACCTCATCCACCAAATTCAGACGCGCAGGCAGTTAAGGGACCTTCGCCAGGAGAAAGAGTACTTCCTGCAGGAAATTGCCCGCGACAGCCTGGCTGTGTGGGAACTGAAAAACAACCCCGAAGCCATTGAGCGGCTTGCCCGAGAAAACTACCTCATGAAAAGGGAAAACGAGGTTATTTACATCATCCCTGAAGAATAGCCCATCAGGCAGGATCGACATCAAGTACCACCCTGATGCTTTTGTATTGGGCTTTCCTTCTGAAATCATCAACAATTTCCCTGACGCTTGTTTTGGCTGCCGCCAAGGTGGAGCCCCTGTCTAACTTTACCAGGATGGTTTTTATATAAAGGTTTTTCACGCGTTCGATAAGCGGAAATTCCGGCCCCAAAACTTTTTTTGGAAAATGAATTTTAAGGCTGTTCGCTAAATCATCAGCCCCCTGCGATAGCGTTTTTTGGTCGCGATGCAACAACTTCAGGTTTATAAGCCGCACGAATGGTGGATATAGAAACTGTTGCCTTTGCTGCAACTGGGTTTGATACATCGACACATAGTCGTGCTCAACAACCTGATGGATTATGGTGTTTTGGGGATTCCACGATTGTATGAAAACCTTTCCCCGCTTTTGGCTGCGGCCGGCACGACCGCTCACCTGTGCCATGAGTTGAAAGGCCCGTTCGTGCGCCCTGAAATCTGGAAAACTCAGCATGTTGTCGGCATTCATGATTCCCACCACCGATACATTATCGAAATCCAGGCCTTTGCTTACCATCTGGGTGCCGACCAGGATATCAATTTTTCGATCCTCGAAACCCGTGATAATGTTTTGATATGCGTTTTTCGACCGGGTTGTATCCAGGTCCAAACGGGCAATCCGGGCATCGGCGAAAAACACCGGCAGCTCTTCTTCAATTTTTTCGGTACCAAACCCTTTCATGCGCACATCGGGCGAAGAACACTCGTGGCATTGGCCTGGGGGCGCTGTGGTATATCCGCAATAATGACACTTTAGCTTGTTGATCTTTTTATGATACACAAGGCTCACATCGCACTGTTGGCAGCCCGGCACCCAGTTGCATGCCTGGCACTCCAGCCTTAGCGAGAACCCGCGGCGGTTCTGGAAAAGGATGACCTGCTCTTTGTTGGCCAGGGCCTCCTGAATGGCTTTATAGAGTTGCTCCGAGAAGTGCGACTTCATCTTTCGGTGCAAAGTATCTTTGCGCAGGTCCGAAACCAGTATTTCAGGCATCATCACACCGCCGTGCCTTTGTGATAATTCTACATAACCAAATTTGCCAGCCCTGGCGTTAAAATAGGTTTCGACCGAGGGCGTGGCAGAACCAAGCAAAACCTTTGCCCCCAACATCCCGGCGAGATAAATGGCGGCATCCCGTGCGTGGTAGCGGGGAGCAGGATCATGCTGTTTGAAGCTGGGCTCGTGCTCTTCGTCAACAATAATCAGGCCCAGATCTCTGAAAGGTAAAAACATGGCAGAGCGTGGCCCAAGAACCAGGTCGTAAACAATTTTTTCGCCAAGCGATTCCACTCCTCCCGAAAGAAGGTTGTTCCATACTTCAAGACGCTCGCCGGCATTGAAACGGGAGTGATATACTCCGGCACGGTTTCCAAATTGTTTTTGCAACCGGTTTATTATCTGCGTTGTTAGCGCTATTTCCGGCAGCAGATACAATACCTGCTTTCCTTCATCCAGAAACTTGCGGATAAGCTGGATGTATAATTCCGTTTTTCCGCTTGAGGTTACTCCGTGCAGCAGTGCAACATTCTGTTTTTGAAAAAGGTTCAGGAGATTGTCCCAGGCAAGTTCCTGATGCTCGTTAAATGCCACAGGTTCCCTGACGGGATGCAAATGCTCAAACCTGCTTACCTGTTGGGAGTAAACCGCAAAAACTCCCTTTTTAACCAATGCCTGCAAGGCGGCTTTTCCTCCCTTGACGTTACCGGTAAGGTCTTGTTCCTTTACATCGGCCAGATCGGATTCGTAGCGCCTCGAAAGCCTGACAAAGTTTACTAAAATTTCGAGATGGCGGGGAGCTCTCTTTTCGGCATAATCGAAAATTTCTTTCAGCCTGTCTTCGTCTTCAAACGCATCCGTCAGCTTCACAAACTGTAAAGTATGCGGCTTCCACGGGTCATCAAGTTCGTCTAACACGAATATCAGGCCCTTTTCCACCATGTTTTTCAGGAGGGGCAGCACTTTTGGCAGGCCTGCCACAGCCACCGACTCGCTGATGGTGAGTTGCTTTTTGTTTTTTATGGCCTGCAGCAGGGCATATTCCTTTTCGGT
>DATIKH010000029.1:0-12724 GCA_035477775.1 Bacteroidales bacterium | reverse complement strand
CCGACCAAAAATCGTAGCAGGTTACCATCGAAATGGGAATCCCCTGCTGCTTATACTTCTGAAATTCAACGATGCTTTTCAATTATTTTAGGTTTAAGGTTGATTGTAAAACTCAAAAAATGCTTCATAAATACCTTTCATTGGATGGCCTTCCAGAACTTCCCTGTGTTTCGAAATTGTTTTTACATCATTCCTTTCAAACGGGCCTGTCAAAGGCTGGCTGTCAGATACCAGATTATCTGAAATCTTTTTCAAATAAGGAAGTGCTGCCTGTTTCGGAATGCCAAGCCGCTGCAATTCGGCAAAAAAGCTTTTCCATAATATTGTTGTGAAATTCCCGCTCATCACACAAAAGGCATGGTAAAGCGCTTTTTTGTCGTGCGGTATTTGATGGTTTGGGTTTGGAAGCTCCGGAAACAACGCTGAAAAAGGTTTACGGCCTTCTTCTGTTATAAACGGCACCTGTGCATAAAACTCCGGCTCATACAACTCGGTGCCGAAGGTCATGAGCGGATGCACCGATTCGGCCAATGGCGTGGATAATAATCCCGAAAAATGTATCCAGGTTTTGTCTTCAAGTCCCTTGCTGTTGCCCGTAACAAATGGCACTATGGCGTCATCTTTGATCAGCAGCAGAATTTTTTGGGAAATTAGGGCGCACTCCAGGAAATCCTGACCCGAAGAGCGGGTCCAGACTCGGAAAGGTATGTTTAAAGCCGTGAAGTATAGCTGAAAATGCCTGGAAACTTTGCCGTTTCCAACAAAAAGGTAAGTCGGTGTTTTGTGCTCAGGTACCTGTCTCACAGCGATCAAGTCCGTTGTTACGATTTTTCTCCAGCAATGGCTGTGCGGTTTATAAGTAGCCTCCCTTAAGGGTAGGCGCTCATGACACAACCTACATGAAACAAACCGGGGTTCGAAAGGTTCAGCAAAAGTTTTATGATTGCTTCATCGAAACTATTCCCGGAACGAATTTGCGCTGCAAAGTTAATAACAAAAGAACACTCCTAAACCAACTTTTGCGCTCGGGTTATTTCCCTTTTCCCTGGAGGGCCAGAAAGTTTTTCGACCGTAAAGCCGCATTCCTTCAGCAACCTGCGAATGCTTCCCTTCGACGAATAGGTTGTGAGCAACCCCGGCGGGCGCAAGACCTTATACATTTTTTCGAAAACCGGCTTTACCCACATTTCGGGTTGGGTATCGGGGCCAAAGGCATCGAAATAAACCAGGTCGTAGAAGCCCTCCTGAAAAACCGCTTCCTGCACACTTGCCTTTTGCTTCCTGAAAACAAAAAACGGGGACACTTCCTTTTCCTCATCCCAATTACATTGGTGAAACAACCCGAAAGCTTCATCAAGGCCGTCACCTTCAATTAACCGGGTGAAGTTTAGTGTCGAGTACTCAGCTTCTACCAAAGGGAATGGCTCTAATGCATGGTAGGTAATCGGCGTATTCTTTCGCATACTTTCCCTGAAAGTGAGCAATGCGTTGAGGCCGGTTCCGAAACCGATTTCCAGAATGTTGATACGTCCTGATTTTGGTGGAAGGGAAAGCAAACCCGCATCAACAAATACGTGTTTGCTTTCCTGAATGGCACCGAAAGTCGAATGGTACTGCTCATTCAATCCCGGCAACTCAAATGAATGGGAGCCATCGCCGGTAACAATCAACCGCCTTTCGAAAGTGCTTCCCATTACAATATGGTTTTCGTTTCCTATCCCAGCCTGGCAATCACCTCTTTGTTCCTTGGGCAGAGGAGCTCTTTCCCTTCAGGGGTAAAAAGGCTGTCGAGCGCTTCCTGATGGTATTTTACAATGGCCGGCCTCACGATCTTCATGGTGCTGTTCATCAGTTTGTTCTGCTCCGAAAAAGGTTCGTCTAATATGGCAATGGCCGCCGGTAGCCAGCGCGGTGGGAAGATATTTCCCAGGTCGCCGCCGGGCATGAAACGGTCTAATTCGGCACGGATTCTGAGCAGGGCAGCCTTCTGGCCTTCCTCCGTCTTGGCCGAAAGTTTGCTCTTTTCCAGAAAATCCTTCACCAGGGCTTTGTTAATTACTACCAGACCCACTGTATAGGCATTCTGGTTGTTGTACAACATCACCTGGTCAACAAAAGAAATTTTCTCAACCATGCTTTCTTCAATGCCTTCGGGGCTGTATTTTTCTCCATCGCTGCCGATGAGAAGGCTTTTGCTACGGCCAAGCACATACAGGTATCCGTCCTTGTCGAGGTAACCCAGGTCGCCGGTATGCAGCCATCCGTTTCGGATGGTGTCTTTGGTTGCGGTTTCGTTTTTCCAGTAACCTGCCATCACATTGTCGCCCTTTACCAGAATTTCGCCTTGCTGGCCGATGGGTAACTCACGCCCCTGATCATCGCAGATCTTCAAATCGAGCCAGGGAACAATCTTTCCTGACGAACCCATTTTGTGGAATTCAGGTGAATTGGCAGAGATCACGGGTGAGGCCTCCGTAAGCCCATAACCCTGGTACATTGGGATGCCGATGGCATAGAAAAAGCGCTGCAACTCGATATCGAGCAGCGCTCCCCCACCTATAAAATATTGCAGACGGCCACCGAAATTTTCACGTACTTTTTTGAAAAGGATGGTATCGAACAGGTTGTAAACCGGCTTTAACAATGCCCTGAGGCCGCGGCCTTTATTGTAGCCTTCCTGATTGTAAGCATAGGCCACTTTTAAACCAAAGGTAAACAATGCCCAGGCCAGGGCACCTTTATCGCGAACACCTTTTTCAATGTTTTTGCGGAAATTCTTGGCCAATGCTGGAACGCTTAAAAGAAAATGCGGCTTCACCTCACGGATATTTATCGGAATATTGCGCAGGGTTTCGTTAAGCGACTTGCCGACCTGAACAGAGGCTATGCTGGAGCCATTGCGAATAAGTGTATAGAGGCCTGCGGTATGAGCAAAGCTGTGGTCCCAGGGCAAAATATGCAGGGACGTAAAGTATGATGGAACATCGGTCATGGCCAAACTCTGCTCAACATTGCACAAATAGTTGCGGTGCGTCAGAATGATGCCCTTGGGGTCGGCTGTGGTACCTGAGGTGTAACAAATATTTGCATAATCGTCGGGCTGGATGGCGTTCTTTATTTCAGCCAGCTTTTCGCTGTTTTTGGTAAGGTATTCTTTTCCTTTGTTGATAAGGTCATCAATTACCACCACTTTTACTTTCGATCCTTTGAAGGAAAAATCCTTGTCAGGTGCATCTAACAAAAGAATGAACTCAACAGAAGGAATCTGATCAATAATGTTGAAAACCTTGTTTTTGTGGTTGCCTGAAACGATCACTCCTTTGCATCCCGAATGGGAAATACGGAAAATCAGATCGGTGGGTTCATCCAACTTTACCGACAACGGCACGCTCACGGCATTGCAAAACAACAGGGCAAGCTCGCCAACGACCCAGTCGTTGCGCCCTTCGGAAATGAGGGCCACCCGGTCGCCTTTTTCCAATCCAAGCGTAAGAAACCCGGCTGCGAGGCTGGTAACACGGTCATGAGCTTCCTGGTAGGTAGTACCGCGGTACTCCTTGTGTTTCTTTTCGTACAGCAGGACCTTGTCGGAAAACCGTTTGACGCTTTCTTCGAATAAATGTGGAATGTTTCTGTGTTCCATGTTTGTATTGGTTTTTTAAATGGTGTGGTTTGTAAATTGTGTAAAAACGGTGCTAATATCGTAAAAATTGGGATAGGATAATCTTTTGTTGAGTCAGCCAATAATCATGGTAGCATCATGGCGAAGCAAATCAGCCGTAAGGCACGAGTGTACAGGCAAGATGCCAACCAGGTCGCCGGGAGCCAGGCGCCACGACAATGCTTCATCGGTGGCAATTACACCATGCTCTTGTGAAATGCGCCTCAGGTAAACCGGTTTTTCTAAAATTTTCCACTTCCCCGATGGTTCAGTAATAACTACCAACCCGAAATGTGGTTTTCCGACCGGGCAATGTGCCACTTCTTTCGAAAGATGAACAGCCCCTGCATAGACTACAATTTCATTGCGAGCCGGATGCAAGGCCACCACCGGTGCAGCAACAGCCACGGCTATGTCGGCGAGGCTGCAAACGCCCAACTGCCATTGCATGAGGTCGAAATACACAAAGTTGCCCGGCCTGATCTCATCAGCTCCATAGTAGTCCGTTGCTAGGGCACAGGTGGGAGTATCGCCCCACGATAGGACAGGATTCTGAATGCTGCCCATAAAATGGCTTTTCAGATTGCTCAGCAACTCCATCCCTGTTTTATGAATACACTGTATTTCTGACAGGTTTTGTGCCTGGTAGGTATGGCCGGCATGGGTCATAAAGCCGGCAAGCCTGATATTGGGGTTGCCAGCAGCCTGCTCCATGGCCAAATTCAATTCCGTAAGGTCATTGGGAGAAAAACCGGTTCGCCCTGCTCCCACATCTATTTCAAGAAAAACATGAACCGGAACCTGAATTTTAGATGCAAGCGAGGGCATAACACCACCTGACGAAACAATAAGGCTCAGTTTGATGGTGCGGGCCAAGTGGTTTATTTCTTCAACCTCGCGTAGATTCACCGGGAAAGCAACCATAATATCAGACCAGCCATCTGCAGCAAAAAATTTTGCCATGGAAACCGATGAAACAGCTATACGGTCAATACCCGAATCTCTGAACCAGCGACCTACCTCAGTTGATTGATGGGTTTTGAAATGCGGCCTCAAAACCACACCTCCGGAACGAGCCTTGTCCGCCATAAGTTCAATATTGGCAACGGCTTTAGCCCTGTCGATCAGCAGGGTTGGCCTGCTAACTGCCCTCAAAAAACTGTCAGACTCCATTACTGTTTTCCAAGTTTCTCCTCAACAAGCTTTAAAATGCCTTCCTCCTTTGCACGGGCTGCCATCACCATTTCTGAGGCTGTCTGCAGCTTGCTTTTGACAAAAGCTTTGTCTTCCAGGTCATTGCTGTTGACCTTCACATTCAGATAGGCACCAATCACGGCTGTTCGGGCACAGAGCGCTCCTACGCCGGCATCGGTAACTGAAGCCGGGTTGCCAAGGTTCACCATGGCCTCTATTACTTCCATGGCATCAAGAGAGGCTTGCATTACCATGAAGGGAACCTCGATGGCATACCGTGTAGCAGCCTGAATGGCTTGGTGCCGCGCATTTTTTTCTTCTTCGGTGTTTTTAGGCATTCCAAAGGCATCCATAATCCGGTTGAAAGCCAGGGTATCCTCGTCAACCAACCTGATTAAGGTATCTTTTGCAGCCTGTCCTTTTTCAGCCCAAAGGCTGAATTCTTCCCAACGGTCGTCCCATCCGCGCTTGTGCGACGAAAGGTTGGCAACCATGGTAGCAAGAGAAACGCCCAACGCACCCACGTAGGCCGAAACGGAGCCTCCGCCAGGAGCGGGCGATTCGCTGGAGGTTTCGTCGGCAAATGCCTGCAGATCCATGTTGACCAGTCTTTTTGAGGAGTTGTCCTCAATTAGATAGTCAATAATTTTTTCCTTGGGATTGAAAGGCCTGAGCTCATCCAGTCCCAACGACTTTACGGCAATTTTAATAATCTCCTGCTCCGAAACACCAAGGCTTCGCTGCTGCTTTGCCAGAAAGTATTTTCCGGCATCAATGAGCGCTTTTTTGGGAACCAGACCCACCAGTTCCGAACCCGTAACCCGTAGTCCGCGCTCTGCGGCCTTCTTACACACTTCCTCAAATGCCACATGAACAGGGGTAATGCTGATGTTGGTCAGGTTAATCGAAATCTGTGCAATGCCGAACTCTTCAATAAACCAGCCAATGGCCTTAACTGCCTTGAGCGAACCCGGAATATGCACAGGATCACCATTTTTGTCTTTGACAATTTTTCCGGTAACTGGATTGCCCTCGCGCATCACTCGTCCTTTTTCCCTGATATCAAAAGCTATGGCGTTGGCGCGCCTGGTAGAGGTAGTGTTCAGATTTACGTTATAGGCAACCAGGAAGTCGCGGGCACCAACGGCCGTTGCTCCCGTCCGGGCATTAAATTTGGCGGGGCCGAAATCGGGCTTCCAGTCCGGATGGTTCAGTTTCTCGGGAAGGCCCTCATACTCGCCGCTGCGGCAATTGGCCAAATTGCGGCGCTCAGGCTTGAAGGCCGCATTTTCGTAACAATATACCGGAATTTGCAACTCATTGCCAATGCGTTCGGCCAGCTTCCGGGCATACTCCGCCACCTCCTCCATGCTGATGTTGGCTACTGGCACCAATGGACAAACATCGGTAGCCCCCATGCGCGGGTGCTCGCCTTTGTGTTTGCTCATATCAATCACCTCCGAAGCCTTTTTTACCGCCCTGAAGGCAGCTTCAACCACCTCATCGGGCGTCCCTACAAAGGTTACTACTGTTCGATTGGTGGCTTTGCCCGGGTCCACATCCAGCAGTTTGACGCCTTCAACGGCCTCAATCTCCCGTGTTATGCGCTGAATAACGCTCATGTCGCGTCCTTCGCTGAAGTTGGGCACACATTCAATAAGTTTCTTCATTACGATATATTTATGTTTCAGGATTATAAAATGAAAGTTTTGCGAAATTAATCATTGTGCTATAATCTGGAAAGGAGGAAACAAAAATCACGGCAGGAAGGCAGAGGGCAGGGAGCAGAGGGTGTGGGGCAGAGGGCATGGAGCAGAGGGCGTGGGGCAGAGGGCATGGGACATGGGGCATGGGGCAGAAAGCAGAGGGCAGAGAGCATTGGCAAACCTGCAATGAGCCCAAACCAGCATCGGGAGGCTCCCCGCAAAAAATGTAGCAAAAGAGTAAAAAAAAAGCCCTCGAAAGAGGGCTGGCAAATATTGTTGGGGAAAATACTATTTTCTTTTTTCCTTGATTCTGGCTTTCTTGCCACGAAGTGCGCGGAGGAAAAAGATACGGGCCCTGCGAACCATACCCCTGCGGTTCAGTTCAATATTGTCGATAAAAGGCGAATTGATTGGAAAAATTCTTTCAACACCAATGTTGCCGGAAATTTTCCTTACGGTAAACATTTCGGTAGCCCCGGCGCCTCTGCGCTGTATAACAACCCCCTGAAATGACTGGATACGCTCCTTGTTGCCTTCTTTGATTTTGTATTGCACAGTTACTGTGTCGCCGGCTTTAAAGGCAGGCCATTCTTTTTTCTCAATCATTGTGCTCTGCACAAAGTTGATAATTTCCGTCTTGTTCATTGGTACAATGTATTTTTGGATTTTTCGGGTATCTTCAAAAAGGAGTGCAAATTTAGAGAAATTTTACTAAATAAAAAATTCATAAACAAAAACAGATAAAAAAGGATGGGGAAGGCCGAAAATATTGATCAAATTCGGGTTTGAACCGGTAAAGGAGCTACCTGGTGAACCATTCATCAAAATTTTTGAACAATAGAAATTGAACTAACGCAAAAATTCAGTCCGCCAGAACTAACCTTTCAACAAATCCGGTCTGCGTTCCCTGGTGTGTTTTACGCTTTGCTCGTGGCGCCATTCGTAAATCTTCTGTTCGTGCCCCGAAAGCAGGATATCGGGAACTTTCCAGCCTTTGTAATCGGCAGGCCGGGAATATACCGGAGGCGAAAGCAGCCCGTCCTGGAAACTATCCGACAATGCCGAGGTTTCGTCGCCAAGGACACCCGGAATAAGTCTGATAAGGCTATCGGCCAGGATGGCTGCTGCCAGTTCGCCCCCCGACAGCACATAATCGCCAACCGAAATCTCGCGGGTAATCAGATTTTCGCGCACGCGCTCATCCACCCCCTTGTAATGGCCGCAAAGCAATATGAGATTGCCTTTGGTTGACAGGTGGTTCACAAGCGGCTGGGTAAGCCGGTCGCCGTCGGGGGTTAAGAAAATCACCTCATCGTAATGCCTTTCTTTTTTGAGCTTTTCGATGCACCTGTCGATCGGCTCTACCATCAGCACCATACCTGCGCCGCCGCCAAATGGGTAATCATCCACATTTTTATGCTTAGAGGTGGCATAGTCGCGAAGGTTGTGGATGCATATCTCAGCAAGACCTTTGGCAACAGCCCTTTTTACAATGGAATGCGAAAAGGGGCCCTGAAACATTTCAGGAAAAATGGTAATAATATCAATACGCATACAATGACTTTGCATTTTATCATCGGCTAAATTACTGAAAAACCAGGCGAGAAATTGCATCAAATTAAGCGAAATGCAATATCTTGCGATCAAAAAATTGTAATTTTGGTCAAAGGAGCCGTAAGCATCGAAAAACCTTAAGCAATTTTCCTAAAAGTGTTTTTTATTTAGCAAAGCATGTAAATTAAAATTACAAATCCATGAAAAAAGTCATTTTCCTACTGATTCTCGTAATGGGTTCTTCTATTGCCCTTTCACAAGAACGTTTTCGGGTTGTAGTACACTACCTCTTTCCCGAGTTCGTACCGGGCGTCGTCGAAATGAAAGACGGTATTAAGGAACGAGCAATGCTGAATTATCACAGGTTGACCGAAGAGATGGTATTCATAAACCAGGGCCGTAAAATGGCGATAACGCAAGAAGAAATGGCCAGAATTGACACCATACGGATCGACAACAGAAGGTTTTTTGTATATGAAGGCAGGTTTGTGGAATTGTTGCACCAGGGCGGGTTTGCATTATTTGCCGATCACAGGGGCAGGGTAAGGTTGCCGGGAAGGGCTGCCGGTTACGGAACGACATCCTATACAGCGGTAAGTTCTTCCTACCTTAAATTAGCTTTTCCTACTGAAGTCTATAACCTGCAATTGCCCGAAGGGCTTACCCCTGAGTCATTCACTTTTTACTACCTTAAAAAAGACGGAGAAACGCACCACCTGACCACCTTAGCTCAATTGCGCCGCATTTACCGCGACAAGCTCGACCGGCTCAGGGCTTATCAAAGAGAAAATGTTGTGGATTTCGACAAGCCGGAAGCAGTTTTGGGATTGATCCGGTATCTCGAATACGAATGACCCACCTGGGCAAATGTTAAAATTGGGTGGTTTATATTAAAAGGGAAAAACAACCATTCCTTTCAACCCGTGCTTTTTGCCAAAAACCTTTCGGGCGAATGGCTTCCGTTTCGTTCAAAAACGCCCATTCCAAACAGTGCAAAATCGTATAAAACAGGGTCGGCCGGGTTTAGCTTCCCTAGGTTTCTGGTCAGTTCTTCCACTGCTTTCCAGTCGTCTTGTTTTCTTTGAAGCAACCCAAGATGCCGGGCTACCCTGCCTGAGTGCACGTCGAGCGGACACATTAACCGGTGCGGGGTGATGGTTTTCCACAACCCAAAATCAACCCCGGCTGCGTCCTGCCTGACCATCCACCGCAGGAACATGTTGAGGCGTTTGGCCGAAGCTCCCGCATCAGGATTGCTGACATGTTTCAGGGTGCGGGGCAAATGCGGTATTTCAAAAAAAACCTTCCTGAATCCGGTCAGCGCCTCCTTTACACTGCCATTCCTAAGGAAATTTATGGTAAAGCAATGTTCCAGCCCACCATGATTCTCATAAATGTTTTTCAGGGAAAAAAGAAAAAAGGAAAGGTCGCTGAAATTAAAAGTGCGGTGCACAAATGAAGAGAAAGGCTTCAGATCATTCTCAGAGAAAGAGCGAACAAAATCGAAGGGTTTCCAATCCATGCGCTCCATCAGTTTAAGCCCGTTGCCTATTATGGCTTTACGATTCCCCCAGGCAATGCTGGCTACCAAAAAGGCCGCAATCTCGATATCTTCTTTGCGCGAAAAACGATGTGGGACAGAAACAGGGTCGGTATCAATAAAAAAGGGGCGGTTATAGAAAGCCGCTTTTTGGTCGAGTAATTCTTTCAGGGCGCCTGCAGTGTATGGCTTATTCACACTGCAAAGATAGCCAAAAGAGCCGCTTATGACCAGCGTCTTTAAAACCCATAATTATCACATTTTCCAGAAAATTATTTTGTAGATTTGCCCGTATTTGAATTTCATACATTATGGATGATCAATCTTTCCTGAAAGAGGCCATTGCAATGGCGGCAGCGAATGTGGAACGAGGAGGAGGGCCTTTTGGGGCGTTGATTGTAAAAGATGGCGAGGTGGTTGGGCGCGGGGTAAATCAGGTTACCAAAACCAACGATCCCACAGCCCATGCCGAAGTAGTAGCCATCAGGGAGACATGCCGTAATCTTGGCCAGTTCAAACTCGACGGTTGCGTGCTCTACACCAGTTGCGAGCCTTGCCCCATGTGCCTGGGCGCTATTTACTGGGCGCACATCAGCAGAATCGTTTATGCTGCCGGCAAAACTGATGCCGCCAAGGCAGGATTCGACGATTCTTTCATTTATGAGCAATTCGCCGTAGGGCCACAGGAACGCTCCATTCCGGCCAAAGGCATCTCATTAAAAGAAGCTGCAGAACCTTTCCAACGCTGGCAAAACCTCGAATCCAGGGTGGAATATTAGGTACAGGTTGGCAAACTCCCTGCAAGCATTTTATCCCTACCTTTGAATCAGCCATCCTTGGCTGATTGTTAATTATTCAGGTTGAATGCACCACATCGAGCCATACTATAACTGGCGAAATCTCTACATAGCTTCTGAAGACGAACGTTCGCCTTTTTTCGGAAGGGAGTATTCTGAATTTGAGTTTACCCATGCCATATACAACTACCTCATCCACCCGCAATGGGATGAGTTCGGGTCTTCGACCCTGTTCGTTAAAATTCTATTTGCCGACTATGGTGAGGGATTCTGTATCATTGAAATGATGGGCGAATGGAACGATTGTCTTTACAACGACATCATGTTCCTGAAACGAAATGTTGTTGAGACAATGATCGGCCAAGGAATAAGGAAATTCCTGCTGATTGGCGAAAACGTGCTCAATTTTCATTTCTCCGACGACTGCTACTACCAGGAATGGTTCGAAGAAGTTGAGGATGGATGGATCGTGGCCTTAAACTTCCGCGAATTTGTGGTACGCGAGTTTGGGAACGCAAATATCGATTACTACATCGCCTTCGGCAAGCACTTCAATGAGGTAAACTGGCGTGTATATACCCCGCAACAGTTGTATCAGATCATAGACTCGGCCATGATGCGCAGGCTGAACCCGTAAAAATGGCCTAAAGCTTTTTGATACGGTTGTTGACCTGGGCTAAGGTTTTGCTTGCCTCGGTAATTTTTCTGGCGAGCTGATCAACTTTTTGGTAAAGGCGTCCCAGATCGAGGGTAACCAGCTTTCTTTTAAAGACCATAAGTCGTCCGTCAACCAGAACGGTTTCCACATCGGATCCACGCATGGAATATACGATAAGGGAGTAAATATTGAACACGGGGTGGGCATGCGGCTGATCCATGTCAACAATGATGATATCGGCACGCTTCCCTATTTCTATTGACCCGATCAGGTGATCCATCCCAAGCACTCTGGCTCCGCCGATGGTGGCCATTTCGAGCGCTGCCCGGGCATTAAGAACCGTGGGATCGTCGTTGGAAAGTTTGTGAACAAAAGCCGCAGAGCGTATTTCGTCGAACAGGTCGAGGTCGTTGTTGCTTGCTACACCGTCTGTGCCAATACCCACTTTTACTCCTGCCTTCAAAAAAGCGGGCACCGGAGCAACCCCGCTGGCGAGTTTCATATTGCATTGCGGGTTATGCGCCACTCCTACCCCGCGCCTGGCAAAGATCTGAATGTCGTCAGCATTCAGGTGTACGCTATGGGCAGCTACTACGTTCGAACCCAAGGCACCGATGCTGTCGAGGTATTCAACCGGACTCATCCCAAACTCTTTCTGTGTAAATTCTACCTCGCCCCTGGTTTCAGCAACATGGATATTGAAAGGAACCCGGTGCTTATCGGCCAGTTCTTTCCCTTTTTTAATGATACCTGCAGAAGTGGTATATGGCGAATGGGCCGAAACCCCGATGGTAACCAGGGGGTGGTTTGCCCATTTGGCTAAAAGCTTTTCGCTTGTGCGCAAGGTATGTTCGGGTGAAGGGTTGTTGGGTACGGCAAAATCAATGAGGCTTTCGGTAAGCACCGCCCTGATACCCACCTGGTCAACCACCCGGGCCATTTCGTCGGCATAGAAGTACATATCGTTGAAGGTGGTCGTGCCTCCAAGCAGCATTTCGGCAATGGCCAAACGGGTTCCGGTGCGCACATTCTCGGGGTTCACAAACTCGGCTTCGACCGGAAAAATATGATCAAACAACCACTCCCGCAAGTGAAGATCGTCGGCATAACCCCTGAAAATAGTCATGGGCGAGTGCGTATGGGTGTTGATAAAACCGGGAAGCACCAACTTGCCCTTGGCATCTATCAAATGCCTTGCTTTAAAGACCTCCATCAGATCGGCGGTGTGGCCAAGTTCAATGATCTCGCCGTCGTTTACTGCAATGGCCCCGTTTTCGATAATTCTGAAACTATCATCCATTGTTACTACCAGGGCATTAATAATCAGGTAGTCGGCATTTACTCCGAAACTTTTATTTGAACCCATTGAATTTACTGAAGGTTTTACCATATAGCTTGTGTATTATTTGTCGATTGCATGAAAACACCCACATTCGGTCCGGAAAAGTTTATTTAATCAGAAAATAAAAAGTACCAGGCGCTCCGGATCAAATGGGAAAAATTTTACAAATTTAGTGGTTTTCGACATACAGAACTTTTTGCTATTTTAGCCGATGCAAAAAACTCAAATTGATGATTGAAAAAATAAAAGAAACCGCAGCATATCTGGCCGGG
>DATIKH010000028.1:0-18848 GCA_035477775.1 Bacteroidales bacterium | reverse complement strand
CAAAAGTGGAATAATATGAAAAGGAATATCGATATTGGGCTAAAGCCCTGTTTATATTTCTATTTTTACCCCGGCATAAATGCCGGGGCTATAATTAACCTCCAAATCTGCCATCATCACAACAGGACATCCCCACATCATAAAAAACCAAGGGAGCTCCCTTGCGGAAGCCCCCTTGTAAAATCAATTCAAGCCAAAACTTAATTGGGCTGAACAAGTGCATTGGTGATGCGCTCGCTTTCGGGAATAGGCCACACGTAACCGCTGGTACCGACAACAATTGTTCCAAATGGAAGCAAATTGCGTGTCATATCCATGCTTCTGATACCTTCTCCTAGGAATTCAATACGCCTTTCGGCCAACAACCTGGCAAAAAAGGCAGTCCTACCAGCAGCATCATCAGTAAAAGTAAGGTCGGAAGCACCAGGATTGGAACGGCGCCACACAGCATTCAACAAGGCAACTGCCCTTGGGTTTGGCCAGATGAGCCGGGCCTCGGCCTCTGCTACATTGAGCATTACCTCAGCATAGCGTATTACCGGAGCCCAGTCGCTGTGTGGGAATGTAGGAAACTTGTTAATAAAAGTACGCGCAGTTCCAGCAACAACTGCGGATAGAACAAGCTGCCGCCTTGCATCATTTGCCGGAAAATCAGTCCAGAATGTACCTGCAACGTTTACTGAATACTCATTATTGCCAAATGGGAAAGCAGAAAAATAATGCGCCAATCCGTTTTGCGTACCAGGCAATTCGCTGGCATTGAACGGCATGGAGAAAATCGATTCCCTTGAAGTATATGGTGGTAGCCAAATACCGACAAATGTAGGCGATAAACCATACGCAACACCTCTGGGGGCCGTAAAAGGAGCAGTAGCACTCACAAGGCTGTCGCCCCATGCCCGTACGTTTGTCCAGTCGTTCATATGAAGATACACCCGTGTTTTAAGGGCTTTAATCGTACTTCTGTGCATCCTGGTTACCATGGCTACAGTGTTTCCAGAATTTGCAGGGATTACCGGCAGCAAGTTAAAGCCATCGGTTAGATCCCGTAAAATCTGAGCGTAGGTTTGGGCTAAGGTGCTTCGGGCCATATTATTGCCTTCGAGGGTTCGGGACGATGAGAGCCGCAGTATGGCTCCTGGCAGCGCGCTATTATGATTGAACGGTTGTGCATACAATTGCACCAGATGGAAATATGCAAGCCCACGCAATGCAAGCGCTTCGCCCCTTAAGGCATTGAAATCGGCCAGTGTAAGAATATTACGGGCTAAAATGGTATCGCGGTTGGCTGCCATACCATCCAGGAAAAAGTTGATGCGCCCTATACCATGATAAATGGCATTCCACAGCTCCTGAACCTCGCCCGTTGTGGAGACTGTTGCATTAAACCAAGTCATCATACCGGTTACGGCATTACTTTGATGCATCAGCCAATCTCCACTTCGGATATCGTTATAGACCTGGTAGCGGCCTCCCAAATATTGCCCGCTTCGGAAGGCGGCGTAAATACCCGTTACCTGGGCTGTAATTGCCGCCCGTGTATCAAAAACTATATCCTCAGGAGCAGCAGTAAATGGTTCGGGCTCTAGCCGATCCATTTCGCACGAAGATAGTATAACCGTGGTCATTAAAACCAGCAGCGTATATTTCAAAAGATTTTTCATAATCGTCATGGGTTTTTTAGGTTAGAAAGTGACGTTAACACCAAAAGCAATGGTACGTGCCTGGGGTACGGTGTTGCGGTCAACCCCTGGCGCCAGGTTGGTATCGCCCATCGACGATATCTCGGGATCGGCCCCGGAGTAATTGGTAAACGTAAAGGCATTGAACACCTGTGCATAGAACCTCATGCTTGAAATATTGGCCCTTTGCAGTAATTCATTTCTCAAAGTATAGCCCAAGCTCAGGTTACGTATCTTCAGGAAGTCGGCGCGTTCAACATTGACATCTAGAACCATGGAAGAACCGTTCGAAACGTTGTCGCCCCATACTGGACGCGGGATATCGGTAATGTCGCCTGGGTTCCGCCAGTGGTTCAACGCCACGTGGGCTTCGTTGTTCCAGTTGCGCTGGTCGCGCAGACCTGCCCTCGACCCGTTGTAAACATAAAAATCGATGGCATAAGTAAGGCCTATACCCAGGTCAAAGCCTAAGAAGGTAAAGGTATTGTCCATACCGCCGAAGAATCTCGGATGTGGACTTCCAAGGGTTACACCGTCATCGGTTATATTAATGGCCCTAGAACGTATAGTGGTCACAGCGCCATTGGCATCAAGCTCCATCCAGCGATCTGCAGCAGCCGGACCATGATCATATACCACCTGAGTGGTTGTGCCGTCGGTATTGCGGCGGATGAAGATCCGGCGACCAGTGGCAGGATGCACGCCGGCAGTTTGCACACCCCAAAGGCTTCCGATAGGCTGACCTATAACGGTGCGGTTTGTGGTTTCCAAATGCGTTATACCCAGCAGGAAAGGCACACCGTCGGCAAGCGATGTTACCTCATTACGAATATGGCTGATATTGAAACTGGTATTCCAGGTAAAATCGGGTGTGTTGATGTTGAAGGTATTAACGGTTAACTCAACACCTGTATTCATCATCGAGCCAATGTTCATTGGAATCGCATTGCCGGGAATACCCTTCGAGGGAGCCTGTGGCAGGTTGAGGATCAACCCGTCGATATCGTTTTGGAAATAGTTTAAATCAACCTGAATCCGGTCGTTAAACAAACCGAAGGCAAGTCCCAGGTCGTATTTGTTGGAAGTTTCCCAACCCAGATCGGGATTGCCAAGCTGCGAAAAGAACATACCAGGTGCAGCATTGTAAACACCAGAACCATATAAAAACATGGCAGCATAGCTACCCACACCCGAAATATTGCCCACGCGGCCAAAGCTACCTTTAATGCGCAGGTCGCTGAATATATTACCCAGGGCGCTTGCCTGGAAGAAAGGCTCATTGGAAATGTTCCACATGGCGGATGCTCCACCGAAGTTACCGAATTTACGCCCATCGGCAAGTCCGGAGAATCCATCGCGCCTGGCGCTCACTTCGAAATAGTACCTGCGGTCCCAGTTCATGTTTAAGCGACTGAAAAAGGACACAAAGTAATTTTCGAAAAGCATCGAAACCGTAGGTTGCATGGGTGTTGTAAAGTTGCCCTGGTACGAGTCTGCCACTACATCGGCAAAGCCAATCCTGCGGCCCGACCAGCCATCAAAGTGGCTGTATTGTTCCTCTGACCCAACCAATGCGCCAATATTGAACCTGTCGGCAAACAGTGATGCGTTGTAATTCAGGGTGTTGGTCCAGTTCCAGCGGTTGCGGCGGTCAAAGAAATTGAATGCCTCGCCTCCATTGGTACGGCCATCGCCATGGTCGGGATGCCAGAAGGTTTTTGACTCGATTTTGCTGTTGTCCAAACCAAATTGCGTGCGAAACACCAGGTTGTCGATAATTTCCACATTGGCGTGTAAGTTAGCAAGCACCCGGTCGCTTTGCGCATTGTTGTAATTCATTTCATTAAGCCACCCCGGATGAAAAAATCCTACTGCTGCGGCATTGGCAGTAAAACCAGGGACTCCGGTAAGTAATCCCATCCTGTTATTAGCCCAGTCAATATTATATGTTCCATCAGGCAAGAAGGCTGGCACATTGGGAGCGGTAACAAATGCCAGACGTCCGGCTCCTGCAGTGGCAAAGTTGGCCCCGGCAAGCGAACCGGTTTGGGGTGCGTTGGTAAACATATTGGTATAGTTTACGCTTGCTCCAAGGGTGATCCAATCGTTAAGCTGGTGGTCGAGGTTCAGGCGAGCGTTCATACGCTCCATGGTGTTGGTGCGGATAATGCCCTCGTTGGTCGAATAACCAAGCGAAAGAAAATAACGCGTTTCTTGCGTTCCGCCCGAAATGCCAAGGGAATGGCTCTGCTGGAATCCGGTTTGATATACATAGTCGTTCCAGTCGGTATCGATTACGTTGCCATTTTCATCGTAGTTCAGAAAATAGGCTATAACAGGAGCGCCAGGTCCTAATAAAGCAGCTCGCCTGGCAACAGGTACATTTTCCCTTGCCAGGTTCTTTGTGGCCACAAACTGGCCGGCGTTCATCAGCTCATATAGCCTGTAGGGCGATGACCAACCGAAGGAGGCATCGTAGTTTACTGTAACCCTTCCGGCCTGTCCGCGGCGGGTGGTAATAAGCATAACCCCGTTGGCAGCACGCGAGCCGTAAATGGCCGTGGCGCTGGCATCCTTCAGAATTTCAATGGAGGCAATGTCGGCAGGGTTCAGGTCGCCTAACACGTTGAGAGCTGCTGCAGTACGCGAAAGGTCTCCGGTAAATACAGGCACCCCGTCGATTACTACCAGTGGGCTGGAGCTACCCGAAATGGAGTTGGTACCCCTTACGCGGATAACCGGCGGGTTGCCAAGCACGGCATTTGGAATGGTTACGTTCACCCCGGCTGCCTGGCCCTGGAGCGTTTGCTCGAAGGTTTGAACCGGAATGGTGCGCAACTCATCACCGCGAATGGTGGCGATTGCACCCGACACATCGCGGCGCTGCTGGATACCATAGCCAACTATCACAAACTCGTCGATTGCAATAGCTTCGGGTTCAAGCGCCATGTTGATCACCGCACGTCCCTCAACCGGCACTTCGGCCGAGCGCATCCCCACAAAGGAGAATACCAGGGTGGCATTGCCTGCAGCGTTGATCTCATAACGACCGTTTGCATCGGTAATGGTACCTACAGTTGTACCTCTGACCATTACGGTAACACCCGGAAGGGATGTACCGTCGGCCTGGTTGGTAACCGTACCGGTAATGCGGATCGTTTGTCCAAACAAGGATGCGCTCATAAAAAGCAGCACCCCCATCAGCATCAGAATTCGCTTCATGTTTTTTGGTTTTAGTTATTAAAATGGTTTGAAATTGGTTATCCCCTTGAAAAGTTTTCCTGAAAAGGGAGGGTAAATTTAATAAAAATTACGAAAAGTCAAGTTTTTTTAAAAATTTTTAGAAAGGCTACCCGGGGGAGGTTGTCGGTTGTGAGGGTTGTCAGGGCTGTCGGTTGTCTGGGTTGTCAGGGCTGTCGGTTGTCAGGGTTGTCAGGGCTGTCGGTTGTCTGGGTTGTCTGGGTTGTCTGGGTTGGCAGGGTTGGCAAGGTTGTCTGGGTTGGCAGGGTTGGCAGGGTTGGCAAGGTTGTCTGGGTTGGCAGGGTTGTAAAGGTTGTCTGGGTTGTCTGGGTTGTCTGGGTTGTCTGGGTTGTCTGGGTTGTCTGGGTTGTCTGGGTTGTCAGGGTTGTCAGGGTTGTCTGGGTTGTCAGGGTTGTCGGTTATCTGTGTAGGCGACAACATTGTGAACGCGACAACATTGTGTCCTGCTGAGCGAAGTGCCTGCGCTGAGCGAAGTCGAAGTGCTTGCGCTGAGCGAAGACGAAGTGCTTGCTCACCTGCTAATTATCACATCTGCACATCTGAACACCTGAACAAAAAAAACCGCCGGAAAATACATCCCGGCGGCTCGCAAAAATTTTGAATTTTATAAGACCTAACACATTATACTGTCCTATGAATCCTCAGGCGAAAAATCCTGAAGTTTTGAGATGGTTGTACCGTTCCCGGAAGAAGCTCAATCCAAATATCACGGAAATTTGTAGGAGCAACAGGCGGAGGTATGGTAGCGGGATCTAGCCCTATTCGCAATCGACCTGTACTGCTGCCTGGTGCAATAAAAATCCTGCCATTGTTGCGTACAGTAAACATAGGCACTCTTGGTGTAACAGCAGTATTGTATGCGTTGGTTGTCAACACGACATAATCGGTTCCGGTAACCATTGGAGTCCCATCAGCATTTACCGGGCGGGTAACCACAATTATGTTGCGGGCAATTTGGCGATACACTGTATCAACCACCCTGTAGCTTAGCCAGAGAGTATCCTTATGATGCGGCCCGACAAGTTGTACCTGAAGTGAGGTATCGGCACGGACCCCAGAGATTGTAGCAGCCCAGAAAGCTCCTGTACCTATCCAGGTATAATGCGGCCGGGCAGTTGTGGCTGGGTCCAAGCCCCATGAGAAATTGGAGAATTCAACCACAGGCGGGCCATCGTAAATATGCGATTCCTGTTCGCAACCCGGCATTATCATGCACAGGGACAATGCGATCAGTCCGGCTAATAAAAATTTTCTTGTCTTTTTCATAAACTTTCCATTTTAAATGATTAATAGCCGGGATTTTGTACCAGGTTGGGGTTGGCGTCTCTTTCGCCAAGCGGAATACGCATCACCGTGCGGAAGTCGTCCCAGCCAAGGGCAGTACCACCAGGTTTGGGTATGCCACGACCCAGACGGATAAGATCGAACCAGCGGTGGCCTTCGAACATAAGTTCCAGGCGCCTTTGCAAAAGTATTTCTTCAAGCAGCAAAGGTGCTGTTGGAATGGTAGCAAGTGGAGCCAATCCCCTTGCAACACGCAGCTCGTTGATGGCTGCAAAAGCTGCATTACCTGCTGCCACGTCGCCCAAAATAAACAGATGCGCATCGGCCTCGGCCAAAGTGAGGTGAATCTCGGAGGTGCGGATAATTTCAATATCGTCCCAATAGGTCAAACCGCGATAAGCATTAAACTTCAATGTGTAATGCACCGTTTGGCCTACCTTAACATGCCTCTGAATCATGTGGTTTCCTACGTTACCAACTGCAGTAACTCCACGAACATCGCCAGCAACGAATCTTGTCCTTAAATCTTCGCGAAGCATCACATCTCCATAACCCAACAAACCAGGTTCGGTTCTTACCAGGATGCCTTGCAGGGAATTGTTTATATTCTGGGCTTCGGCGAGTTCATATCTCAGCTCAAAAATTGACTCCACGCCAGGTGTAGCTGCAAATACATTGCGGTAGTTTGCAGGAGGTGCCAGCCATGGGGTAGCTGCACCCCAATCAGTTCTTACCTGTTGAGCGTAGGTTCTGGCATCGCTCCACCTGCCCCAGTAAAGGTACAATCTGGCAAGCAGCGCACGGGCTGCAATCCGGGTAGCTCTGTATGGGAAGTCTGCCGTGACATGTAGTGAGTCCTCAGCCATTAGAAGGTCGCTCTCCACCAGTTGGTATCCTTGTAAAATCGTTGATCTGGTGCCAAAAGTCTGCTCATCGATCCCTGCAAAAGGTGTTAGTTTGTGGATAACTCCCAGAGGCTGACCCACCGGATGGTTGGGGTTACGGGCATATATCCGCAACAGGTCGAAATAAGCCAATCCGCGCATGAAATAAGCCTGCCCACGGGCATGCCGGATGCGCTCGGGAGTACCATCGGTAACATTACCGACATGGTGCAATATCAGGTTGGCGATGTTAATAATCCGGTATGCATTTGTCCAAACGGTAACATCCTCGCCAAAACCAGCTCCTACTACATTCGTGGGATGACCGGGGAACCGGTTGGTATGCGAGGTGGTTATCTCGGCATTGTCGCTGAGCAGGTCGCCGGCCACGAACATATCGCGGCCATAATAATTGCCACTCTGCAGGATATCATACATACCAATAATGGCGCCTTCGATACCTGCCATATCGTTGAGTGCAATTTCGCCGTCAATGGCGTGGCGGGGTTCCGTTTCGAGCCATTCCGTACACGATACGTTGACCATAAAGGCAGTAGCCACAAGAAGCAAAAGAATTTTATTTTTTTTCATGATTTCCGGATTTAAGGGTTAGAAGGACGAACGGATCCCGAAAGTTATCATCTTTCCTTGGGGATATACTCCAAAGTCGTCGCCGGTAAATTCCGGGTCGAGGCCGGTGTAAGTAGTCCATGTAAGCAGGTTGGTTGCCTGGGCAAATATCTGAAGGCTGGTAAACCGTGCCCTCTCGACCAGTGACCTGGGCAATTCGTATGTTAGGCTCACATCCTTCAATCGCAGATAATCAACTTTTTCGAGCGACATACTGTTTAGTCCAAAAAAGCTTGCTGGCGTTCCACCGTATGCACTAGCCTGCATAGGTCTGGGTACAAAGGTCATATCGCCGGGATTGCGCCAACGGTTGTCGAAAACATACTGAAACTGGTTGCGGTCGCCGGTGTTGCCAGAGCGGAATCCAAACTGCCTTTCGGTATTATTTCTGACATTTCCGCCGGAATATTGCAGGAAGAACGAGAAAATGAGATTGCCCAGCCTGCTATTGCCAACCTGGAATGTATTGGTAATACCACCGTAGCGTGTTGGGTTTTGCGGTCCAAACCAGCGGCGGTCTTCAAACCTGGGCTGGTAGGTAATATTGCCATCAATGTCGTAATACATTGGGCGTCCATCGGCAGGATTAACCCCGGCAAATTCGTGTATAAACCAGTCGTTGAGCGAACGTCCGACCATGGTGCGGGTATTGAGATAATCCTGGCCGGGCAACAGACGGGTAATCACATTATGGAGCGTGGCGAAATTGAAGTCGGTACTCCACCTGAAGTTGTCGGATGCGATGTTTACGGTATTAAGCGTAACTTCAATTCCTTGGTTTTCCATCGCACCTATATTCTGAAGAATACCTGTCCATCCGGTGCTGGGTGGCAATGGCCTGCTCATCAATAGCTTTGAAGTTTCTCTATGGTAAGCATCAACATCCAGGTTCATTCGGCCGCGGAAGGCTGTCAGGCTTATACCCAGGTTGAGGGTTGAGCTTTCTTCCCAGGTCAGTTCAGGATTGGGAAAAACGGTCGGGATTATGCCCGATCTGCCCTGATAGGCCAATGGTCCATAAAGCGAACGGGCCGTAAAGTCTCCAATTGCAGCATCTGATCCTGCAATACCGTAGCTGACACGAAGCATCAGGTTATCGAGCCAATTCTCTGACCAATCCATGAAACGCTCACTGGAAATTCTCCATCCAAGTGAGGCAGCCGGGAAGGTACCCCAACGGTTATCGGCACCAAAGCGGGAGTTTCCGTCGGTACGTATCGAAAAGGTGGCAATATATCTGTCGTTGAAGGTATAGTTCAAGCGTCCGAAAATACCCATCATTTTGAAATCAGAAAAGCCTGCCGATGCAGTCATGGGAATAGCAACTGCACTAAGTAAGCTAAAATGCTGGGGCACGTTGTTTCCTGAAGCAGAAATTGAATTTACTAGCCGCTGAAATGTTTCCACTCCAGCAAGGGCGCCAACCTGATGCCTGCCACCAAATGTTCTGTTGAAATTCAGCGTATTTGACGTTTGCCAAATAAAGAACCGGGTCTGCAAAGCCTGCACCATACCCTGCGTTGCAGCTCCATCGCCCGATTGCGGGTGCCAAAACATATCTTCAACCACATCGTTCACATCCATGCCGATAAATCCCCGATAGGTCAGATAATCGTTGATTCTCCAGTTGAGCGCATTGCTCTGAACGATCTGGGCCGTAAGACCTTTGTTGTGATTTACTAAAGCATCGTGAATTACATTAAACCGCAAAGTACCGAAAACAAAGTTGGGAATTCCAAAATAAGACCCATCAGGGTTGTAAATGGGGTTCATAGGCACCACTTGCCAGCCTGACCTCACCGGGTTGGAAAAGGCACCGCCCGAAGCCACAGTATTTTGCCCAAAAACAGACATACTGGTATTGTTTTCGAGGCGCAGGTTGTTGTTTATATCATGGTCGAGGTTCACACGCAGGGTACCCCTGGTCATGTGGGTGTTGAGAACATGGCCTTCGAGTTGGTTGAATGAACCTGATACAAAGAACCGGGTCCGCTGCCCGCCGCTGGCCGAAAGGCGTATATCCTGCACCACCCCGGGGCGGTAAACCTCATCCTGCCAGTTGAATGTGGGTGCAAAATTAAAATCATAAGTTCCAGCCACGGGATCGAAGCCAAGCCATCCCTGATTAACCAACCATTGCCTATTGTCTGTGTACCGTACATGGGTTCTTCCCCATCTGTTTGCAAAAGCTTCCAGATCGAGCTGCACCCATTCGGGTCCGCTGAGTACGTCGTACTGCTGTATGTTACGGCTAAAGCCTCTAGATACTTGCAGGTCGAAACGGGTGCCTCCGTCGTCTTGCTGGCGGCCACGTTTGGTGGTAATGATTACAACGCCATTGGCGCCACGCGAGCCGTATATGGCTGTAGCAGAGGCATCTTTCAAAACTTCGATGGATTCAATGTCCTCGGGGTTGAGTCCGGCCAGGGTGTTCGACGAGGTCATCGACCTGGAAACATCTCCTGATTGCACCTGAACTCCATCAATAATGTACAGAGGCGCAGCGCTGCCGAAGGAGCCAATGCCCCTGATTACAACACTTACTGCCCCTCCCGGGATACCACTGGCTGCTGTAACCTGCACCCCAGCTGCACGGCCCTGCAGGGCGCGGTCGATACTCGATATGGGTATCATTTCCAGGGTTTCGCCCCTTACAGATGCCAAGGAGCCGGTCAAGTCGCGCCTGCGCTGCAATGAGTAACCTGTAAATACAAATTCATCAATGGTCAGCGCCTCGCGTTCAAGGGCGACATTCACTACGGTACGGCCCTCAATGGGTACAGTGGCGCTCGTCATTCCAACAAACGAGAACACCAGAACTCCATTGGCAGGAACGTCCAGGGTAAAGTTCCCGTTGGCATCGGTGGCCACACCCTGAGTTGTACCCTGTAGCAACACAGTAACTCCAGGCAGGGCGGTGCCGTCGGTAGCATCGGTAACCCTGCCCGTTACACGGATCGTCTGCGCGTAGAGGCTCGCGCCCATCAGCAGCAAAAGTCCGCCTAAAATCAGAATTCGCTTCATGTGTTTTGGTTTAAGTTATAGATATTTGAATTGATAGCTCGCCTTGCGCAATGCGCAAAATTGCGGAGGATAAATTTAACTAATTTTTTGAAACAATAGGAGGTTCACTTATTTTTTGTGAATTTTTTATTCATGTACCCCGGTACGGATAGGTCGCGATCTGTCCATACGGTATATATCCAAAAACAACCCCGGCATAAATGCCGGGGCTATATAAATTTATCCACACATTCTTCAACCCCCGGCATAAATGCCGGGGCTAAAATTATATCCACACATTCTTCAACCCCCGGCATAAATGCCGGGTCTATAAACATTTATCCTCACATTCTTCCACCCCGGCATAAATGCCGGGGCTATAAATATTTATCCACACATTCTTCAACCCCCGGCATAAATGCCGGGGCTATATTATTTATCTCCACATCATCACATCTGCTAATCAACTAATCCTCTTAAACCTTCTTTCCACAATGAATCCGGGCCTGGTATGGGTCACCTCCAGTAAGTCACCCTCCAGTTTAACTATGGCCCATAATACTTCGGTTTGGGTTTCGGTGTAAACCATAAGCAGCGTATTGGCATTTTCATCGATGGACCATACTCCTGTAAGCTCTTCGGTGCCATGCGGAAACCCCATCACTTGCCTGAAAGAGCCATTTTTAATAACTGTCCAAGTCAGTGCAGGTTCGTTATCTTGTTTTACTCCATTAATCACTGACAATTCCATTTCCCATTGGCCTAAGATCAGGTTTTCATTATTGTTGCAATTGGTTAAAAGCAACAAAGCAAATACTGCAAAAAAAATCAGCGCAGGGTAGTTCTTCATTAATTGTTATTCATCAAGTTATTTACTAAAAATTCCAATTATTAATAGCCACACTTTCATAGCAGAACCGTGTGTCATTTGCCTGGAAGTCGAAAGCAAAAATAGTTTAAAAACAAATAGTTATTGCCATTCTACATTAAAGCTATAATCTGACGACTTCAATATTCAGAAGGAAATATTGAAATTTTGCTTTCCCTCAAATCAACTTTGGCCATTTTGTAAGTTCCGAGACTTGATTTTTCGATCAAAATTTCTTAACTTTCGAAAAAAAACAACAACCAATGAAAATCTATTTGGGTTTCCTTCTGGTAATTTTTATGTCTCTAGTCCCAACAAACGCTTTCTGCCAGGATGCCTGCAAAGTGCTTATGGAGGCAATATCTGTCACATACTTAGGAGATTGTCGCAATGGCTTAGCCCATGGACAAGGCATTGCCACCGGTATTGACAGGTACGAAGGGTCGTTCAGAAGGGGTCTGCCTCATGGTCGCGGAACCTATACCTGGGATAATGGCGATATGTATAACGGGCAATGGCGAAACGGGAAACGCCATGGAGAAGGAACGTTCATTTTTTTTCAAAATGGTGAAATCAGGAAGCAATCCGGTGTATGGATCCATGACATTTTTAGGGGCGAAGATACTTTTGCAGCTTACTCCAGGGGGCATATCTTTAATCTCGAACGATTTGCAGTACGGAAAACAGGGGAAGGGAACCGTGTGTTGGTAAATTTTTATTATTCGGGCACGCAGGGGCAGTTTCCCAGCGACTTCGATTTTAAGATAGGGACCGGCTTTTCGCATAGGGAGGGCCTTGCAAAAGGTTTCGACCAGGTAGATTTTCCTGCGCAGATCCTGATTACTTACTCTGTACCTGATAAACTGGGCCGTGGGCTATCCATTCCCGTAAGGTTTGAACTTACAATTTATCAACCCGGTCAATGGGAAATCAGGCTTTATAATTAATTCGGTAAATATTATCCGCAATACGGCGAACCAGTGGTGTACCGTGTTAAGTTGATTATTGTTCTTATGACTAAAAGTGGATGTCAATTGAGGAAATATAATAAAAAGAGGGTGACTTTGCAATCACCCTCTTAACATTTAGACATTTCCAGTTTATGCATTTCGCAATGGACATATCGCTTCCATTGCCCTCAAGTGCATTACTGACGAGTCAATACAGTGGTAACCGAACCAACGGCACTACCACCCCCAGGGCCTGTCGCTCCTACCCAACCCCAGAAAACCTGATATGTAAGGGTAATTTGTCTGGTAACCGGATCAAAAGTACCGCTACCTGTGATTCCATACCTGTCGGGAAAGTCAGTATTACCAATCCATTGGGGCAAAATGGCAACTTCATTGCCACACCTAAACTCCATTATGGCTGAACCATTACCTGCAAGCCAATTTTCCCCCCATGCATTTTGAACAAACCATGCCAGGCCCGAAACGGTCATCTGATTTAAGCCAGGAGCAGGTGCCATGGTAACCGAAGCCCCATGCACCCCTGGCCTGGTACCGGTATAGGTTCCTGCCCAATCTGCCATATTTACCGGGCAAAAGGCATTGAGCTGAATGGTTCTGCTAAAAGGCGGACTTGTTCTGCCCCCCATAGTGGTTTCGGTAACCGTCACTACTGCGGTGGTATTTACAGGGCTTTGGTTAAAGGTAATATAGGCAATACTGGGATATTCTGGATCCAGTACAACAGTACCCCCAGGTGCGCCAACCTGCCAGTTGAATTTAGAACCTCCCCTATAGGGCACGGAAAATCTGGTTGGGAAATCGGTATTGCCATGAGCTGTAGCAACTGCCGGACCGGCAATACTGAAAATTATCGGCTCAATATTGTCGAAATCATATTCAACCTTTTCCTCACAGCCGTAGAATGTCAATGCTATTGTACTCAAAAGCAAAATGATTGCAAATACAAATTTATTTTTCATAGCGTTTTTTCACTTAAGTTAAGCTAACAAAAAGTATTAAAACAATTACAGGCCAGCAGGGGGTGGAAAATGATACAATGGCCAAATCCATCTTCCCTGATTGGAGGTATTCACCCCATCGGCTGCTGCCCATCCTCCAAAAGTATAAACAGGCATTCTCAGCGCCATCAACTCCCTTCCAGGAACCGGCCAATGCAATGGAGAGCCGAACTGCAAGTCGTCGTTTCGGCGGGTGTCGCAAAACGAGATAAGATACCCATTATGAAATAGTTCAATAAAACGCTCATAAAATATTGCCCTCAGAATAACATCTGCCGGAGCTGCTCCAGGTAGGTCGAGTAAATCGCCTCTAGACTTTCTGGGGTTTGCCGGGTCGTTCAAGATCGCTATAGCACCAGTAAGATTTCCGGTCCTCACCATAGCCTCTGCCCGCATGAGCAGGTTTTCATAGGCGCGCAATTCGCGCAGTGGGCCAACAGATTCGCCCATAAACAGACCTTCGGTGCTGGTTGTTGGAGGCATGTCGTAGCGGCTGTGCCTGTAATGCGAGAAGTGCCAACCTCCCCTGCCTGGAATAAAATTATTGCCTGCAATAAACTGAAAATCGGTTTCCAGGCGTTCGTCAGCTGATACTGCCACGCCACCATTGGGCGGGGTGCCCACGGTAGGAAGTCCAGTTGCATCGGTAGGGTAGCGCATCGGCTGGCTTGGATCCATCATATTTATGATTCGCATATCCACCCTGCCCCAACCGTCCTGGCGCAAATATTTTATGTTCAAATCCCACCACGAACCGCCATCCCAGGGAAGACCATTGCCAATGGGGGCAAAGTCAACGGTAATGCCATTGTTGGTAAAAGCAAGCACATCGGCCCAGGTATATTTGGCAGTCCAGTTCATGGTTTGGTTCTGAGCTCTTGTCCTGGCGCCCAAGGTTAAGAATCTTGCCGCATAAGAATTGGCAAGCCTCCTCATATAGTCGCTGGTAATGGTCATTCCATTGACGGTTCCAGCCGGCAAGGTAAACGCAGGATTGGCATTAATAATCTCAACAACCTTTTCCAGATCTTCAAGTGCTTCTTCGATAACTTCGCTCCATGGTTGAAACTGAAGTGCTGCCAGATAGGCTGCAACGTCTCCACCCGGGGCTTCTTCTGTTTTCGATACCATAGCCTGGTCGAACGAGAGCCCGAGTTGCCCCAACGACAAGCCCCTGAGCAAATGCGCTGAGGCAAGCACCATAGGATTATCAGCGCCATTCAAGCCAATTTCCATTCCGCCATTTATAAGTACAATGGCGTCGTTAACAGATGAAATAACTGCATTTAAACCATAGTAAACACTCTCCGACAAATCGGCTTCGCCATAAGCAGGGTCATTGTTCCATGCTGCCCGGGGCTCGTTCGACATATCGCGCCAGGCAAAGTTTCCCCAGCTTGCAGTTGTATGGTCGGCCATAACATGCGCTGCCATGGCAATATTATATTGCTTAATGGCTACCCAGTAGGAATTAAACGATGACATTACAACACCCCTAACATCATCGGGAGAGGCCAGAACGCGCCGCATATCAGGTTGGTTGAGGTTTTCAACCTCCAGGGTTTCGCAACCGGTATTGAAGCCTAAAATCAATACCGCGAAAATTAACGCGAGTTTATTCAAGTATTTTTTCATTGTTTATTCCTTTAGGATTAAAAATTAAGTTCAAGGTTGAATGTAATCATCCTGAAGTTCGGATAGTTGAACATGTCAACTGAGAACAAACTGGGGTTTCCTGTTGCGTAGTCGGCCTGCGAAACTTCCGGATCCCAGCCGGAGTAATTGGTAAAAGTCAGAAGGTTTCTACCAATGACACCAAACCTAACACCTCCAAGGAAGTTTATGCCCAATCTTTGCAGTTGGGTTCTATTCAAGTTGTAATACAACGAAGCTTCTCTCAGTTTCAGGAAAGTACCATCCTCAACGAAGAATGAATTGGGTTCATTGACCCTGTAAAAAGCCTGATAATAGGTAGTAGCTTTTTTCTGGTTTTCGGGTTTGCCTGCCTGGTCGAACATGCCGTGCCGCTCATCGCGAAACAACCACTGCTTGGTTTGGTTGTAGATATCGCCGCCCTGTTTCCAATGCCATACCATGTTCAGATTCCAACCCCTAAAGGTGAAATTATTCAGGAAGGTAAGATTAAAATCGGGATTCATATCGGCAATTTGAGTAAACGCTTCCCTGCCGTTTTCGTCAAGCAGGCGAATCGGCAACTCATTTATAGTGCCTTCGGTACCTCTTCTGATAACAAAACCATCGGAATTAATAATAAAATCATTTATTGTCAAGCCAGAAGGTAGTTGTCTTGCCATTTGGTCTAAGGTGCGAACCCAATCTCCACCATACATCATTCCGAATGTTTCTCCTTCACGAATATAAAAGACCTGGAGGTCGTTAATGGTAGGACCTACCCTGAATGGGGGCGCATCTAACCTGGTAACCTTCTGCCTGATCCGGTCGAAGTTGAATTTCATGTACCAGTTAAAATCGGGACGTCTGATTGCATGTGCTCCAAGACTGAATTCAAGTGCCGTAGTGTGAAGATCGGCAGCATTTTGCCATTGGTATGCAAAACCTGTTGAGGCAGGCAAAGGCACATTATAGAAAGCTCCTTTTGTGTTTGTTTCTGCATAGGTAGCTTCAAAATCAAAGGCTCCAAGAAACTCCAGGTTAAGACCAACTTCAAGTTCAGCCGATTCACTAGGTCTCAAATCCCGGTTTCCAATGGTTTGCTTAGATACTACTCCTTGAGATATCGCATAGGTTTCGTACTGGTAAGCAAATCCGGGCCTGATTCCTGAAGTTCCGTATGCTGCCCTGATCCTGAACTCATCAATTCCTGGAATATCAATATCCTCCGAAACCCTGTATGCAGCCGACACCCTGAAATATGGATTCCATCGGTGGTTAGCACCAAACAAGGAAGAACCGTCATACCGGAACAAACCCGAAAAAATGTATCGGTCTCTGAAGCTGGCATCTACAATAGCAAAGAAGTTTCGCGCCCTAGTAACGATGTTGCCTGAACTAATCGCATTGTAATTAGCTCCAGAGATAGCACTTAACTGCGGTACGCCGCTGATGGTAAAATTTGCAGCATTAACCCAGAAATTTTGTGAGGTAAAATCTTCGTAAAGGTAGCTTAGTCTGCTTCGGAGCAATAGTTCACCAAAGCGACGGTTAAGGTTGGCAGTTATAGCATAAGTCTGACTTACTGATTCAAAAGTGTACTTATACAACAAACCATTGGTATTTATCTGTTGCCCACGAGAAAAACCTCTGGGCTCATGGTCAGTCCTGAAGGTGTTGGTTCTTTCCAGACTATATGCAACATTGAAATTGAGCCAGTCGGTGGCATAATAGTTTCCACTGAAGCTCAACATAACGTTTCTACGCTCCATATCACGATTTGCATAATATAATGCATGCATGGGATTTCCATTATCGACTTGCCAGTTGCTAGGATGTATGTAGAATTTTGGAAGCGCAAAACCAGCGGGAGCATCCATACTCAGGTCAATATCAGGCTCAAAGAAAAGCATGTCGAAGAAAGCAGAACCCTGTCCACCTCCCCATCCACCAATAAATCGACCATCGGCCATATCCATTTTGCTCTGGGCAAGGAATGCACTTGCCTGAAGTGAAATTTTTTCACCAATCCAGTGGTCGGCATTCAGCCTGAAGTTTTGCCTTCTTGAACCTTCGGTGTTCCAAACAATACCTGAGTTATGCGTATTTTCAAAAGAACTGAAAATTGCAGACCTTCCAGAGTTGTGAGCAACACCAATATAATTAGTAAAATACTGGCCATCCTGGAAAATTGCATCCTGATGGTCGAACAGCCTGGCATACGGCTGGTCGGCAAACCTCGAGGTGGTAGGGATGCGTGTTCCGCTTATGGCAGCATTCCGCCCACCCGCATATCCAGCAGGAAAAGTTACGCCAGCAAACCTGGTATGGGTATTAAAATTCTGCCAATCAGGAGCAAGTTGAAAAGCGTGGTGCTGAGCCAAGGGTACTTTTCTTGGAAGGTGCGAAATACCAAATTCGTTTCTGATACGAACCGAGGTAGTGCCTTCAGCTACACGACTGCCCCTTTTTGAACTGATAACAATAACCCCCGCACCGGCACGTGAACCATAAAGTGCCGATGCCGCAGCACCTTTAACCACTTCAATACTTTCAATATCATCAACGTTGATGTCGGCAAGTGTTCCCCCAATCATAATTCCATCAACAATAATTAGGGGTTCTGAGTCGCCTAGCAAACTTGTTGCGCCCCTGAGCCTGATAGCTGCAGCTTGCCCCGGGTTGCCACTTGGCTGCACAATGGTGATACCCGAGAGCTTTCCGTGCAAGGCGCTGGCAACTGAGGTTGCTGGCACTGCTTGCAAGGCTTCTGTACCGACCCTTTCAACGGTGATGCTCAATTGCCTCCGGTCGGTGGCGCCAGCCACACCCGAGACAATTACCTCCTCCAAGGCAATAGCCTCAGGATTGAGCACTACATTAATAATGTTTCTGCCACCAACAGCCGCAACCCGCGATTCCATTCCAATGAATGAAAAAACCAGCACAGCGTCTGGAGCAACACTGATTTCGTATCGTCCGTTTACGTCAGTTACAGTTCCCTGGGTAGTTCCCTGCACCATAATGGAAACACCCGGAAGAGTCCTGCGATCAATGGCATCTGTAACTGTACCGGTAACCCGGATCGTTTGTCCAAACAAGGATGCACTCATAAACAGCAGCATCCCCATTAGCATCAGACTTCGCTTCATGTTTTTTGGTTTTAGTTATTAAACTGGTAAGAATTGGTTGTCCCTTTGCCCTATAATCAGCAAAAGAACTCGTAAATTTAAGGAAATTTAATAAAAAATAATTTTTTTTAACTTTTTATTCGCCAAGAGTAATCCATCTTTCAGTAAAACTGTCGTTGGAGTTGTCAAAAGGTTAAAACAAAACATTGTAATTATACAGCTATACATATTATAATTTGATTTCGAGCCTTAAGCAAGTCAAACTACCAGAAGAACCGTTAAAATAAATTGGCGAGGCAGCGCTTCTACTCCCTATCCCACCAAACCCTTGAAAAAATGGTAATATTCTGGGGTACTTTATCGGGATTGTTGTTCAACTCGTTCTGGGGGTAGAGCATCCTTCGGGGGATGGTGTTTTCTGCGGGATTGAAGGGAGTTAGCTGCGGAAACCCGGTGCGCCTGAAATCCGACCATACTTCGGGCTGAAGAAACAGGGCCACA
>DATIKH010000027.1:0-7015 GCA_035477775.1 Bacteroidales bacterium | reverse complement strand
TTCAGGGCAAAAACAGCCATGGTGGGGCCTCCAACATAACCGGCACCGATGCAGCAGATGGTTTTTATGGAAACTTTTTTGGTCATATTATTGGGGGTAAGGTTAGGGTAGTTCATGATTTAGATTGGATTACGCAGATTTTAAGCGGATTGCACGGATTGGTGAAGATTAACATGGCGCGGTGTTGATTAATCGTTTCCATTGAAGGCTGGTTTTTCCGAAGTTAATCAATAAGCCTATTGGTAATCCGGAGGCCTTTAAATAATTAATAGTTTGAGATATGTTTTCTTTATGAATAAACTGGGCTGCTTTGATTTCCAAGATGATTTTTTCAAAACAAATAAAATCGGCAATAAAAAATTTTTCAAGTGTAATTTCTCCCATTTGAATCTTTAGCTTCTTATGTCGTTCAAAAGGAATTTCGTCACGGGAAAAAGCCTTTTCCGCAGCTTCCTGATATACAGACTCAAGAAAACCATTTCCAAGAGTCTTGTGAACTTTCATACAAGCCCCAATGATCCTATATGTCTCGTTTTCGAATAATAACATAATCCGTGTAATCCGGTTTAATCAGCGCAATCAGACACTGTTACTAACCAGTTTTTCAACAATAATCTCAGCTATGCGTTTGGCGGTTTTGCCGTCCCAGAGTTCGGGAATGCGGCCAGGCTTGATGGTGCCTCCAAGGATGTCGAGGGCGGTTTTTTCCACCTTGTCGAGGTCGGTGCCTACCAGGTGGTTCGTACCCACATCGACGGTAACAGGCCTTTCGGTGTTCTTGCGCACGGTAATGCACTGCACCCCCAGATAGGTGGTTTCTTCCTGGATTCCACCGCTGTCTGTAATCACCAGTTCGGCATGCCTCAGCAGCGACAGGAATCCGATATAGCCCAATGGTTCGGTAAGGTGTAGGTTGGCCGGTAGGTTGGTATCGAGGCCAAACTCTTTCATGTTTTTGCGGGTTCGGGGATGGACGGGAAATACCAGAGGCCTTTCGCCCGACAGCCGCTTGAGGGTAGCCATAAGGTTGAACAGGTTTTCGGGATTATCAACATTGGTTGGTCGGTGGAACGTAGCCAGAATGTAGTTTTCTTTGTCGAGCTTCAGATGGGGCAAGGCTTGATGATTTTCAAGCATTTCGTAATACTCTTCAAGGCTGTCGATCATTATATTGCCCACGAAGTGAATTTTGTCTTCATCCATGCCTTCGTCCCTGAGGTTGCGAATACCGCTGTGTTCGCTCACAAAAAGAAAATCGGACACCACATCGGTTACGATACGGTTTATTTCTTCGGGCATGGTTTTGTCGAAAGAGCGCAGGCCGGCTTCCACGTGGGCAATAGGAATTCCCATTTTGGAAGCAACAAGGGCTGCTGCCAAGGTGGAGTTTACATCGCCCGGAACAATTACCAGGTCGGGCTTTTCGGCGGCCATTACCTTTTCGAGTTCCAGCATGATTCGGGCGGTCTGTTCTGCATGACTACCACCGCCAATTCCCAGGTAAAAATCAGGACGCGGCATTTGAAGTTCTTCAAAAAAAACCTTCGACATGCAATCGTCAAAATGTTGTCCGGTGTGACAAATCAGGTGGTTTATATCCTTACGGTATTTGCGGAACGCCTTGTCGAGTGGTGCAATTTTTATAAAGTTGGGTCTGGCCCCAACCACAGATATGGCTTTTTTCATAAAATAATATTTGCTGAAATATTGATTTTTATCTCGCCTTAAAACTCTTTGGGTTCTAGGATAATCTTCCTGCCGGAGGTCAGCTCGATTGCTTTCACCCCGTGGTCATGAGGTCAAATTTACTACAAAACGTTTGATTTGTTTTTCTTGCTCTAAAACATTCCCTTAAAACCGGCAGCAGTCCCACCCTTTTTCTTGTGAGTCAGATCAGCTGTTCAGCTTTATGGTGAGTCCTGCAGGGATCGTTATCCGGATGTTTTTGTCGAGCGCCTCGATGTAAATAATCAGTGATTGGTTGTTTCCAACCTGCAGCACCTGCCCTCGCAATCCTTTAAAAATCCCCTGATTGATTTCGATTTGATCGCCAGGTGCCGGGGTGTTCTCTATAGTCTGCATTTCGTAACCCAACTCGCTAAATCTTTGAAGTGCCGTTATTTGCTGGCTGGGGATGGGCACAGGTTTTCCCTCAAAGCATACAACTTTTACGACGCCGGGTATTTGCAGTATCCCGAAAAAATGCATTTGGTCTGCCGGGCTTGTTTTGACAAAAACATAGGAACTGAACAGCGGAACGTTTACCTTTTTCATACGGTCGCTCCATCGCCTGTAAGTACTTACCAGCGGCAGGTATGCCTCGAATCCTTTCTCCAGGAGGCATGCTGCAATCCGTTTCTCGAATCGGGAGCGTGTATAGAGGGCATACCATTGGTAATTAATCATAAGAATGCCTGCGATTCAATTGCTCAATCCTGAAAAAAGGGATTAAAGAGTCAAACAAGGGAGGTAAGGAATCCGGTTTTTCAGCCCTTTTTCCCGTTTTTTTTCCGGGAGTTCCCGTTAAAAAACCTTGCACCCCATTGCCCGAACAAACCGGTGTTAACTTCTGTTTCGTTAGAGCTGTAGCCGTACCCATATCCGTAGCCATATCCATACTTGGGGTCAAGCCGGTTGCCCTCCATGTCGTTCAGCTCCAGGCAAATATTCTTAATGCCTGTTTTTTCGGAAAAATCGTTGATAAATTCCAGGGCCGAGCGGTCGGTAAGGCGCTGGCGGATGATATAAAGGCTTGTGTCGGCTATCTTCATCAGGGCCATGGCATCAGGAATAAGCCCTACAGGCGGAGTATCGACGATGATGTAGTTGAACTCCTTACGCAACTCATCGAGCAGTTGGGTCATCCTTTCGTTTTCGAGCAATTCGGTTGGATTGGGAGGATTTGGCCCTGAGGCTATCACCCAAAGGGGTTCATCCTCGACCGGTCTTTGAAGAATTTCTTTAAGGGAAGCCTTCCCGATCAGGTAGTTCGAAAGTCCCGGTTCTTTGATAAGCTTCAGTTCTTTCGGCATTTTGGGCTTCCGTAAGTCGGCGACTACCAAAACCGTTTTTTTACCTGACAATGCAAACACACAAGCCAGGTTGATTGCGGTAAAGCTTTTACCTTCGTAAGAAGTGGTTGAAGTTACCACCAGCACCTTGCTTTGCTCTCCAGGAACAATAAACTGGAGGTTGGTCCTCAGCGTGCGAAAGGCTTCTACAAGATGCGAGCGTGGGTTTTCAAATACCACCAGGTCGGTACCTCCATGGTTTGTGGCAAGTTTCTCATGTGGAATAATTCCTACCAGAGGGAAAGGTACTTTCTCGGCAATCTCTTTTTTGTCTAATATTTTGGTGTTTAGAAAATCCTTTATAATAATGAATCCAAGCGGCAGGAAAAACCCCAGCATCAGGGCAATGGCATAATTTCGGGTGGTTTTGGGAGCCACCTGGCCGTCGAAACGGGCATTGTCGATCACCTGGTTGTCGGGCACATTGCTTGCCATGGCTATTCCGGCCTCAGCCCTTTTTTCCAGAAGGAAGGTATAGGTAGCATCGTTCAGGTTGAAACGTCGCTGAATATTAAGCAGCTCCCGTTCGGTTTGGGGGAGTTCTGAAATGCGTCGTTCGTTTTGGCTGATGCGCCGGCCTATGTCGTCGAGGAGTATATTGGAGGCACTCTGCATACTTCTGATGTTCTCCCTGAGCGTGCTGCGTGCTTTTGAAATTTTCATGTTGGTTGACTGAACCAGCGGACTTCTCTCTGTGGTTGTCAGCAGAAGCCTTGCCCGTTCACTGTAGAGCCGGCTGAGTTCGTGGATCAACTCGTTGAGAAGCTGGTCCTGAATGCCTAAAGCCGACGGTCCAAAAACCTCTTCAAAACCTTCGTCCCTTTCGAGGTAAGTAATCAGGTATTCAAAGTATTGCTGCTTTACTTCCTCTATGGCCCTTTGTTGGTCCAGGGCCTGCAGTTCGCTCAACAGCTGGTTCGCCTGAAAACTTACCTCCACCAGCTGGTGGTCGCGCCGGAAATTCAACAGGCTGGTTTCGGCAACACGAAGTGAGTCGGTGGTTACCAGAATTTGTTCATCAATAAACTCGATGGTGTTAAGCGCTGTTTGGTTTTTTTCACGTAATCCTGCCTCCACAAAATAGGAAGTCAGGTTGTTGACAAAATCCTCTGCACGTCCCAGGTGAGTTGCCTCAAAAAACACATCCAAAATCCAGGCATCTTCATTATGGGGCTGCACGTGGAGGCTCCCAACATATTCTCTGGTTTGGGATTCAGGATTTCGAACTACGAAAGAGAACGACTTTCCGATATGGTCTTCTGGGTTGAAATTATCCGTCTTGAATAAGCTAAAGCTAAAATGCTGGTTTTGGAATTTTTCTCCAAAAAGCAGGGTTTGTTCAGGAATTTCCAATCCGTTATTGCCTTCCAAAATGAATTGGTCATCATCTAAAATTCTTAGAAAAACTGTGATTTCGTTCGGATTATTCGAAAGCCTTTCCCAGCTTGCACGAAAAGGAGTGTCCTCATAAAGCTCTCGTTTTCTTATAAAACCCAAAAACCTGTTGGAGATTTCAAAATAATAAACATCCAGGTTCATTTGTCTGAGCACGCTGTCAACCAGCGTCCTTGACCTCAATATGATGATCTGATCGTGAAAGCCCGAACGGGTTGGGAAAGCACCCAACTCGGCAAGCAGGGCGTTTCGGTTTAAGCCTTTTGTTGGGTCGCTGATAAGTACTTTAGAGTGTACCCTGTAAACCGGTTCTTCGAGACGGTTGTAAGCATAGGCGAAAACCATTGCCAGGATGATGCTGAGAACGAACAGCCACCAGTAAGGCAGATATCTGAAAATGATTGCCTTGATATCAATGTTGTCCTCGTGAATTGAGCCCTTTGTCATTTTTGGAAGGGTAGTTATAACGGTAAATACTAATTTCTGTCAAAAAAATTGAGCAAAAGTAAAGTTGTAGAAATGGCTGAAAATATTGGCCCAAACGGAAACTGGGCAAAGCCAAGTCTTTTGATTCGCATTGGCTCAACATACACCAGATCGCCCGGCTGAAGGAAAAAAACCTCAGAGGATACCGCCTGCCGCGAAGTAATGTCAATGGTGTTGAAGCGAACGCCTTCATTACCGCGTCTTACAACATGAATTCTCCGGCTGCCAAAGTCAGTCAAATCACCTGCCATACCGATGGCATCCATAATAGTAATTTTGCTGTCGTATATGTAGAACTGGCCGGGGCTGTTCACTTCGCCAAGAACGGTAACCGAAAAATTTACCAGATTCACACTTACGGTTGCATCCGTAAGGTATTGAGCAATCGTTTGCCTAACAGCCTCGTTGGCTTGCTGCACCGTAAGGCCTCCTACAGCTATTTTGCCTACCACTGGAACCTCGATGGTGCCATCGCCGGCGATGGTATATCCCGAAAGAAAAAACTGGGCATTCGACATCATGCCTCCGGTTCCCATACCAACGGTCTGGGGTTCGAACAGTTGTCGCGTTTCACGATCCAGAGTCGTTACACGCAAGTGCAAAATGTCGCCTGGTCTTAGGCGGAATTCAGGTTTGCTGAACTGAACAGTGTCGCCAAGATGTTCAAACTCCTGCAAATAAGCCAATTGTCTGTGCGGGGCACATGATGCCAATCCAAAAATCAGAAGCACCGGAAAAATAAAACGCAATAACATAATCCTCTTTTTTTGATAGAATGGGAGTCCGCCCAAATTAATTGTCTTAAAAAAAGCGTCATGCAAAGATAATATATTGAAGGTCAAATAAAGAGTTTAAGTTTTTTTTTGATTTTTTCACATTTTACCTGCTTTGTAAGCGCTCATTAGCCGGATTTCTGAACTCCTATGTGATTTTGGAAGAAACCGGCTGTTTTTCACTCCAGCAATATTTTCAAAATATGCCCGGGATTTGTAACTTTATCGGGAGATAGCCGTCATAAGAACACACGACACCCGGGATATTAAACCCGTGATTTAACAATCAGGAAATTATCGATTTTCTAAAGTTGATTTAACAATTTCATTGCCTACCGGACCCGTTTCGAGCTTAAAGAATGACTACATCAGAGTATAATCATTGTGTTGACCAATATGCCGACGGGGTTTACCGATTCGTGTTGAAAAACCTTAAGGACGAAGATAAGTCACGGGATGTGGTTCAGGACAGTTTCGAAAAAATGTGGATCAAACGCCTTGATATCGACGGAGCTAAGGCCAAGTCCTATTTGTTCACCACGGCCTATCATACCCTAATCGATTGTATCCGCAAAGATCAGTATTCGGCTTATTCCGAAGAGAAGCTTGCCAGTGCGCAATCCTATTCCGATGATTATACCGGGCTTAAAGAAATATTAGACGAAGCGGTGGCGCGCCTTCCCGAGGTTCAGCGTTCGGTGGTGTTGCTACGCGATTACGAGGGATATTCGTATCAGGAGATAGGGCAGATAACCGGGCTCAGCGAATCCCAGGTTAAGGTATATATTTTCAGGGCCAGGGTAGCACTTAAGAACTACATTGGCAGCCTCGATGCCGTAATTTAATTAAAAAGGATGCAATGACAAGCCCTGAGAATTTAGAATTGAGAATGAAGAAAGCGTGCTCTTCCAGGATATATTTGGCCAATGCATAAAAAACTTGCAGATGAAGATCGACAAAAGCAATTATGAGGCATTTTTTCTCGACTACCATGAGGGCAATTTGGACCCCAAGCAGGTCGAGAGCCTTATGGCTTTTCTTGATTCTGAACCCGGCCTCAGGTCAGTATTCGAAGAATACGAAATGATTGCAGCCTCTGCCCGGGGCGAAGTAAAATACGAGGAAAAGGGTAAGCTCAAAAGGGGAGAGGTTACCCCGGAAAACTACGAATGGTACTTCGCAGCCTATCTGGAAGGCGAGCTCGACACGAAAGAGCGCAAAATGGTTGAATCCTTTGCCTCTGTGCAACCCGGTATGCAAAAGGAACTGGGCAGGATGCTTCAAACAAAA
>DATIKH010000026.1:0-70934 GCA_035477775.1 Bacteroidales bacterium | reverse complement strand
CGAAAGGATTTGGGTGTTGGCAGGCAGAAGGACTGATCCATTCGATACATACGATTTGCAACTTCTCTGGCAAAACAAATACGGATTGGAACCTTATTACTTTTTTCTTTGCGGAAATCCGGGACGCCTCGATTACAATATTTCCCGCAATTCACCGGCTTTTCAAAATCTGGTTAAAGCAGTTGGTAAAAACGCCCACATAGGCATCCATCCATCCTATGCTTCGACAGGCAATCAAAAGGTTCTTCTAAATGAAATTGCCGGCTTGTCGGCTATCGCTGGCAGATCAATAAAATTCAGCAGGCAACACTATTTGAAATTTACCTTGCCAGATACATACCGGTTATTGATTCAAAACAACATTGAGGCTGATTTTTCGATGGGATATGCCTCCCTTCCCGGGTTCAGGGCATCAATCGCATCTCCTTTTATGTTTTACGATTTGCTCAGCGACAAGCCTGCCGGGCTTACCATATATCCTTTTGCCGTGATGGATGGCACCTTGAAAGACTACATGAACCTTTCACCCTCACAGGCCATTTCGAAAATTTCCGACTTGATATCGGAGGTTCGAAAAGTTCATGGTACTTTTATTTCACTCTGGCACAACGACTCGCTTAGTGAACGGGGCAGGTGGAAAGGCTGGCTAAAGGTTTATGAGTCGCTTATAAAAACGGCAACAGGAAAAATTTAATTCAATTGTATGATCAGGTACCTGCCTCACAGCCAGATTGACTTCGATTGTTGGGATGCCTGCATTGAGCGGTCGGTCAATGGCATGTTTTATGCTTATTCGTGGTACCTGAACCTGGTTGCCCCTGGATGGGATGCCCTGGTAGAAGGTGATTACGCTAAGGTGATGCCTCTCCCAAACCGGAAAAAATTTGGCATTTCCTATGTTTTTCATCCGCATTTTGTTCAACAACTGGGAGTGTTTAGCGCTGGAAATTTAGGCGCCGGAGTTACTGATGAGTTTATTAAGGCCATTCCCAAAAGTTTCAGATTTGTCGATTATCCTTTGAATATATACAGTCAGCTAAAGAATACCGAAGGTTTCCTGATAAAACAAGGGAAGACCCATCACCTTGACCTGATTGAGCCTTACGAGCAAATATATGCCCGCTATTCGGAAAATACGAGGCGCAACCTTGCAAAGGCACGAAAGAATGCCATTTACGTAACACATACCGGGCGCCCCGAGGAGATCATCCAGGCATTTCGTCAAAACCGCGGACGAAGCCTGACTTCCTTTACCAATCAGGATTATGAAAGTTTGAACCGTTTGATATATGCCGGAATGCAGCGGGGTATGGTCAGTCTTTTGAGTGCATATAATGCCATGAATACATTGTGTGCCGGACTGGTAATTTTCCGAAGTCACCGAAAGGCAGTGCTTCTTTTTACAGGAAATACTGCCGAAGGGCTCAAAACAGGTGCTATGTTTGCTTTGATTGATGCTTTTTTTAAAAAAGAATCGGGTACGGAGCTGGTTTTTGATTTTGAAGGGTCGTCAGACCCGCAACTTGCCCGTTTTTATAAAGGGTTTGGTTCAAAAGAATGCGTATTTTTACAAATTCAATTGAACCGGCTTCCAGGTCTGATATTACCTCTTTTAAAGGCATATCAGCACCGCCGGCAGATTTACAGGAGAGGGTTGTTTTAAAAACTTTGCGGTATGATACATATTCTGGGTAAAAATAGCTCCTTGCTCAAGCAATACATTGCGGAAGTTCGCGATGTGGAAATTCAGAAAGACAGTCTCCGCTTCAGGCGGAATATGGAAAGATTGGGTGAAATTTTTGCCTATGAAATCAGCAAAACCCTTCAGTGGAAGCCTCGTGAGGTAATAACTTCGCTAGGCACAGCGCAATGCGAAGAACTCGCCCATCAACCTGTTATTGCTACAATTCTCAGGGCTGGCTTACCCATGCACCAGGGCATCCTGAATTTTTTCGATCAGGCCGAAAATGCGTTTGTTTCAGCTTACCGCAAACATCACAAAAACGGTCGTTTTTTTATCCAGATAGAATATACTTCCTGCCCAAGCCTTGATGGTAAGTTCCTCATAATCAGCGACCCCATGCTGGCAACGGGTGCATCCATGGTGCTGGCTTACAAAGAATTACTCCAGCGCGGAAAACCCACGCATACACATTTTGTTTCAGTGCTTGCCAGCGTTCAGGGTATAGAATACATGAAAAAAAACCTGCCATCCGATAGTTACTCGCTTTGGTTGGGCGAAGTAGATGACGAACTCACAGCAAAGGCATACATTGTACCAGGACTCGGAGATGCTGGCGACCTGGCATTCGGAAACAAGCTTTAACAGGCCACCATGGTAAACTTTGGGTCAGTTTTTAAAGAAAATATTCGAATTTCAATAACCTCTATCCGAAGCCACCTGCTACGGACCTCGCTGACCGTGCTGATTATAGCCTTTGGCATCATGGCTCTGGTGGGGATTTTAACTGCTATTGATTCCATTCGATCGTCGATAACCGACAACTTTGCGCGCCTCGGAGCCAACAGTTTTACCATTAGAAACCGTGAAATGATTATTCAGACCGGAGATCGGGGTAATGAGCCACGGGTTTTCAGGCATATAACCTACGATGAGGCCGCATCGTTCAAGGAGGGGTTTAATTTTCCCGCCCGGGTTTCGGTTTCAGTTTCAGGAACCTCAGCCGTAGTTGTGCGTTATGGGTCCAGGGAAACCAATCCCAACATTTCGGTGCTGGGGAGTGACGAAAACTACCTTGTTGCTTCGGGCAATGAATTAGCCAAAGGACGCAATTTTTCGCCACATGAAATCGAATTTGGAGAAAACGTAATAATTCTGGGCTCCAATGTAGCCCAAACCCTTTTCCCGAACAACGAAGACCCATTAGGCGCATCTGTAACCATTGGCAATACACGTTACCAGGTGATAGGCGTTTTGGTGGAAAAGGGCACGGGTATGGGTTTTTCTGAAGACCTCCGCTGTGTTATACCCTTGCTGGCTGCCCGCAATAACTTTTCAAGGCCTCAAATGAATTTTACGGTTTCGGTCAGCTCCAACAATGTAAAAGACATGGAAGCTGCTATTGGCGAAGCAACCGGATTTTTCAGAGTAATCAGAAGGGTTCCCTCGGGCGAAGACAACAATTTCGATGTGGCCCGCAGCGATAATATTGCCCAGGCCTTAATAGAAAATCTCAGATATGTTACTGTTGCTGCCACGCTCATTGGATTGATCACCCTTTTGGGGGCTGCAATTGGTCTTATGAACATTATGCTTGTTTCGGTAACAGAAAGAACTCAGGAAATAGGTATCCGAAAAGCCTTAGGTGCTACCCGAAAGGTTATCAAACAGCAATTTCTTTCTGAAGCAATAATTATCTGTCAGATCGGAGGCGCTTTAGGTATTGTGCTTGGGGTTTTGATTGGCAATCTTATATCGGTTTTGATTGGCAATGTGTTCGTGGTTCCCTGGTTGTGGGTTCTGGGAGGGGTTCTTTTATGTGCCGGGGTTGGCCTGTTGGCCGGATATTATCCCGCAGCAAGGGCTGCCGCTTTAGATCCCATCGAGTCGCTTCGATACGAATAGGATTGGGCTTCCGGTAAAATGCCCTGCCTGCCTGGTCAGCCCGGAAAATCTTCTTCAAGGGCTTCCAGTTTTCCCATCAGGTTTACCCATTCGGCTTCCGCCTTGGCGGCTTGTGTTTTTGCAGACTCGTATCTGGTAAATATTTCGCCCGATTGTATCAGGTTGGGTTCAAGTTGCGGAGTGGCAATGATTTCTTCCAAACTTGTCAATTCTTTTTCGAACGAAGCAATTTCTCTCTCAGTTTTCTCAAGAGCGTTTTGAAGTTTCTTGCGTTCGCGCTCCCATTGCTTCTTGCGCTCCCATGTGGCTTTGGCTTCCGGAGAATCTTGTTTGTTGGAGGATGTACTCGTTTTCATGCCACCTTGCAACGCGTTTAAAGAAACCAGGTTTCGATGTGCAATAAAGTCATATACATCGCCAATGAACTCTTTTATTTTGTGATTGCGAAACTCAAAAACCTTTGTGGTAAGTCCCTGCAAAAAGTCGCGGTCGTGCGAAACCACGATAACCGTTCCGGCAAACTGCAGCAGGGCGCTCTTCAGGATGTCCTTTGACCTCATATCGAGGTGGTTGGTGGGCTCGTCAAGAATAAGCAGGTTGACCGGTTCAAGCAGCAAACTGGCGATGGCCAGCCTCGATTTCTCACCGCCTGAGAGCACCTTAACCTTCTTGTCGATATCCTCGCCGCTGAATAGAAACCCACCAAGGATGCTCCGGATTCGTTTGCGAACCTCTCCGGCTGCCACATCGTCGATGGTCTGGAATACAGTTTTGTCAGGGTCAAGGTATTCGGCCTGATTTTGGGCATAGTATCCCAACTTTACATTATGACCAAGCTTTATGATACCTTGATGTTCCAGCTCCCCAAGTAAAATCCGCACCAGGGTGGTTTTACCCTCGCCGTTGCGGCCAACGAATGCAATCCGCTCGCCTTTGGCCACACTAAAGCTGAGGTCGCTTAAAACCACCCTGTTCCCATAATTCTTGGAAACGCCAATAGCTTCTACAACCACCTTGCCGCTGGGAGGCGCTTCCGGAAATCGAAAATGGATGCTGCTTTTGTCGAGCTCATCCACTTCAACTTTCTCCATCTTATTGAGCAGTTTAATCTTGCTTTGCACCTGCTTGGCCTTGGTGTTTTTGGCGCGAAACCTCGTTATGAATCGCTCAATCTGTGCAATCTGCCTCTGCTGGTTGCTGAAGGCTGCCATTTCCTGGTCGAGCCGCTCCTCGCGCAACATGACGTAATCCGAATAGCACGCTTTGTAATCATAAGCCTTGCCCATGCTCAGCTCTATAGTCCGGGTGGTAACATTATCGAGAAAGGCCCTGTCGTGCGAAACCATCATTACCGCTCCCGGGTAGTCGGCCAAAAAGCTTTCAAGCCACTGGATGGATTCTATGTCCAGGTGGTTGGTGGGCTCATCGAGCATGAGCAGGTCGGGGCTTTGAAGCAGGATTTTGGCCAGCTCTACCCTCATTTGCCAGCCACCGCTAAATTCTGACATTGGTCTGGCAAGGTCATGCCTTCCAAAACCAAGTCCGAGCAGCATTTTTTCAGCCCTCGCGTGCTGGGTGGCACCTCCAAGCATGGAGTACCTTTCGTTGGCCTCCACCAGTTTTTCAAACAGCCCTGATTTTTTCTCCACATGGCCCTCGTTTGCCTGTTCAAGGGCGTTGTTCAAATGAGAGATTCTCTTTTCAAGTTCCTTTAACTCGGTAAATGCGGTTACAGTTTCGTCAATGACTTTCTGCCGGCTTGTTAATGTCAGTTCCTGTGGTAAAAAACCAATACTGCTTGCAGCAGGAATCGCAACCTGTCCGGTCGAAGGGGTCATGATTCCTTTGATGATACGCATCAGGGTGGTTTTCCCTGCTCCGTTCCTGCCGGTAAGCCCGATACGATCGCGCCTGTTAATAATGAATGAAACCTCATCGAAAAGCAGGCTCCCGCCGAATTGAACCGATATGTTGTTTAGGGAGATCAAGGGGGAAGGAAGGATAAAGGATAAAGGATAAAGGATAAAGTCTGCCTGACGCCCGCCTGCCGGTCAGGCAGGGTTTATCCGCCTCGGGAGGACAGTCAGGGATAAAGGATAAAAAATTTTCTACATTGCCTTGATTACTCCAGTTTGAGATGAAGTTCCTTGAGCTGTGCAAGGTCAACAGGTGATGGGCTGTCGATCATGACGTCGCGGGCTGCGTTGTTTTTCGGAAAGGCAATGAAATCGCGGATCGAATCGGAGCCTCCAAAAAGTGCACACAGTCTGTCGAATCCGAAAGCAATACCACCGTGCGGAGGGGCGCCATAACGGAAGGCTTCCAGCAGGAATCCAAACTGGTTTCGGGCCTCTTCGGGTGTAAACCCAAGTACCTCAAACATTTTTTCCTGGAGCGGCCGGTCAAAGATCCTGATGGAGCCTCCACCAACTTCAACACCGTTTATTACCATATCGTATGCATTGGCACGGGCCTTGCCCGGATCGGAGTCCAGCAGGTGTGTGTCGTCGGGAAGGGGTGCGGTAAAGGGATGGTGCATGGCAAAGTACCGCCGGGCTTCCGGATTCCATTCGAGCAGTGGAAAATCAACTACCCACAGGCAGGCAAATGTATCGGGGTTTCGCAAACCGAGGCGCCTGCCCATTTCGAGACGCAGTTCCCCTAAGGCTTTTCGGGTTGGAAGGGCTTCGCCTGCAAGTATCAGCAACAAATCGCCGGGCTTGGATTCAAAGGCTTCTATCCATTTTTGAATTTGGCCTTCCTGAAAAAACTTTTCGACCGATGTCTTGAATGTCCCATCTGTGTTGTGTTTTACATATACCAGGCCTTTGGCGCCAATCTGAGGCCGCCGGACCCACTCGGTAAGTTCATCGATTTGCTTGCGGGTGTAATCTGCACAACCCTCGGCTTTTATCCCCACCACCAGCTCTGCCTCGTCGAAAACCTGAAATCCGCTTCCTTTTACCAGACCGGTGATATCTACAAAGCGCATTCCGAACCTGGTGTCGGGTTTGTCGCTGCCATAATACTTTATGGCGTCATGATAGCTGATACGCTCAAAATCCAAATTGTTTATACCTTTTACGGACTTAAAAAGGTGCTTTGCCAAGCCTTCGAAGGTTTCCAGCACGTCGTTGCGTGTTACAAACGACATTTCACAGTCGATCTGCGTGAACTCCGGCTGGCGGTCGGCTCTCAGGTCTTCGTCGCGAAAGCATTTTACTATTTGAAAATACCTGTCGATTCCGCCCACCATGAGCAGTTGCTTGAAGGTTTGCGGCGATTGTGGCAGCGCATAAAACTGCCCGGCGTGCACGCGCGAAGGAACCAGAAAATCGCGGGCACCTTCGGGTGTTGACTTGATCAGAACCGGAGTTTCGATTTCCAGAAAGTGGTTTTCGCTCAGAAACCGGCGGGTTTCAAAGGCCATCTGGTGCCGCAGTTCCAGGTTTCGGCGAACCAGGTTGCGCCGAATATCGAGATAGCGAAATTTCATCCGGAGTTCATCGCCTCCGTCGGTGTTCTCCTCGATGGTAAATGGCGGCGTGGCTGCCGGGTTCAATACGGTGATTTCAGAAACTAAAATTTCGATATCGCCAGTTGGCAGATTGGGGTTTTTATTGCTTCGTTCCACCACACGACCTTTTGCCTGTAGCACATATTCCCTACCCATAGCCCGTGCTTTTTTGCACAAATCCGCATCCTCTTCCATATTGAAGGCCAGTTGCGTGAGGCCGTAACGGTCGCGTAAATCAATAAATGTCATCCCTCCTAAATCGCGCGAACGCTGCAACCAGCCTGCAAGTGTTACTTCTTTTCCTGCATCAGCAATCCGCAATTCGCCGCATGTATGGGTTCTAAGCATTGTTTAAGGGTATTGATTAAGCGGCAAAGTTAAACATAGATTGCCGATGGACTGATGGAAAGGAGTAAGAAGTTCAACATAGGTTGTTTTACCAACCCGTTTTTCCGGTTTTTTTTAAGCCGGGTATTTAGGTAGTCTTGGTCATATCGTTTTTGAAAAAAAGGAAGCACAATGCCATTGATTGTTTTCGAATACCCATTTCCATTTAATTATTTGGAGGATAATTTCCTGTGAATTTTTATACCTAACAAACTAATTTGATTAATCCTGCGTTGAAATATAGAGTTCTTCAGTTTTTAACCAAAACTTCAGAGGGTGTAATCCTTTACGATTGATTTTGTTGGAAAAAAAGCAGTTTGGTGACCGAAGGCTCTGCTGGTTCAGAAGTCTTCTTTTTCAAATTGGGAGAATTGTTTTAAAAGGAGGTTTTTTTACACATTTGATAATTGACACACACAAGTTCAATCGCCACAGACGAGCATTTTAACCATTAAAACCATTACTTATGAAAAAAACCAGAACCATCAGTTGGTTGTTTTTAGCGGTATTTTCTTTGATCTCTTTGAGAGCTCATTCCCAGCAAGCAGTTGTCGATTTTATGCGGGGAGGAATCAGCGATGCAGAGAAACTTGCCCACGCCTATATGAAGCCACTCGGCTACGGACTTGGTGCGACATTGAACGCAGGTTGGTTCAATACGGCACGGGTTCACAATACCCTGGGCTTCAATGTTACGTTTACCTTCAACACTGCCTTGATTCCAAGTGAAGACAGGATGTTTGATCTCAGGCAAATAGCGTTTGACAATCTTCAGCTTCGCGATCCGAGTGTCTTTATGGCGCCAACCATTGCCGGCCGCGAATCTGCCAGGCCTGTGCTTCACTATTCGGAGAGCTTCCCTCCTGTACCTACTCCTGTTACCATTCTTGAGTTTGCTTCACCCGACGGGTTCCGTGTGCCTGCTGTGCCTATACCCATGGTCAGGGCAGGTATTGGATTACCAGGAGGTTTTGAATTGTTTGGGCGCTTTGTTCCTCAGCTTAACTACCGGGGCCGTCAAGGTTCCCTTTGGGGGGTAGGTGTCAAATACGATTTAAAAAGCCTGATACCCGTTGCCCGCCGGGTGCCATTCTGGAATCTGTCGTTGCTTGGCGCTTATTCAGACCTTAATGCCTCAATGGATCTTGATTTACAGAGGAATATATACCCTACGACCGTAAGCGGGATTCCTGTTACGGGCGGAAGGCCTAGCTACGACAACCAGGAGTTTGAGATGAACTCCAGCGGATATACCATAAACCTGATCGCCTCGATTGACATTCCTTTTTTCACGGCTTTTACCTCACTCGGCTATGCTTCTTCAAATACGACCTTTGGTCTGGTGGGCGACTATCCGGTGTTGAATGTAGACCCGGTACTGCGTACGGCCAACATCGTGGATCTAAGCAATCCCATGACGCTTGAGTATAGGAACTCAGGGGAGTTTCAGTTTACAGTAGGAGCCGGTTTTAAACTTGCCGTGCTGCATTTTCATGCTTCCTATACCCTGGCCCGCTATCCCGTGGCTACTGCAGGCGTAGGTATCAGCTTCAGGTAAAAGAAGTTGTAAGCCTTTTACAAGCTTTGTTTTGAAACTTAGCACAACCGAAACCCGCTCTTGAAGAGTGGGTTTCGGCGTTTTTTACCGGAAAAGATGCTGTATCGGTGTTAAAAACTGAAGCGCACTGAAAGTTGCACCTGCGAGGGGCGGAGCATATAGGTGGTTTCGATTACCGAAAAGGCGCTTGCATGGAAGGTAGTATATGTTTGGGTATTGAAAATGTTGAGCCAGCGGGCTTCAATGTCGAGGCGGCGTCTTTCGAGGGTAAAGCGGTACAACAGGTCAACGAAAAAGTTTTCATTTCCCCGGTGACGGTAGAATTCGGTGGTAAGTCCAAGGTAATGGCCACTTCGCGGAAACACATGAAAATCGAGGTAATGCCTAAGCATGCTGATATTGCTTGTATTCTCCGACCCGATTTGGGTCTGTATAAAGTTCAGGTTGGCCCTGTACTCTCCCCTAAGCCATTCGGCGAAGCGGGTATTGATCTGTGGGGCGAGGATTATGAACTGGTTCGATGTTTCGAACAATTGCCGGTTGAGAAGCGCCTGCCGGCGGAGGTAACTATAGCTTAAGCGCAGCGACAGTGTGCTTCGGGTAGGGCTGAAGAATTTGCTGGTTTGCCCGCTCAGGTTGTGGCTAAAGCCCCTGTTTGGCATCTCAATGGCTTCGAGAATGGTAGTGCCGTCTGGCTGCACCTGGTTGCTGTGCATCAGGCTGTGGTTGCTGATTGAAAAAAAGTAGTTGAGCGAGTTAAAGAATGAGGTGATGGGGTTGCGGTAGCTGACAAATGCAGACAGGTTGTGGCGGCTGGTTTCTGAAAGTGGCGTTGCGCTTTGCTGCAGGTTGCGGTGATTTTTCAAAATGTAGCCGTAATGCACCCCGTCAATATCGCCAAGGTCGGTTGAGTAACTCCACGAGCCTCTTACGCGCCAGAAACCGCTGATGTGATAATCGGCCGAGAGCCTGGGGTCGAACAACAGGCGGCTGAGTCGTTGTCCCTGTTGAAGGGCATGGTCGTCGAGGTTCAGGTGCTGCCAGCTTAGCGGCAGGTTGGCCGACATCGTCAGGTCGTTTAAACGGTAACTCACATCGGTATCCAAATAGGCGCGGGTATGGCTCCCTTCAAGTTGGTTGCAAAAGGCAGGCGGAGCTTCGAGCCAACTCTCGCCCTGCTGCAAAAACAAATCGGTAGCAAGGTTTTGGCGGCGGTACGAGAAGCCGAGGCGCGGGCCAATGGTCATTCCCTGCCAGCTAAATGTAAAGCCGGCTGAGTGGTCGGCAAAAAATCGCTTCAGATCAAGTTCCTGACGCAGTTTTTCAACCCTCTCGCCTCCGGCAAGCGCAAACTCAAAGCGCCCCGGACTTACCAGCAGTTGCTGTGGACTGTGATCAAACGAAACAAACGAATTAAACTCTACCAGATGCTTGCCCACCGGGTTGACCGACCTCAGTTCGTTCGAAATGTTGCGAAAGGGATTGTTCACCGATTGGCTCAGGCCGAGGTGATTGATGTTGAGCGCGCCCCGGCTGCTGTCCCACCTCCGGTTGAACCGCAGTATGTTGTTTAGGAAATTTTCCGGAACATTTCGCTTCAGGGTGATTTCGCCCTGCAGGTAGCTGTCGTTCAGGCGGTTTTCGAGCGATTCGGCAAAGAAAAGAGTGTCGGCTGGCGAATAGAGGGTGCGGTTGGTAAAGCCTTGCTGGCGCTGGTTATCGGTAATGAAATGGATATTGGCTCGTAGCTGGAAGTCGTTGTTGAGGCGCATCAGGGCATTGCTGTTGAGCAGGTGTATGTTGTTGTCAAGAAAGCGGTTCTCGTTGAAGTCGGGCGGGGCAAGGGACTGTATGCCTAACATTTCGGGGTTCTCCCCGGGGCGTTCCACACGGCGGCGAAAACCCTCGAAGGTGAAAGCCCGGAGCTGTTTGGCCGCATCCTGACCTGCATTGTTGGCCTGGTATGAGTTTACCACCTGAAACCGGTCGGTAAAGGTCATGGGCGTAATATTGGCATCCCATAGCACGGGACCGTGTCCGGCGCCCAGCTTAGCGGTACCGGTGGTGGTGATTTCGCGCTTGAGCCTCAGGTTCAGGGCGGCTTGGTACGAAGGCACCCGCTCTTCGAGTATGCGTATGGGCTGGTGGTTTTCTAAAATCTCAACGGTTGATACCGCGCGGTGGGGCATATTGTTGCTGATCATGGTATAACGGCCGCCCATCAGGTCGAGTCCTTCTACATAAAAGCGATTGATAGGCGCACCCTGGTAGAGGATGCGGCCCGAAGGCTCCACCTCCAGTCCCGGCATGGTGCGAAGCACATCGGCAATGGAGCGATGTTGCTCCTGCGCAAAAGCGCTTACCAAAAAACTGATGGTATCGCCCCGTTGTTCAATTTCCCGGGCACGGACGGTAAACACATCGAGTTGCTTCACCTCTTTCGTCAGTTCGAACGGCACTGTTTGCGAGCGATTGGCAATGCGGCGGCGCTCGTTGCGGTAGTGTATGCTGCTGGCTTCTATGTCGAGGCTGTCGGCAGCGCTGTTTACCACAGTGCGCCAGCGGCCCTGGGGGTCGCTCACGGCAAATGCCACAATTGCCACGCTGCCCTTTGGGTAAATAAGAATATTGATGTTGTGCAGCGCCTCGCCCTGCTCGCTTACAACCCTTCCCTCGAGCGATACCTGCCCCAGCAGCGCCTGAAAAGGCAGAAAGAAAAACAACAAAAAGCCTGCAAACTTCATGTAGGTTTTTTTAATTTTCTACCAAAAATCGTGCTACTCTGCCGGGTTTTTCAATTACTCAAGTCTCAGTTCAATTGGGTTGAAACGGCGGCGGATGTTTTCTGCCATTATATTCCGGGCCTGGCCGTTGGGTAACAGGTGACTGATTCTTGCAGAGGCATCGCTCTTACTTGCATTTCTGGTGCGAAAAAAGTTTTCTACGGTGGTTCTGAAATAGTCCCGCATAATAAAAACAATCATTTGTAGCTCGGAGGGCCTTTCAATGGACAAGGCCTCGAACAAAAAATGGTTTCTGGTGTCATACATTTTCAGGATCAGTCCCGGCAGGCCGTGGAATTTATACGGCCCGTCGCTGATCGGCATACCGGGTGCAAACCATGCAACCCAGCTTCTGCCTCTGAATCTGGTTGTAGCCTTTTGCACCGGATAGCCCAAAATGGTGCCGGTGTCGGCCTGAATTTCCCAGGTGAACAAAGGCATATTTTCGTGATAAAGGAATAAATCGGTTAAAACAGCGTCAATTTTGGTGATTTTTCCTTCAGGGTAGTTTTTATGGATCCTGTAAGTAAGACCTATTTGTGGTTTTGGATGTGAGTTCATCCAGGCGATAATTTCTGCTTTTGACAGTTGTTTATTTTTCACTTCCGCAATATGACGGTAGTAGCTGAAAAACACACTGGTATTTCTTCCTATCCAAAGCATCATTTTTTCATTCCTCAAATCTTGCGGATCGAGCGAATCCATCTGCATAACCTTCCTGTAGGTTACAGCTAACTCTACCGGTTCAATTTCCTTTTCAGGAGGTACGCGAAACAATTGCGAAAAAGCGGGCAAACTCAGCAGGCAGGCAAGCCAAAAAATGAAATGTGTCATGTTTATACTTTTTTTGTGTGCTTTTAAGAGATCAGTCCTGCACGAAGGTCTTTACTTATGGCGCCACTTCCTGCGGCGCAAATCATTGTAAACTCTGGGCAGTCGGCAAAAGACTTTGCAAGACTAAAGAACATTGCAATCGAAAACGCTAAACTCAAAAAATCCTTGGGTTTACTCCGCCCGCAACTGAATGGGATTGTTTCGGCTTTTCATTCTTTGCTCTAGCTGTTTGACCATTTCGGGAGAATTTCCCCATTCAGTAAGTCGTTGAGTCCATACATTCGCCTTATTTTGCCTTATATCTAAATATTGCCTTCGGCTTACATGGTAGTTTTGGCGCTTCTTTCTATAAATGGCCCTTTCTTTCTCAGGCACAGATATTGATTCCGCTGAAAAAACATAATGTTTTTCGGAATCCTGAATTTTTAAGATTAGACCCGGCAGGCCATTGAATTTATACGGTCCATCAGAAAACGGAATATCAGATGTAAACCAGGCTTCCCAAAGGCGGCCCCCGAAACGAGCCGTTGCTTTTTGAACGGTATTGCCCAAATGCTCACTTTTTTGATCGGTAAGCTCCCAATTTATTTGGTTAAGTGGTTCTTCATAGATATACCAATCATTGAACATATTGTTGTTATATATGAGTCGGTTATTCCTGAAGTTTTTTAGAATGTGCAATCCGCCGAAACGAGTAGGCGCTCTTCCCGTTGTGGCAGCACCTAACACATGAGCGACTCCGGCCCTTTCATCAAGCCCCTTTAGCAGATTATCGTTGTGCAGCTTGTTATAGCTCGCAAACATGCTTATTTCATCGCCAATTAAAAGCATCATTCTTTCGTGTCTTACACGGTCTAAGTCATTTGTGTCCTCGCTAAAATTCAGGTTGTAGGCAACAACAATTCGTGCCTGGTCTATATTTTCGACTTCTAATAATGCCTGAGCATTTATTGGGTTTACTGCCAGTACCAATAATCCAAAAAGAATGAATTTGGCTTTAGAGAGGCACGCTAATTTAATTTTGAGTGGATTAACTATCGAAATTGAGCTCATTCTGGTTTTAATTTTTGTTTTTTGAAAACATTAAAACAATTTAATTGCTTAAAAAATAAACGGCTGTTCTTTTAACCTAATTATTACCAGTAGCATTTGGTTCATTCGAAATAAATGAGTTCGGAACAGCCGTTTATAGTTGCAATTTGATCTATAATTCTAGCAGAATAATTCTCCCATTCCCCACACTAAATCAACCATTTCCTGGGCAGTTTGAAAATGTCCACATATATAACCGCCAAGCATGGACTTATCACCACATACAATCAGAAAACTAAAACAATGCACTTCTGCATTAGCAGTGGTGGTAGCCAGCCCAATTGTCAAAAGCGCTGCAAACGCTAAACTAAGAATCTTCTTTTTCATCCGTAAATTCGGTCTAAGAACTAACAATTTCAGAGCTAAAGCCCGTTAACTCTTTGGTTTTCAGTTACCCCGACCTTAAGGTCGGGGGTAATGGATAGCCCTGAATACAAGGGCTTTAGCCCAGTAGCAATTTATTATTTAATTAATCAAGTCTCAGCTCCATAGGGTTATTTCTGCGGCTCATGTTTTGAGCAGCCAGCCTGCGGGCATCAGGATCAGTAATGAGTTCGAAAGTTTCGCTAATAACGCTTTGGCGAAAAGCCTCCCTTGCCCTTCGGAAGTTAGCCTTTGTGGTTTCGATATACCTTAAATTTTGCAACTCTATGAGTTGGGGCTCTTCAGGCTCTTTAATGGAAACAATATCAAAAACAAAATGGTTCCGGGTGTCATACAACCTCAGTATTAATCCGGGTAGTCCGTTGAATTTATGTGGCCCATCGCTTATTGGTATTTCAGTGGTAAACCACGCAACCCATGACCTTCCACCGAATTCAACAGTGGCTTTTTGAGCGGTGTAGTTTGCAATTTTGGTTGTTTGGCTTGAAATTTTCCACTTAAATTGGTTTAAATCTTCCCGGAAAATGAAATTATCCGGCATTATTCTGTCGGTTGTTGTAATCATGCCCGGAGGGTAGTTTTTAAATATCTTAGTTGAAAACGTTGAAGTTGGAGCCTTCCTGGCCCTTTGTCTCAACTCATCCATATTCCTGCTCCCGGCCAACAATTTTGTCCCGATAAATGAATTTAAACACTGGTAAAGGGAAATACTTGAGCCGATGAATAACACAACATCAACTTCATTTTTGTATTCAGGGTTAAGAGAATCCGGGGTAAAAAGGAATGAATATGTTACAGTTAATTTTACCGTGTCGAGGGTTTTGGCCGGAATGGGATCAAAAAATCCCTGTGAGAAAACGAAAGAAGGCAAGAAAATGAAAAGCCAGAAAAAATTGTATTTCATAATTGGTGTTTTATTGGTAAAAAAACAGAGGCAGACGGGTAAGCTTGTAAACCGTATATGAGTTTCTGTTTTTATCCACCTGCCTCTTTGTTGGCTATTTAATTAAAAACCCCAAGCACTATGTCCACAAAATATTTCAGCATAGTCATTCATCATTGCTCGCCATTCCTGCCAGGTATCACCACATGCCATAACCATAGCGCCTCCTACTGGCTCTAAGTTTTCATTGAAGCAGTTTATAGTTTCCTGTGTGCAAATAGACCACTGACGGCTTCCTGCCCCCAGATTTAAACTTAGTGTTGTCATTGCCAACGCAAGTGCAAAACTCAAAACTTTCATTTTCATGTCATTTCTTTTTTTAAGGTTAAACATTCATTTTAACCCTCAAAGAAAAAAAAAAAACGACAAATGCAATACCTAACATTTTTTACCTCTAAAATCATGCTGTTTTGGGTGGGTTTGAGGGGGTGGTTGCGAAGGCCCTTATCACCAAAGGGTTTTAATTTTATACTTTTTTATGTTTTCGTCGGCTGTTTCTATGGTTAGGTTGTCGTTATGAACCAAATCAGCGCACGGGTGTCAAAGAGCAAGTCCATTACATATATTTTTTTAAATCATCAAAAGGAGCGTCAAAATCCGGCGAAGTTTGAATTTTGCCTTCAGCAGCTCCAAACTTTCGTTGTTTTTTCTTTTCCCCCTTTTTGCGTCGGGCAAGCAAAAAGTCAATAAAATCATATACCTCTTCCTTTAATTCAGGAGGTTAAAAGCGAATCTTTGAAAAATAGTGGTATTTTCCATGGCTTGACTGCTTTTTACAAATTTACAAAACAGGTGGTAATGTTTTGATAATAAATGTTTCAAAACCTTTCTTTCTCTGCCCGCAACTTAAAAGGCTTGCTGCAGCGGTGCAAGGCAGCCACTTACTTGCAGAGAATATCAACATAACCTTGTATTGCCGCTCAGAAAGCAAAATCGGTGAGTAGTGTTTTTAAGAACAAAGCATCACCTGTTGAAAATTTTCACCTATTAAAAGTTATGGTCATGTGAATCCCGAGATTTTTACCTTTCAATTCGGGCTTACTCCTTTTTTACATCGTCGGGCATAGGTACCAGAAGGCAGTTCGATTCTACGAGTTGGATGAGCTGAGAGGTGGTACTGCCGAGTACCATACTTGAGAAAAAACCGCGTCCATGAGTTCCCAAGATAAGCATGGAAACCTGGTTGATTTTGGCCTCGCGCAGGATTTCCGGCACCACCATACCCGTTGTCAGCACTTTATTCACAGGCAGTTTTGAGGTTTTTTCAAGGGATGCTGCAATCTGGTCAAGCCGTTCGGAGTCTATGTGATTGAACCGCTCCATTGTTTCCTGCTGGTGGTGCCTTAGGGAGACAACATCCTGAACATGCATTACTCCAAGGTGATGAAATTTCCCGGCAATGTTTTCGAGGATTACCTTTAAGGCCCATTCCGAGTTTGGAGAGAAATCTGTAACAAACAGTGCCTGATTCACCAGGTTTTTGTTTTCGAGTGCACATTCGTCTTCGCCTGCTGCATTCTTGCCAGCATTCTTTATCCGGATCATCAGTACCGGATTCTTGGTTTGCTGAATAACGCGAAGCGTGGTGCTTCCAATCAGGTTTCGGCGGGCAAACCCGAACCCTTTACTTCCAAGTATCAGGAGCGCCTTGGGGTACCGTGAAGCGTAATCAACGATCTCCTGCGAGGGAAGACCCTCCTTTATCGCAAAATCTGACCCGAAACCCATTTCAATGAACTTGTTTCTCAGGTTGATCATGCGGGCCTCAATATGCACCATCATGGAGTAGCCGCTGTATTCCATGTAGTTGAAACTCACCACCGGGCTGTGAAACAGGGTAATATGCTCAATGCCCATTGCCCCAAATTGAGGGGCGCAATCTACGAGCAGATCTGTTGCCCGGGAAAGGTCAATAGCTAAAATGGCTTTTTTCACTGGCGGATGATTTAAATGGTTATTCCCGGTAAGAACACCGACATGAACCTTCAACCATAGGAGAGGCTATGTCTTTAGTTTTAATCAAGCCGACGAAAATCATCTTTCGGGATTGAAAGTTACAAAAAAATCCCCGAATATGAAAGGGTTTTAGTTGCTGCTTTGGATTGCCTGCAACTTTGGCAATAGTTCTTCCTTAGCCCATTTGAAGCGGGGTTCGAACCGCAGGGCTTTTTCAACGGTTTGGAGCGCCATTTGTATGTCTCCGGTTTTTTCGAAAGAATTAGCCAGCGAAACCAGAGTGCTCAGGTATAGCCATCGGTGCGAAGGGTGCATGTTTTCCTCCATCGTTCTCACTGCCCTTTGATAATAGTTGATAGCCCTTTCTTTTGAGCCAAAAGGTGAAGGTGCGAAAAACATAATGTTGCCTCTCTCAACCCAGGCGCGTGCATATCGGCTGTTGGCCTCGGTCGATCTGGAGGCAGCCTGCGATGACCGGGGGCCTAATACCATCGCCCTCAATGGTTGCAAAGAAATGCGAAATGCCAGAAACGCTGCATCGAATGCGTGGGCCTGGGCCTGAAAAGCCGGTAAGGTTTCAAGCCGTCTCAGCAGGGTTTGAGCATTGTCCAAAAGGGCTTCCCCTTCTCTTTCTCTGTTATTGCCAAGATAGTAGCCAATTAAGCCATACTGAGCCAGAAGCAGGTCATACAAAAGCTCTTCGTGTGGATTGGAACGGTAAGCTGCCTCCATGGCCGAAACTGTTTGAGCCCACCGGGGCATATTGTTTAACACGTATGCTTCGTAAATCTGGTTGCGAAAATTCTGCAACTGCGACGAAGTCTGCCCATGAATTTGTTGGATGGCAAACAAAGATGTTATAAGAAGTATGATTATAATTTTCATGTTGGTTGAAACAGCTTAAACATTGATAAGGTTGAAATGATGCTTTTTTGAACTTTTTTTAATACCCGAAAGTTTACATTTAATTGACCCTTCGGCCTTTCCATTCCCAATAACCCCTCGTTTTGGCTTTGATGGCATTTAGGAAAACCACCACGAAAGCTATTTGTTGAGCAGGCCATAATAAAATCGTCAGGCCAACATTTTGCCGCGCAGCAACAGCCACCAAAGCCCTAACCAGCATTTCTCCTGTCAGCCACACCATTACATAAAAAAAGCCAAGCGCAAGATACACCGGTAAAAAACCTAAGGTAGTTAACAATACCATTACTGCAGTCAGCAAAATACTGCCTCCGAAAAATTCAAAAACATTCTTCGAAAATCCTGTAATAGCCTGTGAGAAACTTCCATACATCCTGCATTTGATCTGATGGGTGCCAATGAGTGTTTGGCAACTCAATCCCATTTTTTTTGCAAGTTTAAAAATCTTAATGTCTTCCACAATCTCATTTTTGGCCAACTTGTGAAAACTGAATTTTCGATAGGCTTCGGTTTTAAATAGCATAAACTGACCGTTGGCAGCCGAAAAGGCTTTCCAGCCCGAAACCCGTGTGAGAATGAGCGGCAAAAGACTTAGTAGTATCCACTTCATAAGTGGCACGGATATGCGCTCTCCAAAACTATCCATAATCTGAACCGGAAAAATCGACAGCAAGTCTAACCGTAGCTTCCGGGTATGAGAAAGACTTTGGTTGATAAGCTCAGGCCCAATAACAACGTCAGCATCAATAAACATCAGGTATTCGCCCCGGGCATGTTCCGATAACCTATGACAGGCATGTGGTTTGCCGAGCCATCCCTCTGGCAAATCAACACCATTGATTAGCCGTACCCTGCCGTCGTGCGTCGAAAACTCCGAAACGATTTGGTCGGTTCTGTCTTCCGAAAGATCGTTATAAACTATTACTTCTATGTTATTGTAATTCTGGCCAGAGAGGCTTTTCAGCAGCAAAGGAAGGTTTTTCTCTTCGTTGCGTGCAGGAACCAAAACCGAAACCAATGGTTGGTCAGCGGATTTCCCGGATCTGAGCCATGGGCGGGTGATCAGGTTTGTAATTACAACCAGCAGTCGAATTATTAAAAACGCAAAAATCACCATTGCGAGCCAAATCATGCTATTTCTTTTTGTTGTTGAATGCACTCATGAAGAAACTCGTTGTATGCTTTCTCAAAAATCGTCAAATCCCTGGGGTTGGCCAGAGTAAATTCTTTAAAGAAAATGGTTAACTCAGGCCTGGGGTGCGAAAAAAAATCAGCAAGGCAAACCATAAAAATTATCTGAAACCCACATTGCGCCTTTGAAATTATTCTCGTCCAGCCATTTTCGAATGTAAGAGGGTACTGGCTCATGGGCTGAAATTTACCTTGCGGAAACAACAACAAGGCGTTTTCTTTTCCACAAAGCAGTTCCGAAGCATAATCCAAAGAAACAATTGCCGATCTTGAGTTTTTTTTAATCGAAAAGGCACCCATAAGATTAAGCACTTTTCGGTTTTGCAATTGCTCCTCGAGCATCATTACGTAAAGTTTCCTTTTTAAAACCTTTTTGCTGAGGTAAAGGCCAATAAAACCGTCCCACCAGCTAAAATGATTTCCAATTAACAGCAATGCCTGTTTTCTATCTTCAAAATCACCTTTGATGGTAATTTTTCGAAATACCACTTTCATCAAAGCAAAAAGGAATGCTCCAACGAGCTTTATGACCAGTGCATTGTGGCGTGCTTTAACCATGGAAGCTGAAAAAAATGTTCAGGGCTAAGAAAAATGCAAATTGTAAAACAAACAAGTATCCTCCGATGGGATTCTTTGCAACTACTTTTGATCGGTGCATGATGAAAAGGAACAGGAACGAGATAAAAAACCAGGCCATATAGTTTTGTATTGGAACTATTTCGCCTTCCCATGTCCACATGTTTAGAGCCATTGCAACGGGCTCCAAAATAATGTCGTAGCCCACCATGAGTAATGAACCAGCAAAAATTTTTGCTAAAGCCGGCCATTTAAGAGGTTCCAGAAGTGAAAAAACCGCATAGATGAGCATGAGCCAATTCAGACCAATTATCGGAGGAGTTTTTAAAATTTCGAACCCGAGGGCATACAGGTATTCATAATCGCCAAATATGATTCCTGTAGCCACTCCTGCCACTTCGATCCAATAGCCCAAAAGTGCAATGACTGCGAAAGCTGCAATGTGCCATTTATGCCAGGCAGGGTGATACAGCAGCAAAATAAAAGTGCTTGCCAGGATGGTAAAAGGAATCAGGCTTTTGAACAATTCAGCGGTCAATGGGTGGGTAAGACCTAAGAAGCCAACCAAATAGTAAAAAGCCAAGAGCACTTTTACTATGTTCGCCTTGTTACTAAAGAAGGTATTCAAGGTGTTTTTCATTTGACTGATGGAATTTCTTTATCAATAATTTTGGCAGATGCCATGCACAGTGGAATGCCCCCGCCCGGATGTACGCTTCCCCCGACAAAGTAAAGGCCTTTTATTTTGCTGGAGAAATTTGGGTGCCTGTTGAAAGCTGCCCAAATATTGTTAGAGCTTAGCCCGTATAGCGAACCTTTGTATGATCCCGTTTCGGATTCGATGCTCTGCGGATCGGCCACTGCCTCCGCTACGATATGGTCGGTAAGGTCTATCCTCAATGTGTGCCGTATTTTTTCTAATATCTTGCTGCGCGTTTCGTTAATTAGTATTTTTCGGTTCAGGCCGGTATCTTCAGGCGCATTGACCATAACATACCAGTTTTCCATACCTTCGGGCGCATCCTCAGGAATAATTTTGGAACTGATAAAAACATACACCGTCGGGTCGGAACTCATAGTACGGGTTTCGAACAGGTGGTCGAACTCAGCGCGGTAATTGTTTGAAAAAAGGATGTTGTGCAACTGCATGTTGGGAAAAGCTTTGTTTATGCCCCAATAAAATATCACTGCCGAACTCGAACGCTGCTGTTTGGTTTGATTTTCAGGTAGCGGAACACCGCTCAGGAGGTTGTTGTACAGGTTAACCACATCCACGTCGCTTAAAACCAAATTAAATGGATAATCCAGACCGTTGACCCTTACACCTTGCACTTGGGAGTTTTTGGTAAGGATGGTTTCCACCCTGGCATTGTAATGAAATTTGACACCTTTGGCAACTGCTAAACGCTCCAGCGAAGCAACAATGTCGAACATTCCCTTTCTTGGGAAGTGAGCTCCTGTATTATGCTCCAGGTGAGCAATCATGCGCAATGTCGAAGGTGTTTTGTAGGGGCTCGAGCCATTATATGTGGCGTAGCGATCAAATATCTGAACCAGCTTCGGGTTTTTTAAACAAGCCCTGTTGCGGTCGTGTAGTGTGCGTAAGGGGTCAAGTTTCCAGATATTGAGCAAAGTCTTCAGAAACGAAGGAGTAAAATAGTTTGACGGGTTATGAAGTGAGTGAAAAATAAAGGTGTCGCCGGCAATGTCATAAAGTTCTTTGCTTTCCCGCAGATAAGTCAATACGCAGTCGCCTTTGGCTCCTGTTGCCTGTTCAATCTCCTGAGAAAAAAGGGTAGGATTTTGCCAGGCATTAATCGTGGTGCCGTCGTCCCAAAAATATTTACAGGAGCTGTCTAATTGTTGGTGCCTAAAAAAACGACCCGGATTTTCACCAAACAGACTGAACAACTCATCAACCAAAGCAGGAAATGTAAAGAGGGATGGCCCGGTATCGAACCTAAATCCATTCATTCGGATTTCTTTTATTTTGCCACCGGGGCCTGCAGCCTGCTCGTACACCTCCACCTGATACCCTTTGGTTCTTAGCCTCAATGCTGCCGCCAGCCCTCCAATTCCTGCACCGATTATAGCTGCCGTTTTACCCATTTTATCACACGATAAGGCTTAGTTGCAATGATTTGAACAATTCAAGCCCGCGATTGTTTATAAGTTTATTCAAAACATTAAACAATGAACAGGGAAGCTTTCCTGCTTAAAGTAGAAAAAATACAAAGCGAATTTAATCACACTGCAGGTTGTTTTGTATAATCATGTTGCAAATTGGGTTTAAAAGAATTTCAGAATTGTATGAAAAAAGTGTTGATTGTTGGTTCCGGACTTGGTGCTTTGACTACTGCCCTGAGGCTTCACCGAAGGAACTTTAAGGTCGAATTGGTCGAGAAATATCATCAACCTGGAGGAAGGCTTAACCAACTGAAAAAGGATGGTTTTACCTGGGATTTAGGGCCGACTTTCTTCAGCATGACATACGAGTTTGATGAGTTCATGGCCGATGCAGGGCTAAGCGAATTGCCTTTCACCTTCAGGGAGCTTGACACCTTGTATGTAGTTCATTTTCGCGGATCAGACAGGCGGTTTCACATCCACAAGAACCTCGACGACCTTGCGGCTGAATTTGAAGGGATTGAGCCGGATTTCAAGCAAAAGATGCATCGGTTCCTTGATTCTGCCGCAGGTTTTTTTCACGATACCGAGAATCTCATCATTAAAAGGAATTACAATTCAGTTTGGCAATATTTGCTTACCCTCACCAAGGTGCCACCCAAATATTCGCCCCGTTTGCTGAGATCCATGTGGGACGAAGCCGGCAGATACTTCGAGTCGCGCGAAGCAAAAGAAATCTTTTCTCTTGTAGCCTTCTTTTTGGGGGCTACACCATTCAATACCCCATCCATTTTCACAATACTTTCCTACACGGAGCTTGTTCACGACGGGTATCACAATGTGCAAGGGGGAATGTATAAAATCGTAGAAGGCCTCAAAAGGGAACTCGATAAAGCTGGAATTCCCATTCATTTCAATACCGAAATTGTTGACTACCGACAAAATCTGAAAGGTGAAATTTCTGCCCTGGTTGACCAGCATGGAGGACTATGGGATGCCGATCTGTTTGTGGTCAATGCCGATGCAGCCTTGTTTAGGGGCAAAGTTTTCAAAAGGCCGGCATTTAGTGAGTCAAAACTGGATAAGATGGCATGGACATTTGCACCTTTTTCCATGTACCTTGGCCTGGACCGAAAGTTGGATGACCTGCCGCTGCACAACTACTTTCTGGGAAACAATTTCAGGGAATATTCAGGCAAAATCTTCAACAACGCAATAAAACTTGATCAACCATACTATTATCTGAATATTGTTTCTAAAGCAGATCCTACTGCTGCTCCTGATGGATGCGAGGCATTGTTTGTTTTGTGCCCTGTTCCCGACAGGCGCTATAAGCCCGACTGGAGCGACAGTCCCCAGGTAGCTGATAACATACTGACCGACCTGGGTGTAAGGTTGGGGTTTGATCTAAAGAAGCACATCGTTTCGCAAACTGTACTAACACCGGTTGACTGGGAACAGAGTTTTGATCTGTATAAAGGGAGCGGACTCGGCTTGGGACACGGCCTTGGCCAGATCGGAGGTTTCAGACCTAAGAATTTCGACGAAAAATTTAAAAATGTATTTTATGTTGGTGCTTCAACTGTGCCGGGAACCGGATTGCCAATGGTAGTTATCAGTTCGCGGCTTGTTGTTGAAAGAATTGAAAAAGCCTATGGATCTGTACACTAAAAACGCACTTCTTTGCAGCGAAATAACAACCAAAAAATACAGCACTTCCTTTTCGCTGGGTATTCGGTTGTTTAATAAAAGACATCGGGCTGGAATTTATGCTGTTTATGGATTTGTAAGGTTTGCCGACGAAATTGTTGACTCATTTCATGGGCACGACAAAGAGAAACTGCTGGCCGAATTTCGTGAAATGACCTTTGAGGCTATTAAACAAGGCATAAGTACCAACCCAATCCTTCACAGCTTCCAGTGGGTTGTTAACAAATTTCATATTGATGAGGAACTGATCGAAGCCTTTTTTGTAAGTATGCAAATGGATATTTCCAAAAAAAGCTACACCCGAAATGAATATCAGGAATACATCTACGGTTCGGCCGAGGTTGTTGGATTAATGTGTATGAGGGTTTTTTATTCCGGTGATGACACAGGATACCGCAACCTTTTGCAACCGGCCAGAAAACTTGGCGAAGCGTTTCAGAAGGTGAATTTTTTGCGCGACTTGAAAGCCGATTGGGTTGAGCGTGGCAGGATTTACTTTCCTGGCGTTTCATTCGACACATTCTCCTCGATCGAAAAAACAGCCATTGAACAAGAGATCATCAGAGATTTTGAGGCCTCATTGCCTGGAATCAGGTCGCTTTCCGGTGAGTTTAGGCTTGGAGTATATTTAGCTTATCGTTACTATCTGGAATTGCTCAAAAGAATTGCATCGGCCAACCCTCAGGAATTGACTTCGGAACGCCTTCGCGTTAGCTCATATCAGAAGTCCTGGCTCTTGATCAAATGCTGGCTCCGGCACATTACAGGCACGATTTAAAATCATTCGCATACCTTTGTCATAAAAAGAGGCCAGGTGATTTATTCCGACGATTTTTTCATGGGCGAAGCCCTCAAAGAAGCCAGAAAAGCTTATGAGGCCGATGAAGTTCCTGTTGGGGCCGTTGTGGTGGCCAATGATTTGATTATAGCCAGGGCACATAATCTTACAGAGCGTCTTAACGACGTAACTGCACATGCAGAAATGCAGGCCATTACTGCTGCAGCAAATCACCTTGGCGGGAAATATCTTACCGGTTGTACCATCTACGTCACAGTTGAGCCTTGCCTCATGTGCGCCGGGGCGCTCAGCTGGGCGCAAATATCCAGAGTTGTTTGGGGTGCCGATGATCCCAAAAGGGGATTTTCAACTTTTGGCCTCAATCCTTTTCATCCGAAGACCCAATGTGTCAAAAACATTAAAGCCGCTGAATCGGCGGCTTTAATGACAGATTTTTTTAAGGGAAAAAGGTACTGAAATTACCCAGGCTCATTGTAGGGTTTCAAAAATACTTCGCAATTAAGGCCTCATAGTCTGGAATGTTGCGGTGTGCCCACTTTCCAACAACCACGCCATCTTTCAAGAGCAATAGACCCGGGTTTGAACGTATCATGGTTTTTAAAGGTACGGCATCAACCTGATAAAAAGGGTAGGGCGTTTGGTGCTGGTGCCTGAAGGCTTCAATGGCCTCGAACGAAGAGCCCGTGAGAACCACCAGCGAATGTCCGTTTTCTTCGGCCTGGTGTGCCAGGGGAGTTAACCTTTCAACAAAAGCTCTTGTATTTGTATTGAACAAATCATAAGCCACTGCTAAAAACTGAAGTCCGGGATTGTTAATGTATTTTTCGGTTAGGTCGTTATTATCCGCATCACGAATCGCAAAATCCGTTATAGGCGCCGGCACATAGGGGCTGACAATCTCCTTGCGCTGGTCAATGTACTTCCACCTGGCTGCCCATTCCGGATCGTCCCAAGGGTAGTCCGTTGCAGGAAATTCGGCCTTTTCGCCGGTTTGCGAGTCCTCAAAAATCAGATAAACATTTGCTACTTCTGGTTGCGACACCATCAGGCCTGGAATATGGTTTCCAACTTTCCATGGTAAAAAGTCGATCACAGGGAGGTTACGCAAACAGTAACCCGACAGTAACAATGTTGCAAGAGTGGTCGCACCTGCCAGATACCAATCTGTTCGTTTCGAGATCAAAGGCTTGAATCCCTTTCGTTTTACAAAGACCAGGATAGCTGCAGCAAGCAGTACGATGTTTTTATAGAACGTAGCCCATTTGGGCAGTATAATGGCATCGCCAAAGCATCCGCAATGGGGTACAGGTTCGAAGATGGCCAGATAGAGCGTAAAAGGTGTAAAAAAAACCATGAAAAAAAGGGCACCCCAGGCACTTAAGCGCAATTTGAATCCTGTAAGAATACTTAGCGCAATAACAATCTCCAGGGTGCTGATAAGGATTGCAACAGGAAGAGCCAGACCATGCAACCATTCAAGACCCATAGCCAGGAGGTAATCCTGAATTTTATAGGTTGATCCTAAAGGGTCTATAGCCTTAAAAAAGCCTGATAAAAGGAAAACAAGGCCTAAAACAATCCGTGCAGCCCAGATAAGTGGTTTCATGGCTTAGTGATCGAAGAAATCGGGAAATACTTTTTTAACCGATAGAAAACAAACCCATCCCATACAAAAACTATGGTTTTTAACAAGCATGGCCAGATTGTCAGCCTCCTAAAGCCGGCTAAATTACAAAGACTGTAAGCCTATCTAGGGGGTTCGGGTGCGCGATCTGCCACCTGGCCCATGATCCGGAGAATGGCGGTTGGATTTGCTGTGTCGTTCGAAGTAACCGTTACTGTGCGACTAACACGTTGAGCACGCGGTGCCAGCCGGAACTCAATTTCAATAATCCCTTTCTGGCCTGGCAAAACAGGCTCCTGTGGCCAGCTAACTACGCGGGTTCCGCAACAAGCCCTAACAGCATTCAGGATCAGGGGCGCATTGCCAGCATTTGTAAACTCGATGCTGTACTTGAATTCGGGCATCTTGTCGGTGTACACTGTGCCAAAGTCGATTCTGTCCTGGGTAAAATTCAGCGCAGGACCATTTGCCCGTACACTTACTGACCACAACATCCCTACGACCAATAAACTGATTGCTACAAATGAACTTTTCATTTCTAAAAATTTAAAGGGTTTTATTTTGATGAAATTCGAATGCACGCTTTTATAATTTGAAAAACCTTCTGTATGAGGTGTTTTTATTGGTGGTTTAGCCAGATAATATTAAACCCCTAAAAAGTGACATTTATATTCAAAAATGCCTGCCCCTTTAACTGGCCTTTTAGTTCAATTTTCATGCCACGGATATGTTGAGCAAATTTATCAAAAAAACAATGAAAATTTAAACCTCAAACCCTCCTTTAAACTGCTCTTTATGCAAAATTATTGCATAAAAAAAGCTGCCCTGAGGCAGCTTTGAATTCATTTTGGCTTAGACCCATACTAATGGCAGCGATTGATGCAATCGATAATCGTGCTTAAAGCGTCATGTTTCAAGTAATAAAATGTGTTTTTGCCGCTGCGCCTGGAGTCCAGTACGCCTTTAGTTTTCAGAATGTTTAGGTGATGAGAAGCCGAGGCTTGTTCAATTTTTAAACTACTGTATATCTCAGTAACGTTCATTTGGTCCTTTTTTTCCAACATGCCGATAATTGCAATTCGCATAGGATGCGCAATAGCTCTTAGCTTGCTGGCAGCTTCTTCCAATTTTTTGGGATCAAGTTTCTGGGTAGCCATAATTCAAAAATTTTTAAGTTAATGCAGATTTATTACAAATGTAGTAAATATATGAATATATTTTCAGGTTTAGGGTAAAAAATTCAAAAAAGTCAATTTAAAAACATCGACAAACACCCCTAGAATTGTTACAGAATGTAATAAAATACAAAAAAAGCACTAAACAGTCGTTTAATGCTTTTTTAATTATTTTTAACAATTTACCTGCCTTGAACCATGGGAGCACAATTTGGAAAAAAGGAATTCGCGGTTCATGCGGGCAATAAATTCAACAGGTATTCCTTTGGGGCAATCAAATTCGCACGCATAGGTGTTGGAACAGTAGCCAAATCCCAGTTCGTCCATTTTTTCGACCATACGTAGAACCCGTTCAGAAGCCTCTACTTTGCCCTGTGGCATCAGGCCAAACTGCGAAATTTTAGCAGCCACAAACAGCATGGCCGATGAATTTTTACAGGCAGCTACGCAGGCGCCGCAACCAATACATACAGCCGCATCGAATGCCTGGTCGGATATGGTTTTGTTTATGAGAATGCTGTTGGCCTCCGGTGCCCCTCCTGTATCGACATTAACAAAACCTCCTGCCAGCATGATTTTGTCGAATGCGCTGCGGTCAACCGAAAGGTCTTTCAGCACCGGGAAGGCTTTCGAGCGCCAGGGTTCTACCACTATGGTATCGCCGTGCTTAAATTCGCGCAGGTGCAACTCGCAGGTGGTGGTATGTGTGAGTGGCCCGTGTGGTCGCCCGTTGATGTACAGTCCGCAGGCTCCGCAAATGCCTTCGCGGCAATCGTGTTCGAAGGTTACCGGGTCGAGGCCTTTTTGTATCAGGGTTTGGTTCAGGTAATCGAGCATCTCCAGAAACGACATTTCGGGCGAAACATCCTTTAACTCATAGTTTTCGAATTTGCCTTTTGAAGCAGCATTTTTCTGCCTCCAAATTTTCAGCTTAATATCCATGGTTTCTATTTTTTAAGCATTAAGCGTAATTCCTTTCTTTGAGTTCAACGGCCTCGAAGGTCAGAGGTTCTTTGTGGAGGCCGGGATTTTTCTCTTCTCCCTGGTATTGCCATGCAGCCACATAAGCATACTGGCTGTCGTTTCTTTTTGCTTCACCTGAAGGAGTTTGGTGCTCTTCCCGAAAATGTGCACCGCATGATTCGTTCCGCTCCAGGGCGTCCAACATCATCAGTTTTCCCACTTCAAAGAAGTCGGCAACTCTTAGGGCTTTTTCAAGTTCCGGGTTTATTTCAGGATTGCTGCCTGGAACCTTCACATCCCTCCAAAATTCCTCCTGCAGTTGTGCCATCATTTCAAGCCCTTTTTTCAGACCTTCGGCATTGCGCACCATGCCACAGTAGTCCCACAGGATTTTGCCCAGGCGTTTGTGAAATGATGATACAGTTTGGTTCCCGTTGATGGCCAAAAGACGTTTTACGCGTTCGCTGGCTGCGTTTTCGGCATTTACGAATTCTGAACCTGAGGTGTTTGTAATGGGTGTGCGTATTTCGCCGGCGAGATAATCTGCTATGGTATATGGCAGGATAAAATATCCGTCGGCGGCACATTGCATCAGCGAACTGGCACCAAGGCGGTTGGCTCCATGATCGGAGAAGTTGCTCTCTCCAATGGCAAACAGCCCATGAATGGTGGTCATCAGGTTGTAATCCACCCAAAGCCCCCCCATGGTATAATGCCCGGCAGGGTAAATGCGCATGGGTTGGTTGTATGGATTGTCGCCGGTTAATTTCTGATACATTTCGAAAAGGTTGCCATACTTTTCCTCTATGGCCTTTCTTCCCTGTTTGGAAATGGCATCTTTAAAGTCGAGATAAACCGACAATCCGGTTTCGCCAACACCGAAACCGGCATCGCAACGTTCTTTGGCTGCCCTGGAAGCCACGTCGCGCGGCACCAGGTTGCCGAAGGCCGGGTAGCGACGCTCCAGATAATAATCGCGCTCCTCTTCAGGAATGGCATTTGGATGACGAGTATCACCCTTTTGCTTTGGCACCCAAACCCGTCCATCGTTGCGCAACGATTCCGACATCAGGGTGAGTTTGCTCTGGTAATCATTGAGTACAGGAATGCTTGTGGGATGTATCTGTATGAAACTTGGGTTGGCAAACAGGGCGCCTTTTTTATACGAGGCCCAGGCGGCCGATGCATTGCTGCCAAGAGCAAGGGTTGAAAGGTAAAACACCGTGCCGTATCCGCCGGTAGCAAGCACTACGGCATGGGCGCCATGCCGCTCCAACTCACCCGAAACCAGGTTGCGGGTAATTATTCCCCTGGCCTTTCCATCCACCAAAACCAGTTCGAGCATATCCCTTCGGGGAAACATGGTAACGGTGCCTTTGGCAATTTGCCTGTTGAGGGAGGAGTATGCTCCAAGCAGGCATTGCTGGCCGGTTTGACCTTTGGCATAGAATGTCCGCGATACCTGAACTCCCCCAAAGGAACGATTGTCTAAAGTCCCGCCATAATCACGGGCAAAGGGCACCCCCAGGGCCGAAAAATGGTCGATCACCAGATTGCTTACCTCAGCCGACCGGTACACATTTGCCTCGCGCGAACGGTAATCGCCCCCCTTGATCATATCAAGAAAAAGCCTGTAAACTGAGTCTCCGTCGTTTTTATAGTTTTTTGCGGCATTGATTCCCCCCTGGGCTGCTACTGAATGCGCCCTTCGGGGAGAGTCCTGAAAGCAGAACACTTTCACTTTATAACCCTGTTCGCCCAGGGCCGATGCAGCTGAGGCACCGGCCAGTCCGGTCCCAACTACAATGACTTCCAACTTCTTTTTGTTTGCCGGATTTACGAGCCTTAGCCCATCTTTATGCCGACTCCATTTTGAGGCCAGGGGGCCTTCAGGGATTTTTGGATCAAGGTGTATCATGACTGCGTATAATTTCGGAGGCAATTCAATCGTAAAAAAACATGAAATAAACAGGTATAACACTGAAGCCAATACTTACAGCCAACGCATAAGCGGCTCCTGCCAACCTGATTATGTTAACGTATTTGGGGTGATTCAAACCGAAGGTCTGAAAGGCTGACTGAAAACCGTGATACAGGTGAAACCCCAAAAACACAAACGATACCAGATAACTCAATGATGGCAGGGGTTGTCTGAAAAGGTACACAGCCATAGAATAAAAATCGTATTGGTCGAGGGCGTGGGGTGGAATGGCTACCAAACCAATGTTTATAAAAAAGAAATGGTAAAAATGGAGCAATAAAAATATCAGTATAATGAATCCACTGTGGATCATGAATTTCGAAAACGGAGAAGTGCCGGAAGTTTGGGCAACATAATATTTTACCGGACGGGCCCACCTGCTTTTTAACCAAACCACCACTCCGAGCAAAATATGAATCAGAAAACCAGCAAACAATACATACTCCATAATATTTATGAAAGGATTTGCGCTGAGGAAATTTACAGCCTGGTCGAAAGCCTGCCGGTCGCCCGTGAGCATCAAAAGATTAATGGTTAGGTGTACCACCAAAAACGTCATCAGAAATGCTCCTGCCAGCGCTACGATATATTTGTGGCTGAGCGATGACAATTTAAAAATGGGAGTTTTCATTCGGATCAAGTTAAGAAGTTAAAGACCTAAAGCCATCCTGCTACTTTATCAGTCAAATGTTCTGGTTTTTGGCGCAGTGGTTGTATTCCTGAGTTTTTCAGAACCGGTGGTTTTTTTTTAACAGTTTTGCCTGCGTGGCGAATTTCAGCAACCTTGAAAGGCAAATGTAGGGTAATGGTTTCTTTTTTGCAAAGGTTTTGGTTATTTGAAAACTCCATAAATTACTGCTAATTTTAGCTCGTGAACATTCTTTAAGGTTGCCTGTAATATCGTATCCGGGTTGACATTTGCAGACGGATATCATAACAGGCCGAAAAAAAGAAATACTGCTGTAGATTTCAAAAGTTACTTTGCTTTAAAAATGATTGTTTATGAAATATTTACCTCTTCCGAACTCACTTTTTGCAGAAAACCGTCGGAATTTTATGGGACGGATGCTCCCAGGCTCGGTGGCAGTTTTTCATTCGAACGACGAGCAACCAAGAAGTGGCGACCAGTTCTTCCCGTTCAGGCAAAATCCGGATTTTTTTTATCTGACAGGCATCGACCAGGAAAAAAGCATATTAATGTTGTTTCCCGACAGCCCCAATCCAGCCTTGCGCGAGGTGCTTTTTCTGCTCGAAACCAACGAGCATATTGCCATTTGGGAAGGCCATAAATATACCAAGGAAGAGGCCTTCTTAACTTCAGGTATAAGCAGGGTAGAGTGGCTTTCCATGTTTGAATCGATACTTCGTGAGGCCATGTCGTATGCCGAGCATGTTTATTTGGGCACGAATGAAAATCCACGTTATGCAGGAGAAGCCGACTGCCGCAATCTACGTTTCGCTCATGAGCTAAAAAGAAAATATCCGCTGCACCAATATCAACGGGCTACCCCGATAATTTCTTCGCTACGGTTGGTGAAATCGCAGGCCGAGTTGGAGATTATTCAAAAAGCCATTGAAATAACAGGTAAAGCCTTTACCAGGGTGTTGCGTTTTGTAAAGCCCGGGGTAGCTGAATATGAGGTTGAGGCTGAGATACTTCACGAATATTTGAAAAACCGTGCTACCGGCCATTCTTTCTATCCGATTGTGGCTTCGGGCGCCAATGCTTGCGTATTGCATTATGTAATGAACAACCAGGTGTGCCGCGATGGAGATTTGCTCCTGCTCGATACGGGTGCCGAATATGCCAATTATGCAGGCGACCTTTCGCGGACTTTCCCTGTAAATGGGCGGTTTTCGGCCCGTCAGAAACAGGTTTATAATGCATGCCTTGGAGTAATGAAAAAAGCCCGTGAGATGATGGTTCCGGGAACCTGTATCGACGCATTCCATAAAGAGGTATTAAAAATTATGGAACAGGAACTGCTGGCCCTTGGGCTTCTAACAAGACACGACATCGACAACCAGGACCCAGCCAATTCTGTGGTAAAAAAATTCTTCCCACACGGCACATCCCACTTCATGGGACTCGATGTACACGATCAAGGTCACCGGTTCGAGACCTTCAGGCCGGGAATGGTGCTATCGTGCGAGCCGGGTATTTACATCAGGCAGGAAGGTATCGGCATACGGATCGAAAACAACATCCTGATTACCGAACACGGCCCCAAAGACCTTACCGAAAAAGTCCCTGTTGAAGTAGAGGAAATTGAGGACATTATGAATTCGTAAGAGGGTTCGGGTTATCAGGGATGTAATTGTTGCCAGGTTAAAATGGTTGGCGTGATTTTCATTCATCTAAGGCAAAGGAATAGGAAGCCCTAACCAGATAACCAAGACAACGGGGACAACTTTTCGAAAACAGCTCGAGAACCTGGAAAAATTATAAAGTATCAACAAATTAATTATTTAAATTTAAACATCATGTTTGACGCTAAAACCTACATCAATCGCCGCCTAAAACTGAGAAAAAGCCTTAAAGATGGAATCGTTTTGATTTTGGGCAACGTGGATGTTCCGATGAATTACCAGGCAAATACGTATCATTTCAGGCAGGATAGTAATTATTTATACTTCTTTGGCCTCAATTATCAGGGGATGGCTGGTGTATTGGACATTGACCAGGGATGCGATTGCCTGTTTGGCAACGACATTTCGCTTGACAGCCTTATCTGGATGGGTCCGCAGCCTCTGGTGAGCGAAAAGGCCATGCGGGTAGGCATTGAGAAAAGCTTCCCCTTCAATGACCTGGCTCAGGTTGTGAAGAAAGCGCTCGAATCAGGGCGTAAGGTGCATTATTTGCCACCCTACCGGGCCGAAAATAAACTAATGCTCGAAAAACTTCTCGGCATACCTGTGGACCAGCAGAAAGCCCAGGCCTCCGCAGAGTTGATCAAAGCAGTGGTAGCGCTAAGGGAAATTAAAGAACCTCAGGAAATTGCGGAAATGGAGCGCGCCATTGAAACCGGGTACCTGATGCATACCACGGCTATGAAAATGGCCCTTAACGGTGCACTGGAGCGCGAAATCGCAGGTACTGTCGAAGGTATTGCCTTGTCGGGCGGAGGCACTTTGTCCTTTCCGCTAATTTTGAGCAAGCATGGCGAAATCCTTCACAACCACGACCACAGCAATCAGTTGAAATCAGGCGACATGCTGCTTGTGGATGGCGGAGCCGAAACACCTATGCGATATTGCAGCGACCATACCCGGACCATTCCTGTTGGAGGCAAATTCAGTCAAAAGCAGAAGGAAGTCTATGAGATAGCGCTTCGGGCAAACCAAAAAGCAATCGAAGCCATTAGGCCAGGCATTTTGTACAAGGAAATACACATGCTTGCCATTCAGGAGATTGGCGAAGGCCTGAAAAAACTGGGATTAATGAAGGGCAATATTACATCGGCAGCCGAACAAGCCGCAACAGCCCTTTTTATGCCCCATGGAATTGGCCATATGATTGGTCTTGATGTGCACGACATGGAAGACCTGGGGGAAAATTTTGTGGGATACGACGAAGAGGTAAAGCGTTCGGAATTATTTGGAACAGCATACCTCCGTCTGGGTAAAAGACTTCGACCCGGATTTGTGGTTACCGTGGAACCCGGAATATATTTTATACCTGCACTTATCGAAAAATGGGAGAAAGAAGGCAAGTTTGCTGAATACATCAATTATCAAAAAGTAAGAGAATACATAGGATTTGGGGGAATACGCATCGAGGATGTTGTGCTTGTTACCGAAACGGGTTACAGGGTACTCGGTAAGCCCATCCCCAAAACGGTTGCCGAAATTGAAGATTTTATGGGAAAGTAATCCTTGGATGTCATTAAACTAAAAACGGCCACTCGTTGCGGGTGGCCGTTTTTAGTTAAGGAAAGGGGAGGGTTTGGCCACTTTTGGCCATGGGTTGCTTTTTGTTCTACTTTGTCAGGATTTTAGTGCAACTTCTGCTTTTTTTAGCCGGATTTTTGCAGGCCCTGACTCTTGAATCTTGTTATAAACAATCTTGTTCGAGTTGCACCAATTCGAAAAGCTATCCTTTGGTGCCTTTTTTTCGTTAAAATCATCCATTATGTGATCCTCAAGGCAGACAATCTCCTCCCTGTTCTGAAGCAACTTAAGAATTAATTCTCTGTAGGTCATCTTTTTGTAAATGATTTGATTAAAATTGCTGTGCTTGACTTATCTGCCTGGTTGGAACCTGTAGCATTACCTCCTTATAACTTTTAATAAGGCGGTTTAGTAGATCATTCTCACGCGATGTCAGAACATTGATTACTTCTTTGTTCTTCTCCAATTCTTCAAGTTTTTTTAAACTCTTGCCGGACAACATGATTTAAAGATTTAGAAACCTTTCAGGTTTTATATGGTGTATAAATGTGGTTCGGTTGGTCTCTGCTGCTGAATTCAAACAAATTCTTATGTTCGGTATAAGTGGTTGTTAAAAAAGTTGCTTCACCTTGTTATATTCAAATTTAGTCTCACAGATTACCCTTTTTGTCAGGGCAAGTACTACAAATACAGGGTAAAACACTTGTTGTTTTACCCGTGTAAATAACCTGAATATAAGTAAAACCTTTAAAAGGACAGGAAAATTGGACAGGAAAAGCCGTTGGGATATCAGTGGTAGCTTATCAATTCGCGGGTATATTCATTGGCCGGATTAACGAAGAGTTGGTCAGCTTCCTGCAATTCCAACATCTTACCATTATGCATTACCATGATACGGTCCGACATATATCTGACTATCGACAAGTCGTGCGATATGAACAAATAAGTGAGGCCAAAATCTCTTTTGAGGTCATTGAGCAGATTAAGGACCTGGGCTTGTACCGAAACATCCAAGGCCGAAACGGGTTCGTCGCAAATAATGAATTCGGGATTCAACACCAGTGCTCTGGCAATGGCAATCCGCTGCCGCTGCCCCCCTGAGAACTCGTGCGGATACCTGTAAAAATGCCGCTCTTCCAGACCAACCCGCTCCAGTAATCCGAAAACTTTCATTTTTCTTTCCTTCTCGGATTTCAGGATGTTATGCACCCGCATGGGTTCTATCAGGGCCTTCCCGATCTGAACTCCCGGTGTGAGCGAAGAATAAGGATCCTGAAAGATGATCTGGATTTTACGGCGAAAGTTCTTGAGGGCTCTTCCCGAAATATTGGTAAGGTCATCTCCCTGATATACTATCTGACCTGCAGCAGGGTCGATCAGTCGCATCAGGGTGCGCCCAAGGGATGTTTTTCCGCTTCCCGACTCACCCACCAAGCCAAGGGTTTCGCCCCTGTACATATCAAAGCTCAGGTTGTCAACGGCATCGTAATGCTTCAGGGCTTTGCCGAAAAGGTTGCGTTTCGTAACATAGTGTGTTTTCAGCCCCTGAACCTGCAGCACTGGTTCTTGGGAATAAATCGACAGATGTCTTTTAGCCCTTTCGGCAGAATGTTCTGAAAGGGGGAGCGTAGATTTTTTATCGTCGTTTTCAAAATCCGAAACGATGGCAAGTCTTAAAGGCCTTAACCCCGGCTTGGGCCTGCAAGCTATCAGGGCTTTAGTATATGGATGTACCGGGTTGCTAAGCAAATCACCTACAGGTCGGGCTTCCACGATGCTGCCGTTGAGCATAACTGCCGCCTGGCTTGCTACGCGCGAAACCACTCCCAGATCGTGGGTGATAAAGATCATCGACATGGAATGCTTTTGCTGTAGTTGTGCCATAAGATCCAAAATGCTGTTCTGCACTTTGGCGTCGAGAGCCGTTGTTGGCTCGTCGGCAATGAGCAGTGCAGGATTACAGGCCATGGCCATGGCTATCATGACACGTTGCTGCTGTCCACCCGACAACTCGTGGGGCCATGCCCGGAAGACCCTCTCCGGATTGGGAAGTTTAACCTCTTCGAACAAATCCAGCACCCTTTTTCGAGCTTCTTTTGGTTTCGCAACGTCGTGCCAGAGCAGCACTTCCTCTACCTGCAATCCGCATCTTTTTACAGGATTCAGCGAGGTCATGGGTTCCTGAAAAATCATACTGATAAATAACCCCCTTACCTTGCCCATTTGATCTTCGCCTAGCGTGAGCAGGTCGGTGCGGCCCCATCGCGGGTGCTGAAACAAAATTTTGCCTGAGGTGATACGGGCATTTGTTTTGCTCAAAAGCCCCATTATCGAAAGGGCAGTTACCGATTTGCCTGAGCCCGACTCCCCAACCAGGCCAAGCGTTTGTCCGGCATGCAGGTCGAAGCTGACATTTTGCACAGCCCTAACCAAGCCTGTGTCGGACAAAAACTCCACCGAGAGGTTTTCAACTGAGAGAAGCGGATTCTGGTTCATTTCAGGTACAGGAAATGTTTAAAAAACATCAGGGCGCAAAGTAACTTGCGCCCTGATGACAAACTTTAATACAGGGGCTCGCCTGGATTTCGCCAGCGCACCTCGTACATGTGTGGGCGGTCCTCCACTGCCCTTCTACGGAAATCGGCCGGATAGCCAACCCCTTCGGGCCATGGCCTTAGACTGGTGCCGGTACGGATATAGCGGTCGTTGTATTTCGAAATAAGGTAAAAGGCCAGTTGTCGCCAGCGCTCGACGGTGCTTTCGGCATTGGAAACACTAAATTCGGTAAGGTATTCATGCATCAATGCCTTATCGGTCTGATACAGAGCTTGCGCAGCCACATCAACAGCTTTTGTCAAAGCCTGAGCACGACTTTCCACCTCCCGCTGCACCTTTTGAATATCCTGGATCATAAAGCTATACAGGCCATAGGCATAGTTGGCAACCAGATTGAACACCCAGAAGGCAGAGTTCAGGTCAAACTCTACTATGTTGCCGGTTCTAAGCGATATGGGAGGCCGAAGCATACCCACATACAGGGGCATATAGGCATTCGAATAGGTATCGTCGAGGCCATACCAGAAAATTCCTCCCACAGGGTCGGGCATCCAATTGCGCGACTGCGAAATGAAGGAGAAACCGGTCTGTGGTTGCGAAATTGGTCTTGGCCAGGAGTACGTCTTGTCGCTACCTTCCACGGTGAATCCCAGGGGGCGCCAACGGTAAGGGTTGTTGAACGGGCCTGCCGAGAAACCGGTTGCTGTGTAGAAAGGTGTGTTGTTAAAATGGTCGCGAACCAAGGCCTTCATATCCTGAACGGTAATGGGTTTGTCAGGTTTTATGAACAACGGATAAGGCTCGGCGCCAATCACCCCGCGCCAGTATTCCGGCGAAAAATTTTGTGAAGGGGCGGCACGGTTAAAAATGCTCCATACGCGTCCTTCGCATATCATGAGCGAACGTGGGGTTACCGGAGCGTAGGCATCAACAAAACTGAACTCCTCCTTAGGGCCGTCGAACCATCCCATTTTTCTCGCAAAATCAACTACATCTTCTGCCCACATCCAGTTTTCGGTGTCGTTCCAGTTTACTTTGCGGATACGGGCCTGGTTGGCATGTGCAGCCATATAACCTTCGGGAACTCTTGCGGCTACCCACACGGCACCTTTGCCATGTTTCCCCTTCCCAATAAATTCCATAACCCAGGCTTCGTTTTTGTCGGCAATCGAAAAAGACTCACCTGTGCTGGCATAACCAAATTCTTCCACAAGACCTGTCATTATTTTGATTGCTTCACGTGCTGTGCGTGCGCGTTGAAGCGTTATGTACATCATGGCGCCATAATCGATAAACCCGTTGGGGTCGTGCAATTCTGTCCGGCCGGTAAAGGTGGTTTCGCCAATAGCAACCTGATGCTCGTTCATGTTTCCGATAACGCGGTAGGTTCGAGGCACCTGGGGTATGCGACCCAGCAAGTGTCCGTAGTGCCAGCAGATAATATCCACCGAATCGCCGGGTTGGTGGATACCACCCGGATAAAAATTAAGTGGATCCATGAAGCCTCCGGCATCGGCCAGGTAACTTATCATAACGCTTCCGTCGGCGCTTGCTCCTCTGGAGACCAGCACGCTGGTGCATGAATTGGCCGGTATAACATACCCTGTTAGAAGGACAACACCTGCCAAAAGTGAAAAAAACCGTGTTTTTGTCATAATGATGGATGGTTAGATTTTTTATGAGCACAAAAATAACAGATTTTATATGCTCAGGCATGGTTGGGATATGGTATTGCAAAGATTCACATTGTTTCACTGCAACAAACAGATTTTGAAACATTGCTGTGGGTTGTAAGGTTATGAACTCTCTGCATCATTTTGTGTTAAAGGAGGTAGAACATGTGCCGGCGGCTTGCCGAAAATATGCCTAATTTTATGGAGTGAAAAATTTGCCTGGCACTGTATTGAAAAATGCTCCGCAATGCAGACATTCGCCCAGTCTATAAAAATCTACAATTTCGGGCTAAAGCCCGTAAGTGATTTGGTTTTCAGGTACCCCGACCTTAAGGTCGGGGCAATTGACAGTTCTGAATATATGTGCTTCAGCCCAAATAGCTGTTATGTTGAATTCTTCATTGACCGGACTTAAACTTGATCAAAAAAAATAAAAACAAACACATAGGTATGTCAAATCTCCCAATAATACGTCTTTCAAAGGAATTCAGGTTCGAGGCTGCCCATGCCCTCTGGAATTACGACGGACTGTGCAGAAACATTCACGGACACAGCTACAAACTCAGGGTTACCGTTAAGGGAATCCCGCTTAATGACCCTACAAGCCCCAAAGATGGCATGGTGGCTGATTTTTCTGTTTTGAAAAAGATTGTCAAGGAAGCCATCGTCGAACCTTTCGATCATGCCCTGATGGTAAATGATGCCGTTCCTGCCAGGGAACTCGCTGAAACAAGTCAGATGTTTGGCCGCATCATGCCGCTTCCATATCAGCCTACATGCGAAAATATGATTGTGGATTTTGCTGCACGTATAAAGGCTCTTCTGCCCGATAATATCAGTTTGTATTCCCTGAGGTTGTACGAAACCACCAATTCGTTTGCCGAATGGATGGCAGAGGATAACCTTTAAAGGCCCATTTTACGAAGCATGCTGATCTTGAATCGTAGGCGATCCTGACACTTTTTCCTGTCAGAACATGATTTCATAACGCAGTCTTACGCTTATATTGTCCTGAAAACGGGGCAAAGCATAAGAGCCATAGCGGTACATGAATTTAAGCCCCATGCGTGTAAGCCCCTGGCCCAAAAGGTTAGTAATTGCTATACCCGATTCAAAAAAGCCCCTGTTCATCGAATTGAAATTCATGCCCTGATGAGCTTCAGAATTATTCAGCGAGCCGAAGCCAATGTTGGTTTGTATTACCAGTCCCGGTGAAAATCCCCGTCTGCGGAAAAGGAGGTTTTCGAAATTATGTGAAAAGAACAATTTCAGGTATTGGTCGGAGATGAACTCGCCCATGCGCATGGTTGAGAAACTCTGGGGAACTGCAATAGAAAAAGGCCGATAAGATGCCTGTGCCGTAAAAAGTTTTGGCCAGGGAGGCTGCCCGTGAACATAACCTGCGTGCAACACCCAGTGTTGGACACCTGCCATTTTTATTCGGAAACGTTGTTCGACCTTCAGGGAGGTCCTCCAGTAATCATGTTGGCCTTCTAATACCCCGCTCCAACCTCTTGCCAGGTTCAATGACACCACAGGCAATTCGGTGCTCCTGGCAAAGGTTCTGGTTGGGGTTTGAATATACCTTTCTCCAATGGCAAAACGCAGGTTGATGCCTGTTTCAAAGAACCGGAACCTTCCCGCTTCGGTCACGGGGTTGGGTATAACCGGCGCAAAAACATAAGGCGTTCGCTGGTAGTGGTCCTCGTGAGCCGCATACCCCCTGATGGTAAGGTTGTTTCTGAAAGCCTGGAAAGAAAGCCATGCAGTATGGCTCTTGGCTAAATCAAGATTTTGATAAAAGAATGATCGGATGATGGCAGGGTTAAAAAGGGTAGGGCGTTCTAGAAAATCTATAGTCCCCGGCTCATTGTAGTCCTTTTGATAGTCGTAGCCGACTGTGAATGCTGAATTTCTGTCGAATAATATATGGGCGCCCAGTCGGTAGGTAAGGCTCCTGTTTTTGAATCCGTAACCAATTCGGCCATTTATTCCGAAAATGTGAGAGAAGCGGTGGTTGGTTCTCAATCCCAGGCCGGGCCGGAAGCCTTGGTAATCGTTGAAGCGAAGCAACTGACCAATTTCAACATTCAATATGCCAAGTCTAAAATAGCCTCTGAGTAAAGATGCTCCCTGGGTTGCCAGACGGTCGAAATTATAAACCTGCCACAAACTATCGATATACGAGAAAGTATTGAGCTCTCTTATCCCCAGAGTATCGGGCCGGTGCCTGGCCAGGAAGGCGTTTATGTCGGGGATGGTGTCGGGAGCTAAAACAATAGAATATGGCGAGAAATCGCGCCTTCGGAGGAGCGGGTCAACCTGGATGTTTCTAAGATGGGTCCGGCCTGTTAGTATCATTGGAATTCCCGGGGCGTACTCCATTTCAAGAAATTCGATGACGGTGTTTACTTCGGTTGGAAACCATCTTCGACCCTCTATGAGTTCATATTCTTGTTGAATTCGAATTCGCATCGTTTCTGATGTAGTTGCAGGCTCTGCAATCACATTTTGCAGTGCCCATCCGTTGCTGTTGATATACAATACTCCTTTCAACCCTGTAAAATTCCTGCCTAAACCGGGCCTGAACGATATTACAAACACCGAGTCGGCAGTTTGTGTAAAGGTGGTGTCCTCCAGAAGAAAGAAGTACCGGGAAGTGCTTCCCTGACTCAGTGGACCTACGTATTCCTGGCCGAGAATGCTGATATGGTCGCCGTAAAAGGAAAAAGATTTTATCAGTGATGTTGCAAATACAAGTGCCTGGTCGCGAAAACCCGATGTGCGTGAAGCCAGAACCGTTTCAGTGTCGAGCGATGGATATCGGAACTTCCTGTGGGTAACCGTTTCCATAATCATGAAATGATGTTGTTTCATCCAGTCGAGGTGGGAATGGGCTCCTGGCAGGGTGTCTTCGGGTGGCCTTTGGATGTCTTTCAACTGTTCATGCCTTACTGTAAAAAGGTAGCGGTTGTAGGAGTCATAACTAAATGAACCGGATCTTTTGGGGTCGTTCAGGCGCCTGGCGGCAATGGCATTTTCAATTATCCTGTGGGCCGGGTTTATCCCTGGAAAAACTTCAACTCCGGCCAGTTCAATAGCCCTCGGTTGCATCATTATGGTTTGTACATTCTGATGCGGGTCGATTTCGAACACAGCATTATAGTACCCTACATACGATAACACCAATCTGGCGGTGGGCTCCGGAAGGGTTATCGAAAAATTTCCGTCTAAGTCGCTTACGGTGCCGGTTTGGGTGTTTTCTACCAGAATATTTACAAAGGCTAAGGATGCGCGCGTTTCCTGATCAATCACCCTGCCCCGGATTGGCATGTCCCCAGCCCGGGCAGGACTGGGAGTTCCACCCAGAATCAGGGGCGCGAAAACTAAAAGAAACAGAACCCTCCATAAAAAATTAGGTGAAATCATTTGGTCGTCATTTAGTTTACCAAATTAAAAATACAAAAATCCGGATTGCTGAAACCCAGCCCAACACAAATCGGTTGGATTTTAACAAAAATTTAAATTCAGCACAACCGTAAAAATGTATTAATTTTGCAGCTAACAAAGTATTAATCAACAACCTTGGAAGACACACCTGAGCCTTATTCTGTTTTGCCTCTTATTAATAGTTTTCTCACCGGTTCGGAGGCACTCCACATTTTACCTGTAATTACCCTGTTTATAATTCTTTTACTCATCTCCGGGCTTTTGTCAGGAGCGGGTACTGCCTTTTTTTCCCTTTCGGGAGTACAGATCGATCTGTTGATGAAAAGCAGCAGCCCCAATAGTCGTTTTGCATTACGCCTGTTGGAAAGTCCGCGAAGTTTAAAATCCACTTTGATACTTGCCAATATACTTGTCAATATTGTGTTGGCAATTAGTGTCACCCTGGTTTTTGCAAATCTTATTTACCAAAACCTGCATCCCCTCGCCGGTTTTGTTCTTTTGGTTTTATTTATTGGTATAGTTATACTGGTTTTTGGTGAAATCCTGCCTAAAGGGTTGGCCTTGAAAAGGCCTGTTTTGTTTGTTAGGTTAATGGCAATACCTGTTTGGTTGCTTCGCAAACTGTTTTGGCCATTCAGCCGAATCCTTGATAATACTTCGGCTAAAAGCAATGACCAGTCATGGACGAACGATTCCAACCATCGCATCAACGATTTGACAGAGGTTTTTGACCAGCAGGTTCAAAGGGTTGCCACCGAAGAGGACAGGAGCATTCTGCGCGGAATAGTCAGGTTTGGAAACCTAAGCGCCCGCGAGATCATGCGCCCGAGGGTAGATGTTACGGCAGTAGAGGTTTCTACCCCTTTCTCCAAATTGTTGCCGGTAATAGTTGAGGCAGGGTATAGCCGGGTTCCCGTGTTTCGCGAAAGTTTCGACAATGTTGAAGGAATCCTTTATATAAAAGACTTATTGTCGCACCGTGAGCAAGATGACAGTTTTGCCTGGCAGAAATTGCTGCGCCCATGCTATTTTGTTCCGGAAAGCAAGAGAATTAGTGATTTGCTTAAGGAGTTCAAGGAAAAGAAGATTCACCTGGCCATTGTGGTTGACGAATATGGTGGTACCGCAGGTATTGTTACCCTGGAGGACATCCTTGAAGAAATCGTAGGCGAAATAAATGATGAGTTCGATACCGACGAGAATATTTACTCGAAACTCGACCCAAACACTTTCGATTTCGAAGGAAAAACGTTGCTCAAGGACTTTTGTAAAATAACTGGTACCGATTATGAGTTATTCGAAGAAATAAAAGGCGAAGCCGATACCCTGGCAGGGCTTATACTTGAAATGAAGCAGGAACTCCCCCGAAAGGGAGAGAAATTGCATTTTCGCAATTTCGAGTTTCAGGTGGAGGGGGTTGATGCCCGCCGGATCAAACGCGTTAAGGTTACCATTCTGCCAATGAATTAAAATTTCAGCGGCTGTTCATTCGCAGATGAATTAAACAAAACCATTTTATACAATTATTTTTTCGCTCCTTTGTGGTGAAAACCTGCAACTTAATTTGACTTCCGGATGAAAATTCTTTTTTCGTTGTTTATTATGTTGGCGCTGATTTCATGCCAGCAACCACACGCCCCCAAACCAAGGGCCTATTTCAGAATCGACTTACCGGAAAAGGAGTTTAAACCTTTTGATCAGGACTTTCCATACTCTTTCGAGATTCCTGTGTATGGTACCTTTGAGCCCAATACGCGGCCTAATTCTATGCCCTACTGGGCCGATGTGGTTTTTCCGGAATTTAGGGCAAGAATCCACCTTACCTATAAGGCGGTTCGCAGCCCGCAAAGCCTGAATGCATTTCTGGAAGATAGCCGTGAATTCACCAGCCGGCATATTCCTAAAGCTTCTGCTATAGACGAAGAATTGTTTATGGATGAACAAAGACGGGTCTTTGGCATGTTGTACCACATCAGGGGCAGGGATGTGGCCTCGCCGTTGCAGTTTTTCCTCACCGACAGCGTAAACCATTTCCTTCGGGGCTCTCTGTATTTTTATGTAACGCCCAACAACGACTCCCTTGCACCGGTCATTCAATTTCTTGAAACGGACATCAGACACCTTATAGCTACCCTTAACTGGAATTAGCAAACTTGCGTCTATTTGCCAGTTTAGAGTTCGTGAAAGGTCAACTTTTTTTCAGACTTTAATATTCGAAAGCATATTTTGTACTGTGCTGATTTCGATGTAGCTGGGACCCGATTTCTTGCCAAAGTTTCCGGCCATTACCGTTATCAGATCCTCCGGCTTTATTTCCTTTTTTTCTATCAGCCGGGTGAGGGTGGCAATCGTAAACTCTTTTTTGGAGGTTTTCACATCCATAAAATCGGCGTAAATGCCATAATTAAGCGCCAGTTCGCGAACAACCCGTTGGTCGTAACATTGAGCATATATGGGGGTTCTGCCCCTGAATGCAGAGAGGTAGCGGGCCGTTTTTCCCGTATCGGTGTCGGTGATGATTGCCCGTGCGTTGAGCTGGTCGGTTGAACTTACGGCAGTTTTGGAAAGGTAAACAGATATTTCGTTATCGTGAGGCATCACCTGAATGTCGGGAAGAAAAGGTCTGCTTTGTTCTGTTTCTCTGGCGGTTCGGGTCATGAAACTCACAGCTTCTGCCGGATAATTGCCAAAAGCCGTTTCGCCGCTCAGCATGATGGCATCGGCCCCCGAAAAGATCGCTGTCGCAATATCGCTTATTTCGGCCCGGGTAGGCCTGGGGTTGCTTATCATCGAATGGAGCATCTGCGTGGCTACAATCACAGCTTTCTTTTGTGAAATGCCCTTTTGGATTAACATAGCCTGAATTACCGGAATGCGCTCGGCCGGCACCTCAATGGCAAGATCGCCCCTGGCCACCATGATCCCGTAAACATGGCCAAGTATATCGTCGATATTGTCAATACCCTGTTGGTTTTCAATTTTGGCAATAATTTTTATGGGACTTTTGTGGCGGTCAAGAATTTGCTGAATGTCCAGAACATCCTGTTTGTTTCTGACAAAGGAATGTGCTATGAAATCGATGTTGTTTCTAATGCCAAATTCAATAAATTCCCGGTCTTTTTGGGTAAGCGAAGGGAGACCGATGGCAATTCCTGGCAGGTTTATGCTTTTGCGGCCTTTAATTTGTCCTGCATTGCACACACGGCCAACCAGGTATCCGGGATGTTTTTCTGCTACTTCTATTTCAATTTCACCATCATCTATCATAATAAGTCTGCCAACTTCCAGCAGATCGGCGATGCCTTCGTAGTCCACATAGAGGCAATGCTCGTCGGAGGGCGTATTCTTCCTGCCTTTAATTACCAGTAGCTGATCCTTAGCCACTTTCAACACATAGGAAGAAGCATTGGTGCGGATTTCCGGACCTTTGGTGTCGAGCATGATGGCGATCCGGGTGGATACCTTGCGTACGTTTTCAACCACCTTCATGGCTTGTTCGGGGGTTTGGTGTGCGGTATTTATCCTTACCACATCCATGCCCGCCGCATGCAAAGTGCCTAAGAAGGAAGGATCGCAACGTTGATCGGAAATCGTGGCTACAATTTTGGTGAGTTTTTCCATATTCTAGAATTTTCGGCAAAATTAATCTTTTGAGCCCTTATGACTATCAGGGAAAGCGGTATTTCTGACTATTTAACCTTCATGGGCTTCAACTCTTCGAAGTAGAAATCGCGGTTGGGCACATCGAAAGTGAGGCCGGTAATATTCAGCTTATTGTTCATGTTAAATTGCAGCGTTCCGAACCCAAACCAGGCCTGTGGCTTGTCCCACAGGATTTCCCAAACATCGTAATGCCAGTGCCGAAGGCTTGCCGAAAGTCCAGGAGAATGCTCAAAGGTAAGTCGAAGCTGATTGTTTTCGTATCTCACGAAAATATTCCCGTAAATAGCCGAGTAATATTTCCCTGCATAGCGCTCCATAGGCAGGGTAGGTGTGGTATTATCGATTCTGGCATTTCTGATGGCTGTGATTCGCTCATCCTCCTGAAACCGCCGACGAGCCCTTGGTAAAGCCTCAGCTGACCAGTCGCGGGGTGTTTTTCCCAACAAAGTCTCCAGGGTGTGGTTTGTTATCGGACCTATCGGGCTCATGTCGCCGTTGGTTAGTACTATAACTCCTATACCTTCCTTTGGCAACATGCGAACTTCCGAAAACATACCGTCGTAGGCGCCTGTATGCCCCACCACCAGCCGCCCGTGATAATCGCCCACGCCCCAGCCCAATCCGTAACCTCTGAAATGCCGGTCGAAGTCGTTGGTCAGAGTATGGTCAACCGTAAAATTGTTGTGCGGCGTCCAAATTAGATTCATGTTGTCGCGCTTCAGCAGGGTGTCGCCATTCCATACGCCCATATTCATGTTGAACTGCATCCACCTGGCCATGTCGTTTATGCTGGATATCAGTCCTCCGGTAGCTGCAACTTCTTCCCAGTCAACCCAGTCGATTACCACATTTTGGTTGTTGATCCGCATATGCGGGCTGGCAAAATTTCCCTTGACGTGCAAATCTTTCAATTGTACTATCGTGCGGTTCATCCCCAAAGGTTCCAGAATCCTCTTGCGCACATTTTCCTCCCATGATTTTCCTGTAACCTGTTCGATCACCTCTCCGGCTACGATGAACATCAGATTTGAATAACCATATCCTGCCCTGAAATCAAAAACCTGGGGAAGATGTCTGATCCTCTTTATCATTTCTTTTGAGGATTTGGTGCTTCTATACCAGATCAGATCACCGCTGAATGTGCCCAGGCCGACCCGATGACTCAGCAAATCGCGCAAGGTTACCTGACTGCTCACCCAGGGGTCGAAAATCTCGAAATAAGGCAAATGATCTTTTACCTTATCGTCCCACGAAAGGAGTCCGTCCTGAACCAGCATGCCCATTAGCACTGCGGTAAAGGCCTTGGTGTTGGAGGCAATGGCAAACAGGGTGTTGGCATCGGGAGTTGCAGACTTGCCAGTTTCCTTTACACCATAACCTTTGCTAAATATCAGCTGACCGTTATATACAATGCCTACGGCCATGCCAGGCAATTCCCAGTCTTTTTGAACTTGTTGAAAAAGAGAATCGAGAGCCTGAAGCGTATGTGCAGGCACACCTTCCCGTTGTTCAGGAGGATTGGCGTTTACCTGCAGGGTAACCCAAATAATTGTAAGGATCAGCATTAAAACTCTTTTCATCGGAATTTAATTTAAGGTTATTGGTTGATGTTTGCCAGCTTTTTTTTAAACCGTTAAAACAGTTTCGGAATTTTGGTTTCACCCTCATAGCCCACGGTTTAAACCTGGGCTATTAATGGCATTCGAATTTTTATTCACGGATTTATCCATTCCTATCATAGCCCACGGTTTAAACCGTGGGCTATGAATTGAAAACGTCATGCAAAATAGCAAAAAAGTTTCAACAAATCAACATGTTCTCATATTGTTGCTGCCCGGCGCCAATAAAAAACCCCGCAATTTCTTGCGGGGCTTTTGGTTTTCGAAGGCAGTTTTTAAATGCCGTACATGTCGATAATCTCTTGTTTCGACTTTCCGAGGATTTTGTACTTTTTGCCCACTTTAATAAATGCTTCGAGGGCCTTTTCGAGATGATGCATCTCATGTCCGGCCGATATCTGGGTTCTGATCCTGGCATGGCTCTGGGGCACTACCGGGAAGAAGAACCCGATGGCATAAATGCCTTCATCGAACAGGTCGCGCGAGAAATTCTGCGCCAGCTTGGCATTGAAAAGCATAACAGGTACAATTGGAGTGTCGCCCGGTTTTACGATAAAGCCGGCGTTGATCAATCCGTTGCGCCAGAATTCGGTGTTTTTTTCGAGCTTGTCGCGGCGGTCGGTCGAGGCTGAAAGGATCTCAAGCACCCTGATGACGCCTGCTATGATGGGCGGCGCTATGGTGTTGGAGAAAAGGTACGGCCGGGCACGCTGCCGGCACAACTCAACCAGTTCCCTGCGACCCGAAACGCAACCGCCCGATGCACCCCCTAGGCCCTTGCCAAAAGTGGTGGTAATCAGATCAATCTTGCCCATCACGCCATATTGCTCGTGCGTGCCGCGTCCGGTTTTGCCTATAAAACCGCTTGCATGCGAATCGTCAACCAACAGCAGGGCATCATACTTTTCACATAGAGCTACCATTTCGTCTAATTTGGCGGTGTCGCCATCCATGGAGAAAACCCCGTCGGTTACTACCATTTTTATTCTGCGGTCGTTATGCAATTGCAGCTTGCTTTCGAGGTGCTCCATGTCGGAGTGCTTGAAGGTGTCATGCATTGCGCTGCAGAGGCGAATGCCGTCGATGAGCGAGGCATGCACCAACCGGTCGGAAATGATGATGTCGTCCTTGGTAAGGATGGCTTCGAATACTCCGGCATTGGCATCCATGCACGATGGAAACAGGATGGTGTCCTCGGTTCCCAGAAATTCTGTAACCATTTCTTCCAACTTTTTGTGGATATCCTGGGTGCCGCAAATAAACCTCACCGACGACATTCCGTAGCCATGCGATTCGAGACCTTCGTGGGCAGCCTTGACCACCTCGGGGTGGCTCGACATGCCCAGGTAGTTGTTGGCGCAGATGTTTATGGCCTTCTTAGGAGAAGCGCCCGCAGGAAACTCCACTTCGATATCGGCTGCCTGCGAAGAATGGATAAAGCGCTCCTGCTTGAACAATCCAGCTTCTTTAATGCCTTCGATCACCCCGGCATACATTGCCCTTGTTTTTTCCGGATATGCCATAGCGCCTCCTATTTTAAGAATTCATTTACCAGGTCAACGATTTTGTTCACACTGTCGAAAGCGTCGGGTGTGGCCTTGTCGTCGGGAATAGAAATTTTGTATTTGTTCTCAAGGAAACGTTTGAGCGAAACCATTGAGAAAGAGTCAACGATACCACCCGAAATCAGCGGAGTGTCGTAGTTGATCTCGGTGTCGTCTTCAACATACTCGTTGATTACATATTCCCTTACAATGTCTTTCATTTCGTTCATAAGCTGTATCTCTTTTAGTGGTTGGTGATTATTTTTAAGTTAAGCCTTAGTATTTACTTCCGGTTTAAATCTCTCCTAAAATCAATCATCTTCAAGGGTTGAAGTGTCGCCGATTTCTTCGCCCCACTCCTTGGCTTTCAGGATTCGGCGCATGATCTTTCCGCTGCGGGTTTTAGGCAATGTTTCGACGAACTCTATTTCCTGTGGCATGGCCAGGGGCGATAGTTTTTTCCTTACGAAGTTCATAATGTCGAGGTCGAGGTCGGCGCTTGCAGTAAAACCAGGTTTTAGGGTTATGAAGGCTTTAACCACCTCCATGTTTACAAAGTCGGGTTTGGCCACGACTGCCGACTCAGCTACGGCCGGATGCTCGAGCAGGGCCGATTCCACTTCGAAGGGGCTTACCAGGTGCCCGCCAGTATTGATCACATCGTCGTCGCGCCCTACAAACCAGAAATACCCTTCGGCGTCGATACTCGAACGGTCGCCTGGCAGATACCAGCCCTTCCTGAATTTTTTATTAAAGGCCTCCTCGTTGCGCCAGTAGGTGCGCATCATGGCCGGCCAGCCTGGTTTTATTGCAATGATGCCCACTTTGCCAGTTTCTGTAAAGGGGTCGAAGGTTTCGGGGTGTACCACGGTGGCCTCGATGCCCGGAAAGGGTTTGCCCATGGATCCCGGTTTTACTTTCATGCCGGGGTAGTTTGAGATCATGATCGAACCGGTCTCGGTTTGCCAGTAAGTGTCGTAAAACGGCTTTCCGAAAACTTTTTGCGACCAGATCACAGCTTCGGAGTTAAGCGGCTCGCCAACAGAGGCAAGATGGCGCAGGCAACTCAGGTCGAACTTTTTCACCACCTCATCGCCGGCTTTCATCAGCGAGCGGATGGCCGTTGGGGCCGAATACCACATGGTTACCCGGTGTTTTTCTATGAACCGGTACCATGCCTCGGCCGAGAAACCCGCATCGAGAACACACAGGGTTGCCCCGTTGCTGAATCCGCCAATAATGCCGTAGGAAGTACCCGTTACCCAGCCGGGATCGGCTGTACACCAGTAAATATCGTCCTCCTGAAGGTCGAGCACCCATTTGGCGGTAAGGTATTGCGAAATAAGTGAATAATGAACATGTTTTACCCCCTTGGGCTGCCCTGTGGTGCCGGAGGTATAGTGAAGCACCGAAGGAGATTCGGCTTTGGTGGGATGAATTTTGAAGTGATCGACAGGCGGTGTTTTTTCCAGGTCGAAGGCCACTTCGCGCGGTCCCAGCGGCTTCGCAGGGTCGTGGTCAACAATGATGATATATTCCAGGAAGGGCATTTTGTCAATGATCTTCCGAACTTTAGGAGCGTGTTTTTTCTGGGTGATGATGGCCCGGGTTTCAGCATTTTCGAGGCGAACAAAAAGCGATTCGTCGCCGAAAGCCGAAAAGAGCGGTTGGGCAATGGCGCCAATTTTAAGTACTCCTAAAAATCCCAGGTATAGTTCGGGTACCTTGTCCATGAACAGGCAGACACGGTCTTCGGGATTTATGCCCAGGTTGCGCAAAAACTGACCGATGGTGTTGCTGGCAATCCGAATGTCGTTGTAGGTAAAGGTTTTTTCTTTCCCGCCCAAACCTTCCCAGATGAGCCCCGGCTTGTCGGCCTTGCCCATAAGGCATATCCTGTCAGAACAATACCAGCCGATGTTGATCACATTTCCTGGCTGGTATTCCAATTCTTTTTCAGCTATTTCCCAGTTAAAATTCTTAACTCTTTCTTCGTAAGACCCAATATGCCCCATAATACTCAGTCAGTTTATGTTAATACTTATTGAATTTTCTCATTAAGAATGGCCGTTGAGAAATTTTGCCTTATGTAATGCTTTATCTGCTATTTAACCTATACGCAACTCCTCCTTTTCAATGATAACGACCGCAACCGCAATGTCTTTGAGGTGCGATAAAGATACAAGTATTTTTGAAAAACCAAATTTTTCGAAAAAATCTTTGGCTGAGCCTGTAAGTTTTATGAATGGCCTGCAGGAAGGTTCCTGAAGAACCTCAATTTCAGTCAGGCTAATACCTGCATTGAATCCGGTGCCTAAGGCCTTCAAAAAAGCTTCCTTTGCGCAGAAACGTGCAGCGTAGTGCCGGCAAGGATACGCTTTTGACTCACAATAGCTGATTTCGGCAGGTGAAAATATCTGATGTCGGAAGTCCGGGTCGGCTTCCATGGTCTTCCTGATGCGGTCAACCTCGATGATATCAGTTCCTAAACCGAAAATCAAATGGTGCCTAATCGTTTACCTACTTTAACAAATTTGCCGATGGCAAACTCTACCTGTTCCTTGCTGTGGGCTGCGCTTAGTTGCACGCGAATGCGCGATTTGCCTTTGGGTACTACCGGAAAATAAAACCCAATAACATAAATGCCTTCATCGAGCAAGGCGTCAGCAAACTGCTGCGACAGTTTTGCATCGTCGGGCAGGTGGCCAAAAAGAACCGGTACGATGGAATGAACACCGGGAACAATTTTAAAACCGGCTTCGGTCATTCCCTTCCGGAAAAGTTGGGTGTTCTCATAAAGTTTATCGCGCAGGGCGGTGGTTTCAGATAGCATATTGACCACTTCGAGGGTTGCCCCGGCAATGGATGGAGCCAGCGAATTGGAGAAGAGATATGGTCTTGCCCTCTGACGGAGCAGTTCGATAATCTCGCGGCGACCCGAGATGCAACCGCCCGATGCTCCCCCTAATGCTTTGCCAAAAGTGGTGCAAATGATATCCACCCGGTCAATCACGTTGTGGTACTCATGGGTTCCTCGTCCGGTTTTGCCCACAAAGCCCGTAGCATGCGAATCATCGACCATCACCAGGGCATCGTATTTTTCGGCCAGATCGCAAATCTTATCCAGGTCGGCAATGATCCCGTCCATCGAAAAAACACCATCGGTAACAATCAGCTTAAACCGGGCCTCGCTGGCGTCCTGCAAAACCTCTTCGAGGTCTTCCATGTCGTTGTTTTTGTACCGGAACCGCTTGGCTTTACAAAGCCTTATCCCGTCGATAATGGAAGCATGGTTGAGCTCGTCTGAAATGATGGCATCCTGTTCACCAAGCAAAGGCTCGAAAACCCCGCCATTGGCATCGAAGGCCGAAGAAAAAAGGATGGTATCGTCGGTTCCGAGAAACCCACTCAGTTTTTTTTCCAAATCCTTGTGTACCTGTTGCGTGCCGCAGATAAACCTTACCGACGACATGCCATACCCGTATTTAAAGAAGGTATAATTTGCTGCCGCCATAACCCTTGGATCTGACGAAAGGCCAAGGTAATTGTTGGCACAAAAATTCAGCACCTTTTTGTCGTTGGCTACTATTTCAACACCCTGCGGGCTGGTAATGATGCGTTCGGTTTTGAAAAGGCCTGCCTGTTTTATTTCACTTAGCTGATTTTGAAGATGCTCTTTTATTTTGCCGTACATAGCGAAGGTTAACGTTTTGTTTGAGGGCTCAAAATTAATGATTCCTAACCGAATGGCACGGATATGGGTAGGTATTTTGAGTCCGGGTAACCCCAAACATTTTAGTTAATCTTGCCTTCGCTGATTTCGGTTATCCTGACGGGTGTCCCGGCGTTTTTCCCTGCCGCCCTGTCGGGTGTCTCTGCGGTCTTCCCTGATTTCCTGCCGGGTGTCTCTGCGATTATCTCTTATCTGGTGCCGGTCATTACGACGTTCCCTTGCACCCTCTCTGGCCGCCTCGCCCCTGCCTGGGCCTGAAAGCGTGTCGAGTGATGTTGTGCTTACCAGCTGACCCGAAATTGCTGCTACTGTAGATTCATGCATCTGCGCCACTGCTATGCCGCTAAATGCCAACGCCATCGTCATAAATACCAATTGTTTTTTCATACATCAAAAATTTTAAAAATTAGATAAAAGGTTGATCCTTTGCCTTGTTGGGTTTCGACGTGAATATCAATGTTGTGAAAATCGGCAATCCTTTTTGCTATGGCCAGCCCTAAGCCATGCCCGTTGGAAGATTTACGTTTTCTGAACCTTTGAAAAATCTCCCCGGCCTGTTCTGCACTCATTCCTGGCCCGTGGTCAATGATCTTAATTATGAATTCATTGTTGATTCTTTGGCTTTCTACCTCCACTGCTCCCTGTTTTTCGGGCTCCGAAAATTTTACGGCATTGTTCAAAATATTGAAAAACAATGTGAAAATAAGGGAGCGGTTAGCGGCATTTAAGTAATGGTCTGTTTCAATTTTTGCAACAAAGTTAATGCCTTTTTCCTGGGCGATTGGGCTAAGTTCTTCCAGAAGTTCTTCTATTAATTCATTGATCCAGAATGCATCCGTTTTCAGAAACTGTTTGTTTTCCACCCTTGCAATCAGTAAGAGTGAGTTGATGATTCCCTTGAGCCTGTGCAAAGTGCGCAGCGAATCCGAAATTTTCTCAATGTGTCTGTCGGAAAGTCCTTCTTCTTCAATCAGGTTTTCGAGCCGGCTCTGAACAACCGAAATCGGTGTGAGTAATTCGTGCGAAATATTTGAAGTGATCTCCTTTTCTTTTGCAAAAAGATCCTCGATTTGATGCATCAGATCGGAGATGGTTTGGTCGAGATATACAAAATCATACGTGGTGGTAGCTACCGGATTGTGGTCGTACTGACCCGGATTCTTGGTGTTTTTGAGTTTCTGAGTTATTGCTGCCAGAGGCTGGGTAAGCAGGCGTGTCATGGAAGTGTCGGTAAGGAATGCAATAACTACAAACAAGCCCAGCATAACCAGGGTGATGTTGCGGATGTTTTGCTCTGTCCTGTATATGCGTTCGAGACTTTTACCAATTTCGAGCAGATAGGTTATGCCATCTACCCTGAAAGAGTAAACCAATACCCGGTAATCCACAATTTCTCCATCGACCAGTTGGGGAGATATCTCAATAAAATTTACCAGACTATCCGAATCTGCCCTTACAAGGCTTATATATTCTTGTTGTAGGAAGTTAAAAGTTGGGGAGCTTTCCGGTTGGATGCTATAAAGCAACTCCTCTGCTCCAAAGACCGAAATGGCTTCCATGATCTCTTCCCGCTGTTCAATCAGCTCGAGGTCGGTTTGATAAACATTTAACCGCTCTAGCAGCCATGGAATTAACAACAGGAATATGGCCACAAAAACGCCTTTTGTGAACAGATTATAAACTGCCAGCTTGTAGCGCAGCTTCATGATTGTTCGATAATTACCCTGTATCCTATGCCCCTTACTGTTTCGAGCCAATCGACCGGTGCGTGTTCTGCAAGTTTTTTCCGGAGGTTTTTTATATGTACATCAATGAAATTGCTGTCGTACTCGTCGCCAAGCAGGTTGCCCCAAATATGTTCGTAAAGTTGAATTCTGCTGAGTGCCTTGTTTTTATTGATGGACAGATAATGTAGCAGGTCAAATTGTTTTTTGGTAAGGTCAACCGCCTGGTTGTTGTGCCACACTTTGCGTGCTGAAATGTCTAACGTAAACTCGCCCAGGGCGACATTACTTGAGTTCAAACCAAATTTTCGCCGGGCAATGGCATTCATGCGGGCGCTGAGTTCGTGGAGCGAAAAAGGTTTTGCAATGTAGTCGTCGGCGCCAAGGTCTAAACCTTTTATTTTTTCTTCCACTTCACCTCTGGCGGTGATAATGATAAATGCAGCTTCATGTCCCGACTTTCTGGCTTCACCCAGCAGGTCGAGTCCTTCGTAGTCGGGTAGTCCCAGGTCGAGCAAAACAAAGTCGTAGAGGTTTACTGCTATTTTCTCCGAAGCTTCAGTTCCCGTAGTGGCAATTTCTACCAGGAAATGCTCCTTTCGTAAAAAGGAGGCAATCTCATGAGCCAGATTTACCTCGTCCTCAACAATCAATACATTCACGGCTAAAAAATCTTTAAGAAGACACCCAGATTCAAAAAAAATCCTTCAGGCTGGCCCAAAACTGCATCTTTGTTCAAGCCAACAACCAGGGAGGGCTCCAATTCAAAGCTCCATGGCCTGGATTCTAAAGTGATGGGAAGGCTGATGAAAAGGCTTTGAAGTCCGAATGGTTCCTCCATTCGCGACAGGTCCGGGATGAGATGGGTTAATTGTCGCCGCCTCAAGGCTTCAAGAAAAAGAGGCGACAATTGCCTTTGCCATACCTCGTGCCCCCACAGAATATAAAAACCCGGATTGGCGGTAAAATAGCTGTTGTTTTTTCCAAAGGTGGCACTCTTAATGAAACGGCTGTTCTGAACTGCGATAAAAAATGTGGGATCTTCATCCCACATCCATCCGGGTATGATGTTGGTGTATAATATCTTCCAGTCAACTCCCAGATTGAAGTTCAGCATGGTGGCATTGGTAAGGTATGGATCCTGTGGATTCATGTTGTTCAGGAATCGCGTCACCGCAACACCTGCATCGAAGGTATTGCTGAAGATGTGGTTGTATCCTGCCGAAAAATCGATTACCGAAACAAAAGGACTCATTCCTGGATTGTGGTACAGCCTGGCTTCGGCCCAAAGTCCGAAGTCCATGGAGTATAAAAAATGGGACGCAAAGCCTGTACCGTAATCGAAAGTAGCCGGCTGAACAAAGGAAGGATAATTGGAGTATGTAATGCCGACATAAAAGCGATGTATGTCAGGCAGGCTTTTATATGTTGTGTCGGAATTGCTTTCGAAAGAAAAGCTCTTGTTGCTTGCAAGTAAAAACTGCATAATGACCAGAAATGCAGATAGGCTTTTCAAATTAGCCAGGTTACGTATGGTATAGCTCATGCAACTTATATTGGTTTTTTAAGGAATAAAATTTTAACGGCCATATCTTATTTTTATTTGCCGCTATGTTGAATAACCATATAATTTAGGAGGGAGTAGTCAGCAGAGTTATCTTCTCCTGGGTCTCACTGCTCCCTGAGGCCGGGCTGCCCCCTGTGGTCTTCCGATTCCGGCAGGTCGGCCCCCAGGCCGAACCACTTCGGGGCGGGCTCCCTGGCGGGGTTGAATACGTTCATTGGAATCCGGTCGGGCCCTGCGGGCAGGCGCAACACGCCTTGGACGTTCGGTGGCTGCCTGAGCAAAAAGTTGTTCCTGATGATGGGTTGGCCTTATGCCCGGATTTTGAGCGATTGGCTCTTGCAAGAGCAATGTTTCGATCTGGGTTGCCTTGGCCATGCCAGGCGTCCATACCATGCTTACAAACAACACAATCGATATTGCATAAAAAATCTTCATCCTATAAAATGAATGGGCTTTGTTCAAATGTAATGCAAAATTGTGTAATAAAAGATGAAGAAAAAATGAAAAACCGGTTAAAAAAGCTGATTTTCAAATTTCTGTCAGCGGCATGGTATGTTCGGAATCGCTTCAGCGTTTCAATAATAGCCAAAACGTACTCCGAAGGCATCTGGCTTAATAAACTCCTGGTGTTACCTCCTGCGGGAAAGCAGTGACCTGTATCTTTCCTGGTCGAGCAATATTCCGATTGCCTCCTTTATTTCAGGATCGTAAGGCAGAGAGGCTATTACGCGACCTTTCTGCAGAAAATACCTCGAAGCAATCTCTTCTTTGAGCAACTGCGAAATTTCAGGCTTGAAGGTTATAATATCTACTTCTTTGGTGTCATAGATTTTTTCTTTCAGGGCATTGAATTCGGCTTCAACAGCGCTGAACTTTCTTTCGGCCTGAGCTGCTCTTTTAAGTTCGGCCAAAAGCGTTTCGGTATTGGTTTGGTAGCTGTAATCCTTGCCAGAAAGAAATTCCCTGAAATCGTTGTATAGCTCAGGGGTTATTGTAAAATCTTCGATTGACTGAAGTCCGGGGTTGTCACGATAAAACGAGCTGGCAAAATCAAAAATCAAGAACCTTCCTAAAAGTGATTGAGAGACGCGGCTTAGCTGTGGAGCAGGGGTAACAACGTCGGGCAGGATGCCACCGCCGTCATAAACAACCCGGCCATTTCGGGTTTTAAAGGCTTGCTTGAGCGAATCGGGAATCATGGCCACGCTGCCATCTTCGTTGCGTTGGGCATAATTTATCGCCTGAATGCTGCGGCCACTCGGGGTGTAATACTTGGCCACGGTAACTTTTAACTGGCTGTTGAAGCTAAGGGGAACCACGTTTTGAACCAGCCCTTTACCGAATGTGCGTTGCCCTAAGATTACACCGCGGTCTAAATCCTGAATAGCGCCTGCAACGATTTCGGAGGCCGAGGCCGAGCCCCTGTCAACCATTACTACCAGTGGAATTCGGGTGTCTAATGGTTCGTTGAGCGTGCGGTGGGTGGAATTCCGATCTGGAATCCTGCCCTTGGTGTTCACCACAATCTGGTCTCTTTCAACGAACAGGTTGGTAATATTCACGGCTTCGTTCAACAAACCACCACCGTTTCCTCTAAGGTCGATGATGACACCCCGTAGTTGTTGGTCCTGCTTCAGCGAGTGTAGGGCATCTCTTACCTCACGACCCGCATTTTGAGTAAAACCGGAAACCAGAATGTACCCGATCCCATCCTGCAGCATGCCGGCATAGGTGACGTTTCTTATGGTAACCAATTGTCGTGTTACTGGAACCGAGAAAGACTCGGTAATACCCTGCCGGGACACCAGGATGTTAATTGTCGTTCCGGGAGGGCCTACAAGCAACTCCCTTACCTCATCCGACGGTAGTCCCGACACCTCCTTGTCGCTTATCGACAGGATTCTGTCGCCTGCCTTCAGACCAGAAACATGCGCAGGAAAACCTTCGTAAATTTCAGCTATGATGGTGTGCTGCCCGCGGGTTGCAATAAGTGCTCCAATACCTCCGTAGGTTCCGGTAGTCATAAACTGAATTTCTTCGAGCTGCGATTCGGGTATGAAGGTAGTATATGGGTCGAGGGTAAGCAGCATTTCATCAATGGCAGTTTGAACCAACTCAGAAGGGTCTATCTCTTCAACATAGTTTACTACCAGTTCGCGAAACAGGCTGGCAAAAATGTCGAGATTCTTGACGATTTCGAAATTGCGGGAGCCAAAAGCCGATAAAAAAAGAATAGAAACAAGCAATACCGAAGCCACGAGTATAACCTTTATCCGGGCCTTTATTTTCAGAAAGGTTTTCATCATAAATTAAATTACAGGTGAAGTTCCAGGAACTCGAAAAAGTAGATTTCAAAAATGTTTGTAAAAAAACCTATTTGGTTGTTAGGAGTGGCAATTGCCAGCAAGCCTCCCTTAGTTTGTGTTATAATCTTGATAGCGTCGAATGGCTGATGTTTGCAAAAATTATGGAACCGGATCATATCCACTGCCTCCCCAGGGGTGACACGACAGAATCCTTTTTAAAGTCAGCCAGCCACCTTTTAAAGGCCCGTGCTTTTTCAATGCTTCCACACCATAGTGCGAACAGGTAGGCACAAACCGACAACTGCTGCGCAGATAGGGTGAAACAGCACCCTGGTATAAACGTATTAAACCTACCAGAACTAGGGTTGCAGCCTTTGATATCCAACTTACCAACAACATATAGAATTACCTGGTTTCAGCATCGGCAATAACCGTACCAGATACAACCCGGCCAAGCTTTTGTAAAATTACTACGATTTTGCTTTCTACTTCATGAAAGGGCAAAATTTGGGAACCCGTATAAACAAATGCAACAAGGCACACAAGACCCCTTTGATTAAGTAACGAATAAAACCCCTCCTTGTTTTTCCGGTAAGCTTCTTTTACAAGTCTTTTCAGTCGGTTTCGTTGTATTGCTTTTTTAAACCGTTTTTTTGGAACTGAAACCAGCATCTGAGCAGGAAAAGGATTTGATGCAAAACCATCTGACAGGACTTCCTGCCACAAAGCGGGTAAAAAACCGTCAGGTATCTTCTCTTGAACTTGGAGCAAGTGATTGTTCTTTGAGTTGAAACTACCAGGCCCGGGATGACTTTCTCGAGTAGTGCAGATATAGAAAACTCTAAAGGGATATACTGACAGCACCTTGCCCTTATCAAAGAGCAACTCCTTCAGCCGGGTAAGGCACAGCCGTTCACTTTTTTTAAAGGATTGCATAGGGCCCCTACGAATTTGCACATCAGAACCAGGAGTCCTGGCGGTTCACCCCCTGGGTTTATTTCTTGTTTTTCAGAAGGAAATCCTGAAGTGCCGGTACCATGGATGCGAATTTCTCATTGGGCGCCATCACATGAAGTTTGTACCCATTGTTGATTATTGCCTTCGCAGTGCCTTCGCCAAAAGCACCAAAAATTTGGTCGCCCTGATTAAAATCAGGAAAATTCTTTTTGATAGATTCTACGCCAAACGGACTGAAAAACACCACCATCTGATAGTCGTTGATGTTTATACCCGTAAGATCTTCGGGTACCGTACGGTAAATGGGGGCGCAAACGTAGGTTACCTTGTTGTTGTTCAACATCAAGGGAATGTCGTTTTGATAGTTCTCAGTGCAGATGAAAATGTATTTTTCATCCCTGTGCTTTTTAATCAGGTCAATCAATTCGTTGATTTGGGCTTTGGCAAAGAAGATCTTGCGCTTTCGGTAGTGGACGTATTTTTGCAGATAAAGGGCAACAGTTTCTGAAGTGCAGAAATATTTCATTTGTTCCGAAACTTGAAGACGCATGTCTTCGGCCAGGGCAAAAAAGTGATCTACAGCGTGCCTTGAGGTAAATATCAGCGCAGTGTAGTCTGGTATATTTATGCGTTGCTGGCGAAACTCCTTTGCGCTGATTCTTTCAATTTTTATGAGATTTTTAAAAGTGAGATCAAGATTAAACTGCTTAACCAGGTCTGCATAAGGCGATCTGTCGCCTTCGGGCTGTGGTTGTGAAATGAGAATCTTCTTTATTTTCAATGCGCCTCCTCCTTCTTTGTGGTTTGTGGTTTTACTTTCGGGGGGTACTTACAGTTTGGCCTTAAAGCAGGTTAAGGCCTGCAATTTCTGCAATTAAAAGAATTGGAATCAATTCGATGGTGCAAAAGTACAAAAATAAGTAATACGCAGAAAACTCCGACCGGTTGATTCCAAGTACTATCCCCCTGTACACCTTAAAAACATTGAGCGTCAGAACTATCAGCCAGCCTATGTACAATGCGATGGGTGTTGGATTGAAAGCATTAAAAATTACTACCGGCAGAATCAATACGCCTGCAAGGTTGTTGAAAAGGTAAAAATTTCTGGTGTAGGTCGCATTTGCCGACTGGGTTTGAAATACCCAGGCAATAAAACCTGTTGCCAGATATTTTACCAGAAAGAATGAAAACACCAACAGCGAAATAATTCCAAAAAGGACATGTTGTGGGGTGTCTCCAAAAACGGAAATTATATCCGTTTGGTTGATGGTTTGCACCACCAGAAGGGAAAAAATCAGGGCGAAATTCACAAAGAAAACCCAAGCTGGAGGTTCGTCAAAATAACCTCCTTCGCGCTCCATTTGGTTAAAATTCCTTATCCCCAGAAGTGCCCTGAAATATTGCCGCGAGCGGTAAGGAAAATACATTCGGGCATAAGACAAACCCCCAAGGCTCAGTATCAACAGCCAAAACACCCAGGTGGCTGTTTTCGCGGGTTCCAGTGGTCTGATGGTGAATTCTTCGGGATGCAGAAGATTACCGTCCCCGTAAAACGATGCCCAGTTTTTCAACCTGGAGCTCATGCCGTCAGTGTCAGTAGCAAAAATCCCATCTGAAGCAGCAGGAAAACTGTCAACAACTAAAAATGTTTGGGAAGGCATAGAATAACCATACAGTGGAACTTCCGGATTGGCCGAAAGCCAACCTGCTGTTCCAAAAATCCACAATAGACAAATCAGTCCGTACAAAAGTATTTGACCAGCCTTCATCCGCAATTTTTGCAAAGGTATTTTGTTTGGGTTTAATAATGGTAATGTTTACCATTGAAAAAACATCTGCCAGATGAGCTGTTTTGCAAAATGTTGTCGATTTTATTTTGCAGGGATATTTATAAAATCTAAATTTGCAGCACTTTTTGAAGGAGCTTTAAACAGAAACCTTCCCCAAAGAAATTTTTGAAAAGTTGTAAGCCGGATGAATTCCTAAAAGGTTTTCAACTGTTCTTATTTTTCATTTGTACAAATTGATTCACCATAATATCTGTATTGCTATTTTTTCTTTCTCCAATGCAACTCCTGGACTCGATTAAAAACAAAGCAAAAAAAATAAACAAAACCATTGTCCTTCCCGAAGGTTTTGAAGAACGTACACTGAAAGCCGCAGATATCATCCTTGAAGAGGAGTTGGCTCAACTAATCCTTTTAGGCAACCCTGAAAAGATTAGGCAAATTGCCGCCGGATTTGGCCTCAGAAACATCAACAAGGCAACTGTAATTGACCCCGAAACCTGGGAGCGCAGAAAGTATTTTGCCGAAATGCTGGTGGATATCAGAAAAAATAAAGGATTAACGTATGATGAAGGTTATAAACTCGCTGCCGACCCCCTTTATCTGGCAACACTGCTGATAAAAAATGGAGATGCCCATGGAGAGGTTGCCGGTGCAGCCAACACAACCGGAAATGTATTGCGCCCTGCTTTTCAAATCATCAAAACGCTTCCGGGTATTGGAGTGGTTTCTGGTGCCTTTATCATGATCATGAAAGAAAAACATTGGGGTGACCAGGGACTTATGGTGTTTGCCGATTGTGCTGTTCATCCCAATCCAACGGCACGCGAACTTGCAGAAATTGCAGTAACCACAGGTAAAACAACCCGGGCCATTACCGGCCTTGAGCCCCGGGTAGCCATGTTGAGTTTTTCGACAAAGGGCAGCGCCAGTCATCCAATGTGCGATAAAGTAATCGAAGCCACCCGCCTGGCCAGGGAGATGGATCCAAATCTGCTCATTGATGGCGAACTGCAGGCCGATGCGGCCATAGTTGAAGCCATTGGCAAAAGCAAAGCTCCCGATAGCCCGATAGCCGGTAAGGCTAATGTGTTGGTGTTTCCGACCCTCGAAACCGGCAATATTGCTTATAAACTTGTACAGCGCCTTGCCGGAGCCGAAGCCGTAGGTCCTGTGCTTCAGGGAATGGCTGCTCCGATCAACGACCTGTCGAGAGGTTGTTCGGTTGATGATATTGTGAACCTGGTTGCCATTACAGTAAACCAGGCAGCTTCAAATTAACCCATTGTTGTTTGTAAACATAACTCCCTTCTATACCTTAATCTTAAAATTATTTTCGAATGAAAATTTTAGTGCTGAACTGCGGAAGCTCATCGGTGAAGTACCAACTGATTAACATGGCCAATAATTCGGAATTGCTGGCCATCGGGCTACTTGACCGTATTGGATTGAAAGACAGTGTGCTTAAACACCAACCCAAGGGCAAGGATAAATACACATTGATTCAGGATGTGGAGAACCATGAAACAGGTATCGATCTGATTCTTAAAATTTTGCTCGACCCGCAGCATGGCGTTTTGGGCAATATTGATGAAATTTTTGCCGTTGGGCACAGGGTTGCCCATGGAGGTGAAAAATTCAGCCAGAGCGTACTCATAAATGAAGAGGTAATCCGGAATATAGAAGAGGTAGTAGAATTGGCTCCCCTGCATAACCCTGCCAACCTGAATGGTATCCTGTCGATGAAGAAATTGCTTCCGAATATACCAATGGTTGCTGTGTTCGATACGGCATTCCACCAAACCATTCCCCAGCATGCTTATATGTATGGCCTGCCTTACGAAATGTACGAACATGACAAGATCCGCCGTTATGGCTTTCATGGAACGAGCCATAAGTATGTTTTTACCAGGGCATGCGATGCTTTGTTTCTCAGGCAGGACAACGTTAAAGCCATTACATGCCATTTAGGCAACGGGGCTTCCATTGCCGCCATTAAAAATGGAAAATCTGTTGACACTTCGATGGGACTTACGCCGGTTGAAGGTTTGCTGATGGGTACCCGTGCAGGCGATCTTGACCTGGGAGCTTTGCTTTACATCATGAAGAAGAAGGGACTGAATACCGAAGATGCCACCAACCTGATCAATAAGAAAAGTGGCGTGTTGGGTATTAGTGGTGTTTCCTACGATATGCGCGATATTGAAAACGCCGCCTGGAATGAAGGCAACAAACGGGCCCAGCTTGCTCTCGATATGTATATTTACCGGATTAAAAAATACATTGGAGCCTATGCAGCCGCCATGGGTGGCCTCGACCTGCTTATTTTTACCGGCGGGGTAGGCGAAAATGGCCCCGAAACACGTGAAGCCGTGTGTAAAGGTTTTGAGTTTCTGGGACTTACATTCGATGTGGACCGCAACAATGGCATTCGTGGAAAACTCGAACTTATTTCAAAACACGACTCCAAGGTAAAGGTCATGGTGGTTCCTACCAACGAGGAACTTGTAATTGCCAACGATACGGTAAAAATTGTAGCTTTTGGAGGCAAGAACGGCAACTCCTGATAAAGCAGCTAATAAAACAAAAAGAGGCTCCGGTTCCGGGGCCTTTTTTTTGTTTTCAGCCTTGCAACACCCTTGAAATTTTTACAAATAATTTGGTCTGGTTCGGGTTGTTCTTCATCCATATTGAGTAGTCCTGATTTGGTCTGTTTGGAATCAGGTACTGAATGCAGCAAATGAGATACAGTGATGCGCTTCGATAGTGTTTCTTGAGTTTGCGTATAAACAAAAAAAGGTGCGTAAAACAGGAAAAAGAAAACCGCCTCAATTTGCTTTTGAGACGGTCTCCTCCTTCTAAAAAAAACCTGAAACTATTTTACAATCTGAACACGTTTGGTTTGAATACCAGTCTGGGTTTTAATCTGTACAAAATATATACCGTATCTCAGGTCGCCTACGTTTACTAAATGGCTATTCCCTGAGGCCGTTGCGGAATAAACTACCTGACCGAGCATGTCGATTATGCGAACCTCTCTGATCATTTCGTTGGCTGCAATGTTAAGTACAGTGCGGGCAGGATTTGGAAACAAGTTAATTACTGCAGTTGCCTCGGTAATAACAGGCACCGTGGTGGGGTCGTTAAGCGATCCGAACCAATCATTAACTGTCATAGGACCAGTTACAGTTATCTGGCGGTTGGGGTCACCATCCCATTCGCCACCACCCCAGCCAGCTCCCCTGTGAGTGGAGAAGAATTTGTAGGCAACGTTGCCTGCAGGCAGGTTAAGTGTGATGGACCATATCATCGTTTCGCCTACGCGGTTCAGCCTGAGGTCAGCATTTGAGCCTGGCTCGTTCCAAGAGTTGGGTGCAGGGAAGTTACCCGCAATGTGAACCACGTGGGTAGCAGGATTGAATCCCGTTGCCGCCGACATATTAACGTTGAAGGTAACGGCGAAAGTGGGCGGGGGGACGGCAGTTACGGTCAAAACGCCACTAACATTGCTGGTTCCATTCCAGAAACCACCATTGAAGCCTCCATATAAATACGCCTGGTCGAGGTACTTGTAACGGGTGGCGAAAAAGTATGTTCCAGGGGTTGTTATTGCCGCTCCTAGGTTAGTAACGAACTCGTCGTTGTTTCCAACAGGACCCTGGTGTGATGAGACAATCCAGTTGGTCCAAGTATCGGGGTTGGTGTTTTGGGTGCTGTATCCAACCCACGCTTGCAAGCCGGCAGCAGGTGTTGCCCCTCCGGTTACTCCGGGGATCCATACCTGGCCGAAAACGTTGAATTCCTGGCCAAGGGTGATGCTTCCTGTAGCTGGCCATTGCAGGTTGGCCCATCCAATTTGAGGGAGGGCTGTTACGTTCCCGCTCACCGCCACATTAACTGCGGTTGCCCCACCGCCGGCAACCGACACGTTGCCGGAGTAGGCGCCAGGAGCTAAACCTCCTGCAAGCCTTACCCAAATTGGTGTTGCGGTGCCGCTAAAAGCACTTAAAGTTACGGAAGCATCGTAAGTTCCGTCCTCGGTTGCAGAAACCAGGTAGTTTGCGGGAGCCGTAACTATTACATTTGTGCCATCAAGGTCTGTTCCCGAGACCGAAAACGACTGCGCCGCCGACGGGCCGCTGCCCTCTACGTAGGTAAATCCCGTTAGTGAAGATGGGGTAACGGCGAAAGTGGGCGGTCGGGACACAACGTTCCCGCTCACCGCCACATTAACTGCGGTTGCCCCACCGCCGGCAACCGACACGTTGCCGGAGTAATCGCCAAGAGCTAAACCTCCTGCAAGCCTTACCCAAATTGGTGTTGCGGTGCCGCTAAAAGCAGTTAAAGTTACGGAAGCCCCGTAGGTTCCGTCCTCGGTTGCAGAAACCAGGTAGTTTGTGGGAGCCGTAACTATTACATCTGTGCCATCAAGGGCTGTTCCCGAAACCGAAAACGACTGCGCCGCCGACGGGCCGCTGCCAAAGACATAGGTAAATCCCGTTAGAGAAGTCGGGGCAACGATTAAGATTGGGGACGGTCGGGGCACAACGTTCCCGCTCACTGCCACGTTAACTGCGGTTGCCCCACCGCCGGCAACCGACACGTCGCCGGAGTAAGCACCTGGAGTTAAACCTCCTGCAAGCCTTACCCAAATTGGTGTTGCGGTGCCATTAAAAGCAGTTAAAGTTACGGAAGCCCCGTAGGTTCCGTCCGCGGTTACAGAAACCTCGTAGTTTGCGGGAGCCGTAACTATTACATTTGAGCCATCAAGGTTTGTGCCCGAAACCGAAAACGACTGCGCCGCCGACGGGCCACTACCTTCTAAATAGCTGAAGTCGGTGAGGGAAGTCGGAGCAACGAGGAGGGTGTTGCGTGTGTAAACAGGGAATGTAATATTAAGGTTATTGGATCTGTAGCCCCCAATGCCATTGTTGGTCGCCAAAATGTACAAACCAACATTTCCATCTGGATAGGGCACGAAACCAACGTCACCAGCACCATTAGCATTCGCCCCCCCTCCACCTCTTAACGTTGGGGTAATGAACACAATTTGGGCATTTTCTGGAACTCCGTTTGGTATTCTGAGTACACGAATAGTCTCGTTGTGGGTTCCAAATGAATAAACAGCAAGGTATTCGTCGTTACCATTGGTTCCCAGAAACTTCATGGCGTTTGAACCCGTGGCAACAATTGCCCCTGGTACCACTCCTATTCTTGTCCCATCCGCGTTGTGCTTGCTAAGGAGCTGCCCGTTGGCATTCCAGTAGAACGAACCGTCTGGAAGAGGTGCAACAGCAGGTGTTGCACCAACTGTTGCATTCGTAAGAGTAATCGTTTCGGGAATTGGATTGAAATCCCAGGTGTTGCTTCCGGTGGATACCATACGCCACCTTAAAACCTGGGTAGCTGAAGCATTTGCAGCGTAAATCATGGCACTTCCATCGTTAAGCCTACCAACCAGGGTAACCTTGTCGCCAAAACGTCCCGCAGCGATATTTGCGGTAAACAAAACTTGGGGAGCATCGGTTTCATGAACCCGGTAAGCTATGAAATTACCCCCTGCAGTAATCAAATTGAAAACAATGCGATGCCCATCTTCAGAAACCTCAATATCATTGATAGGAAAGAAACCACCCGCAATTCCAGTGGTATTCATGGTTGCAACTTCCAATCCGGTTAACCTGTTAAGTTTCCTTATGTGTACGCCAGCATTGCGGCTAGCAGCATAAAAAAAGTCGCCGTGTACTGCTCCTCCCCTCTCAGTATCTGCACCAAACCAAGCTGGCCTGGTGTTGTTCACGAGAGCAAAATGGAAGTAAGTGCTAAAAAGCGAAGGTTCAGGGTTTGATACGAATCTAACATCATCAAATCGCAATGTGCCTGTTGTTCCATAAGTAGTAGTAGTGGCGGCATAGTTAGTACCGTCAACAAATTCAGTAACAATCCTTACGGCAAATAGTGGGTTGTTATTAACTCCGGTGATTGAAGTAAAGTCTGCAACCCTATGAAACCAGTCCTCGGCTGCGGCAACATAACGCCCGTTATCAAATCCAGGCCACTCTTGAAGACGAACGTTTGATGCATTAGCAATGTTAGCTTCAAAATTTTGCCAGTTTGCACCATCAATGGTGTACATCAACCTAATCCTATTTGCTGAAGTGGCGCTATGCCTTTGCGACCAGGTAAGTACAATATTTTGTCTGCCCTCAGTGCTAAAGGCAAACTGAACACCAGCTGTCCCACTGCCAACACCTTGGGCAGGGTAGCCAGAGGTATTCCAGCCTTGCCCGGTAACGCCAGCGGCCCAGGCGGAAGTAGTCCCTCCAATTAAGGTGGCAGTCCCGGTTCCAATGGCAGGGGTAAGAGTCTCAGAACCAGTGGTTCCAAAAGTCCATAAAGCAATAGTTTCTTGAGCGTATAAGTCCACGCTCAAGAACCATACAAACGCCAGCAACCAAATGCCGGCTTTAATTTGTTGAAGTTTTTTCATAATTGTAAATTTTGGTTGATAAAGGTGAAATCAAAAAAAAGATTTTTTACCTTAAAGTGGAGTGAGAAAATGTCTTTTGGGGGAGGGATGGTAAAACATACTACCATAGGCAAATGGTTTTGTTTGTTAGGCAAACTGAACTACAAGAATAAATCGCTCTTTTATAGAAAAAATTGAAGAATGCTTGTAAAAATGGTTTTCAAATATAATAATTTTAACTTCAAATCCTTGCTGTCCACTTAAATTAAATTGGGGGACAGTTGGTTACAAAAAGGCTCTTTGATATCTTGGCAGTTCACGTTTTTAAATAGCTCAATAACAGGTGTTTAATCTGGAAGGGACATGCTCAAAACCTGTAGAATTTCGTAGGTTGACCGATCGATTTTCAAGGTAGAACCTACTATGGCAACCAAGCAATAAGAAATGATTGCTGTATACACCTGTATACGAACAGCATTTTCTGATGTGCCCCAGAATGCCTTGATTTTTAAATGTTGTCTGATCCACCTGAAAAACAATTCAACCTGCCAACGGTTTTTGTACAAATAAGCAATCTCTTGGGCTGATAGCTCAAAGTTGTTCGAAAGAAAAACAAAAGTCCTGTCCGATTCTTTGTCATAAAACTTAACTCTGCGGAGTTTTTCAGGGTAATCTTTTTAGGCTTAAAAACCTGTTAGCTTGCCGATTTGATCACTTTTTACTCCCGCGTTTTTATTGCTTTTTAAAGAGTAAATTCGATTAAAACAAAGGTTAGCCTTTGCTCTGACAACAAAAAAGGCAGAGTGCCGAGTGATGCGATAGAGCCTCTCAAAGTCACATAGCCCCGATCGAAGATATAATAGGCTTCGGGTTCAAAACTTAGCAGATCCATTGCGTTAACATCATGAACGACAGCCGCAGTGACATGTACAAAAGCCGGAATCTGGGTTTTGATATCAAACAAGGTGTGAAGTTTAATTCCACCTTTGCGCTTGCGGAATTTTGCCCACCAGAAGACGCTCAAACACAAGTCAATGGTTGTAGAATCAAAAGCGTATACCTGGCCCTTAATCTTAAAGTCGTTGTCCTGTCTTTGTTTGCGGGCCAAGGCAACCAAGTGGTAAGCAAATTTTTCAAATATCCGGCAATCCCTGTTCTCATTGGCCTTTGCAAGGTTGCTCCGAGTTACACTTTTACCAAAACCCAGGTAATATGATTTGCCTTCATGCGCATTAATGGCAACAATCAAGTCTCGCAAACTATCACGATTTGAAAGTTGATCGAAGACCATACACAGGAGTTGATTCCAACAGGTAAAATGCCTAATGTGCTTGTTACCACTATATTGTCTGACAAATTTGTCAAAGATTCGGTGTGCTAAAATTTCTACGTTCTGAGCGAAAACATATTTGCCGTAATTCATGGTTGCCTTATTTTAAAGCAAACCTAATCAATTCAAATCGTCACCGCCTAAAAAAGCTCTGAAAGCGTGAACTGTCAAGAATTTCAAAGAGTGTAATTAATTTTTAGTGGACACTGGTGACTTCAAACAAAAATTTTTACATTTTATTTTAAAAATACTTTCCTTGTTTTACAAGGTTTTCAGAGGTTGTTGTAAAAAAGTGTATAAAACAAAAAGAGGCTCCTGTTTTGGGGCCTCTTTTTTTTTAGCGCAACCTTGGGCTACATTTCGCCCATCAATTCGTCGGTTAATTCCAGGTTGTGAAAAACCTGCTGCACGTCGTCATCATCCTCAAACATTTCTATAAGCTTGAGCACTTTCAGGGCAGATTCCTTTTCAAGTTTTACTGTAGTTTTTGGGATACGTTGCAATTCAGCGTTTTCGACTTCAACCCCCAGTTCTTCCAGTTTTTTCTGCATACTGCCAAAATCTTCCATGGCAGTATAAATGGTAAAAAAGCGGTCTTCGGTCTCCACCTCTTCGGCGCCGGCATCGATCACCTCCATAATAAAGGCATCCTCATCCAAGCTTTTCATGGGAACGGTAAATACCCCTTTGCGGTCGAAAATAAAACTCAGGGCTCCGTTGGTTTCCAGTTTGCCGCTGTGCTTGTTGAAATACGACCGCACGTTGGCCACCGTACGCTGTAGATTGTCAGTGAGGCATTCGACATAAACAGCTACACCAAAATTTGCATAGCCCTCGTAGGTTACCTCACTGAAGGAGCCTTCACTTTTGTCGCTGGCCTTTGTAATGGCCCGCTGTATGGTGTCCTTGGGCATATTAACGCCCTTGGCGTTGGCAATAGCAAGTCGAAGTCGCGGATTTCCTTCCGGGTCGGGCAATCCCTCTTTGGCGGCAACTGTAATTTCTTTAATAATCTTCGAAAAAATCTTGGAGCGCTTGGCGTCCAGCGCACCTTTCTTGCGTTTTATGGTTGACCATTTGCTGTGACCTGACATAGATTTTGCCTTAAAAATGGGCTGTAAAATTATAAAAAGTAAATAAAACAAAAAAAGCGACCAGCCTTGTATGGGGCTGGTCGGGGCAACCATGTCAGAAAATTATGACTAAAAACTGGTCAGACGAAGCCCGACCGAAAAAGGATAGAGTTGAGGACCTCTTTCATCACGAAACAAGCTGTTGAGCGAGTAGGAGGCAAACAGTCCGATTTTTCCAATTCCCATGCGTGCCTGTAAATCGAACCGGAAAGGGTTCAGGTAAAAATCACCGCGCAATCTTCTTCTATCCCTCCCATTATCGAGCATGTAAACCTGTTTGGTGTGCGAACTGATCCTTGCACCCAGGTTCAAACCAGCCGAAAGGAAAAATCGTGGGCCGGGTGCTGAAGCCGGTTTTTGAAACTCTAACATCACCGGTACGTTGACCCAGGTGACGGTAAGCTTGTTTTTGCGAAGACCGGGTTCGGGTACCGCTACAAACTCTGCTTCCTGAGGCCCTTTAACCAACAGGGCATCATTGCCAAACCGGTAATTATTCCACCCCAAACCGATACCCGTGAACAGGCCAAGTCTGTTGCGAACCAGGTTTATATTTTGCTGATAAATGTTAATATTCAACGCAGTGGATCTTTCATACCGGAGTTCAAATGATTCCTGGCCAACAGGCATAGTAAGGCTGTAATCCGGAGTAAGATAGCCGTTTATACCCAACTCAATACCTGTCCAGTTGTTTCTGAATCGGTTGTTGTTTTCATCACGATCCTGGTCATTATTGTCGTTGTCGTTTATTCTTATTTGCACCGGCCCAACACGTACCCTTTCTGCATTGTTCTCTGCTTGTGCCGTTGGCTCAGTTTCAATCTCAAGTCCTTCAATGGTGGCCATGCCCGATAATTCGATATTTTGCGAGACAGGGGCCCCCTTTATGGCCAGCACAGAGGCTCCGCTCGCTTCGCCCGAAATAATTGTAGTGGCATAAACACTGCCTTTGGATGCCCCTGATAAATCAACCTGGGTGCTTTCTGTGGCCAAGTCGGATGCATCCAAAAGTGAAGTACCAGAAAGTGTTGCGGTATGCGAGGTTGCTATTCCCGACAGGTTGACCCGGCTTGCGCCGCTCAAATTTGTTGACAGATCTTCGGTTTCGACCTGCAAGTCGAACCGGGATGCGCTACTGCCCTCAAGTCTTAATACCGGTGAACGCAGTGGTTGTTCGCTCGAAAAAGAAACCAAATCACCTCCTTGAAGGGTTAAAAAATACGGTGCCGTAACCCTTGCCATAATCCGGCCAATATTGCGGGCAGAGCCCATGTATCTCAGTACCAGCATGTCGCCAACAACCTCCACCGAAACATCGGGCAGTATGTTTTGGTCGGCATCGATGGTAACTTCATGGTTCTCTCCCTGAGTAAGTTGGACTGTAAATACACCTTTGGCTTCTACTCCCGTAAAAGGGGTAAC